>CAZLSH010000069.1:0-12023 GCA_964562095.1 uncultured Clostridia bacterium | reverse complement strand
GGAGACCATCCGCAACCGCGTCGACGAGTTCGGCGTGGCCGAGCCCACCATCCAGAAGGAAGGGCTGGCCGGCGACCGCATCCTGATCGAACTGCCCGGCATCGACAACCCCGAACGCGTCAAGGGCCTGATCAAGAGCACGGCCATGCTGGAGTTCCACCTGGTCGTCAACGGGCCCTACCTGACCGAGGAGGCGGCGCTCCAGGAATACAACGGCCAGCTCCCGGACGACCTGGAGATCGTGCGCACCAACCCGCGGCGCCTGGACAAGGGCTTCTACGTGCTGAAGGCGGCCACCGTCGTCCCGGGCAAGGACCTCAAGGGCGCCCGCCGCGCCCAGGATGAATACGGCGCCCCGGCCGTCGGCTTCTCTTTCAACTCCCAGGGGGCGGCCCAGTTCGAGCGTTTCACCGCGGCCAACATCGGCAAGCCGCTCTCCATCGTCCTCGACGAGCGCATCGAGAGCGTGGCCACCATCCAGGACGTCATTTCCGCCGACGGCATCATCAAGGGCCGCTTCACCATGGACGAGGTCGATGACCTGGTGCTGGTGCTGCGCTCCGGCGCCCTGCCGGCGCCGCTGAAATACATCGAGGAGCGGACCATCGGCCCCTCGCTGGGCGCCGACTCGATCCGCAAGGGGCTGACCGCCGCCCTGGGCGGCCTGCTGCTGGTCGTCCTCTTCATGCTGGTGTATTACCGCGCCGCGGGCATCAACTCGGTGCTGGCCCTGGTGCTGAACATGCTGATCCTGATGGGCATCATGGCCTATTTCCGCGCCACGCTTTCCATGCCGGGCATCGCCGGCATCATCCTGTCCATCGGCATGGCCGTGGATGCCAACGTGCTGATCTTCGAGCGCATTCGCGAGGAGCTCGCCGCCGGCAAGTCGCCCAAATCAGCCATCGACGCCGGATTCAAGAAGGCTTTCTGGACCATCTTCGACGCCAACCTGACCACCGTCATCTCGGCGGTCTTCCTGTTCCAGTTTGGCACCGGTCCCATCAAGGGCTTCGCCGTCACCCTGATCATCGGCATCGTGGCCAGCATGTTCACCGCCATCTTCGTTTCGCGGGTGATCTTCGAGCTGACCTACGGCCGGCGCAGGAAACTGTCCCGGATCAGCATATAGGAGAGGAAGATGTTAAAGCTATTCAAGGAAGAACCCAAGTTCAAGTTCATCAATAAGCGCTTTGTCGCTTTCGCTCTTTCGGGGCTGATCATCCTGGCCGGTGTGTTCGTCTTCGTCACCCGCGGCTTCAACTGGGGCATCGACTTCTCCGGCGGCACCCTGATTGAAGTCAGCTTCCAGCAGCCGACTTCGGTCAACCAGCTGCGCGCCTCCCTGGCCGGGATCAACCTGGGCGACGCCCAGATCACGCGCATCGGCGGCGAGAACAAGTTCTTCATCAAGACGCTGGCCTCGCTGAAGAGACTCAATCTGCAAGGCGCCGAGAAGCTGGAGGACATCGAGGAATACGAACTGGTGGCCCGCGAAATCCGCCGGGGCATCATGGATGAAGCCGGACGCGCCCAGGCCGCCGCCGGCAAGATCGACCTGAACAACGCGGCCGAGGGCGAGATCGCCCGCTTCCTGCGCGACCAGGGCATTGCCGACGGGGATGCCCGGGAGAGCGCCCGGCTGATCATCGGCCTGCGCAAAAGCGGCAGCGGCATCATTGGCGATTTTTCCGAGCTGGAAAAGGCCGGCGTCAAGAACCGCGTCATCTCCCGGCTGCGTTCCGAAGCTTTCCTGGGCAAGTACACATTCCTGAGCGTCGAGTTCGTCGGCCCGCAGGTGGGCAAGGACCTGCGGCGCAAGGCCATGCTGGCCTGCATCTGGGCGCTGATCGGCATGCTGATCTACATCGGCTTCCGCTTCAAGCCGCTGTTCGGGCTGTCGGGCATCCTCACCCTGGCCCACGACGTGCTGATCGCCCTCGCCTTCATCCTGTTCTTCCGCATCGAGATGTCGCTGCAGGTCGTCGCGGCCCTGCTGACCATCACCGGTTATTCGATCAACGACACCATCGTTGTCTTCGACCGCCTGCGCGACAACCTCAAGATCATGAGGAAGGACAACCTGGAGGCCATTCTGGACAAAAGCATCAACCAGACCCTGAGCCGATCCATATTCACCTCCCTGACCGTGCTGCTCACCGTCCTCTCCCTGTTCCTCTTCGGCGGCGAAGTGATCCGTCCCTTCGCCTTCACGATGCTGGTGGGCGTCATCGCCGGTTCCTATTCGACGATCTACCAGTCCTGCGCCTGGCTGAAGGTCTGGGAGCGGTTCCTGCTAAAAAGAAAAAAAAGTTAAAATTGGACTTGAATCGCGAGCTGTTTTGTTATATAAGATGACTTGGAAATATTATCAAAATACTATTAGGGAGGCCTAGCATGTTTGGCGAATCCTTGATCATATCGGGAGAGAAGCGCAAAGCAACCAAGAAATACTTGACCCTGCCCATCTCCCTGTTGATCCATGGCGTTGCGATCGCTTCCGTTGTCGTTGTGCCCTTGATGATGGCCGATTCCAACCTGCCGGAAATCAAGGTGACCAATGTCTTCATCGGCTCCCCGCCCCCGCCCCCGCCCCCGCCCCCGCCGGCGGCCAAGAAAAAGAGCGGTGGCCAGCAGAAAGCCGCTGAACAGACCAAAAAGGTCGAAGCGCGGCCGATCATCGCCGGCCGCCTGGTCGCCCCCATCGAGGTGCCCACCATCATCCAGGAAGAGGATATCGGCAGCTTCGGGATCGAGGGCGGCGTCGAAGGCGGCGTCGAGGGCGGCGTCGAGGGCGGCGTTGTCGGCGGCGTCCTGGGCGGCGTCGAGGGCGGCCAGTTGATCGAAGGTGCCGAGCAGGCCATTCGCATCGCCAGCGTGCAGCGCCCCAAGCTGATCAAGCAGGTCAAGCCCATCTATCCCCAGATCGCCCTGACGGCGCGCATCCAGGGTGTGGTCATCATCGAGGCCATGACCGACATTTACGGCCGCGTGCGCAATGCCCGGGTGGTCGCCGGCCACCCGCTGCTCAATGACGCGGCGGTCAGCGCCATCAAGCAGTGGGTCTATGAGCCGTACATCCTGAACGGCATCCCGAAGCCGGTCATTTTCACGGCCACGGTCACGTTCACGCTGCAGAACCAGTAATTCCCACGTGGGCAAGTCCACGGGCAGAATTAATAAATAAAACCAATTTAGGAGGTTTCCTATGTCATGGGATCTAGTTGAAATGTGGCACAGTATGAGTTTCATTCCCAGGGCGGTCGTCTTCACTCTGTTGTTCATGTCGGTGTACTGCTTCGCCACCGGCATCGAGAGGGCGATCGTGTTCAACAAGGCGAAAAAGCAGTCCCGCGACCTGCTCAAGCTGATCTCCGGCCTCTGGCGCGAAGGCAAGGTGGAGGAATCCATCAAGCTCTCCTCCGACAAGCGCTTCAAGAACAGCCACCTGGCCAAGGTGCTGGTCGCCGGCCTGAACGAGCTGCAGTTCCAGCAGGACAGCCGCTCGGCCCAGCCCGAAGTGGTGGAGTCGGCCAAGCGGGCCATTGAGCGCGCCACCATCAAGGGCGTTCAGGAATTCAAGAGAGGCTTGAACGGCCTGGCCACCATCGGCTCCACCGGTCCGTTCGTCGGCCTGTTCGGCACCGTCTTCGGCATCATCACCGCCTTCCAGGGCATGAAAGTCTCCGGTTCGGGCGGCATCGGCGCCGTCGCCGGCGGCATCGCGGAAGCCCTGATCACCACCGGCTTCGGCATCATCGTTGCCGTCGTTGCCGTCTGGTTCTTCAACATCCTGCTGAACCGCGTGGACATCTTCACCGGTGAAATGGCCAACGCCTCCTCGGAGCTGATTGATCATTTTATCAAGCTGAAGTCCAAGTAAGGGAGTCGACTATGAGTGTCGATATCGGCGGCTCGAAAACTGCAAAATCTGAGCCAAACGTTGTGCCTCTCTGCGACATCCTCCTGGTGTTGCTGATCATCTTCATGATCGTGACGCCGATGATCCAGAAAGGGGCCAACGTCACTCTGCCCGAAGCCAAGTACGTGGCCAACCAGCCCGACCCCAGCCAGATGTTCACCGTTTACGTCAAGAAGACCGGGGAAGTGGCTCTGGATGAGACTCCGGTGGAAGATCTGGCGAAGTTGGGGCAGCTGATCCTCGACAAGATGGAGGAAATGCAGCGGACCGAGAAAAAGGTCCTGTTGAAAGCTGACCTGGAAGCCTCTTACGGCAGAGTGGTGGACGTCATGAACGCCATCAAGGAAGCGCAGGTGGAAATCCTCGGCCTGGTGACCGAACAAAAAGCGTCCGCTGTGGACTGACCCGAACATTCCTGCAAAAAAGGGAAGAAGCGATTCTTCCCTTTTTTTTTACCCTTTGAAAGGGCGGATGCGCACGCGTACCGCGGCCGGCAGCACGCGCACGTCGAATGCCTCCAGCTCGCTGCCCCCGTACTCGCCGTCGAAGTGATAGGGGATCGGTCCGCTCAGCGAGCGGATCTGCGCCTGCTCGAACTGGGCGGTTCGGTAAAAGGGGAACTTGTCGATGGTGCCGGTGAACAGCCGCTGCACGTTCAGCGATGACTGCAGCAGGTTGAATTTCTTCAGCAGGCAAAGGTCGAGCCGCCGGTCGTAGGGCGAGGCGTGGGGGGCGATGACGGCCTTGGCGCCATATTCGCGGAAGTTGGCCAGGGCCAGGATCAGGATGTCTTCCTCGAACTCGCTGGTTTCGGTGCGGACGCGCACGCGGAACGGGGGCATTTCCATGTAGCCCTTCAGGGCGAAATAGACATAGGGCAGGATGCCGCGCGTCCTGGATTCCAGGTTGAATTTCTTGGAAATCAGCCCGTCCAGCCCCATGCCGGCCACGTTGAAAAACAGACGGCCGTTGATGTCGCCGGCGTCGATGCTCACGTCCTGGCCGCTGATCAGGGTGTCGAGGGCGCGCAGCCAGGAAAGATGCAGGCCCAGGTTGCGCGCCAGGCCGTTTCCCGAGCCGCCCGGGAGGATGCCCAGGGTCTTGTCGCGGTTGACCAGGGCGCCGGCCACCGAGTTCACCGTGCCGTCGCCGCCGAAGGCCACGAACACGTCGAAGTGCTTCAAGCCCTGGCGGGCGATCTCCCGGGCCTGCGGCGCGGAACGGGTGTGGACCAGTGACACGCTGGCGAAATGACGGCGCAGCTTCCTCATGATCAGCGAAACGGCGATGTCCTTGGAAATGAAGCCGGAAGCCGGATTCAACATCAGCAGGATCCGCTCGCTGCTGCGTTTCATGAGCTGCGCGAAAACCCCGGGACCGGTCGCCGGCGCCGATTCCCCCGCTTCAGGAGGTTTTCTGGCCGCACTCGGGGCAGAATTTGGCTCCTTTCTTCAACGAGGTGCCGCAGTGACTGCAGAAGGATTTTTTGGGAAATTCGGCGCCGCATTCCGGGCAGAATTTGGCCGTTGCCGGCGCTTCCTTCCCGCAGGCGGGGCATGCTTTCGTCGCCGCCGCGGCGCCGGACGCGACCGGAGCCGAAGATTTCGATTCCTGCATGGCCTGGTTGATCATGCCCGGAATCATCATGCCCATTCCCGCCCCCATGCCCATGCCCATGCCCGAGGAGGCCTCGCCCCCCTTTTCCGCGGCCTTTTCCATGGCCTTGGCCGCCTTGAACTGCACGAACTTGCCCATGTCGCCGACGGCGCCCATGCCCGAGCGCTCATCGATCATTTTCTGCACCTCCTCGGGAGGCGTGATGGAGTTGATGATGAAATCGGCGATCTCCAGTCCGTACTTGGCGAAATCGTCGGCGATGCGACCTTTGAGGGCAGCGGCCATCTCGTCAAAATGCTGGGGAAATTCAAAAATGCTCTTGACCGTCTCGCCCAGGAAATCGTTCAGCCGCCCGACCAGCAGGTCGCGCAGAAAATCCTCGATGTCGCCGGTGGAGTATACGGCCTGGGTGCCCGCCACCTCGCCGATGAAGAGCGGAGGATTGACGATTTTCAGCGAATAGACCCCGAAGGCGCGCAGGCGGACGAAGCCGAGTTCGCTGTCCCTGAATCCGACCGGTTCCTTGGTGCCCCATTTCAGGTTGAGAAAAGTCTTCAGGTTGACGAAATAGACCTGGGCCTGGAAGGGAGACTTGAAACCGAAGGGCAGGGAGAGCAAACGGGTCAGGAGGGGAATGTTCATGGTCGACAGGACATGGCGCCCGGCCTGGAATGTATCCAGGGACTTGCCGTCACGGAAAAAGACGGCGGCCTGGTTCTCCTGGACGATCAGCTGCGCCCCGAGCTTGATGTCGCTCGAGCCCTTCTCGGGAATGCGATGCGACAGTTCCTGGCCCGTCGGATCGAAATACTGGATGATTTCGAGTTTCATTTGCCTTCTCCTTGGGCATAGCCTTTCAGCAGTGCGGTCCTTTGCTCGAGCAGGTCGGCGATCTGCTCCAGTCCCGCGCGCAGGGGGGCGAGCCCGGGCAACTCCAGGGGGGCGGCGGCCAGCTTCTGGAACTCTTTGCCGAAGGATTCCGCCGTTTCCATGATCAGGGCATCCCGCTCGTACACTTTGTCCAGCTCGGCTTCCCGTATCTTGACCAGATCGAAGAATCCGGAATAGCCCTGGTCGGCGTAGCGGATGGCGCCGATGTTCTTGTCGAGATCCTTGGTGAACAGGTCGTACTCGCGCAGCAGGTCGAAGTCCTTGCCCCGGGCGGCGGCTTGGATCACCTTGTTCATGCCGGTCTTCACCTTGCGCAGCTGCTTGACGACATACTCGCGCTGCAGGCGGTCGGAATCGCGGCGGAGCTCCTTCTCGTAATAGCCCTTGAACCCGGGCAGTTTGTGCAGGATCCTCTCCAGCCAATTCAACTGCTCCCTGGCCCTGTCTTTGATGTCCATGCTGGCCTCCCGGCAGATTATAGGAAAACTCGAAAAAAAATGCAAATTCAGCGGTTGGCCTGCTGTTCTGGAATCCTGCGGGCCACTTGAAAATCACAAGAGGTTATGCTACGTTTCGTACATAGGAGGTTCACCATGAGTTATCAAGTAGCGATAAACGGTTTCGGCAGGATCGGCAGGCTTTTTCTGCGCACGGCGTACAAGACCCCGGGCATCGAGATCGCGGCCATCAACGATATCGCCGATACCCGGACCCTGGCCCATCTGTTGAAGTACGACTCAACCTTTGGAACGTTCGCCGAGGAAGTCGGTCACGGAGAAGGATTCATCAGCGTCGCCGGACGCAAGATCAGGGCCACGGCGGTCAAGAATCCGGCGGAGCTGCCATGGAAGGAATTGGGCATCGACCTGGTGGTCGAGTCCACCGGGCTGTTCACCAAGCGCCCTGAGGCCGAGAAGCACCTGCTGGCCGGGGCAAAAAAAGTGCTGATCTCCGCGCCGGCGACCGATCCCGACGTGACCATCGTCCTGGGGGTCAATGACGCCGACTATGACGGCAAGAAGCACCGCATCATTTCCAACGCCTCCTGCACCACCAACTGCGTGGCGCCGCTGGCCAAGGTGCTGCACGATCACTTCCGGATCCTCAAGGGCAACATGACCACCATTCACGCCTATACCAACGACCAGCGCATCCTCGACCTGCCCCATAAGGACCTGCGCCGCTGCCGCGCCGCCGGCATTTCGATGATCCCCACCTCGACCGGCGCGGCCAAGGCCGTGGGCCTGGTCATCAAGGAGCTGCAGGGCAAACTGCACGGCACCTCCATCCGCGTCCCGACCCCCGACGTGTCGGCGGTCGACCTGGTGGTGCATGTGGCCAAGGACACGTCGGTGGAGGAAGTGCGCCAGGTGATCGAGAAGGCCGTGGCCGGACCGCTCAAGGGCATCATGGGCTTCACCTACGAGCCGCTGGTTTCCATCGACTTCAAGGGCGACGAGCGCTCCTCGATCATCGACATGGAGAATATCCTGGTCGTGGAAAAAAACCTGGTCAAGGTGCTGGCCTGGTACGACAACGAGTGGGCCTATTCCTGCCGGATCCGCGACCTGATCCTCAAGGTGGCGGCGGGCTGAAATGGCCAAGAAATTCATCGCCGACGTCGCGCTGGCCGGGCGGCGCGTCTTTGTGCGCAACGACTTCAACGTGCCGCTGAATCCCGCCGGTGAGATCACCGACGATACGCGCATCCAGGCGGCCCTGCCCACCTTCCGCCACCTGCTGGACAATGGCGCCGCCATTGTCTGCTCCTCGCACCTGGGCCGCCCCAAGGGCAAGGCGGTGGCGGAATTGTCGCTGGCGCCGGTGGCCCGGCGCCTGAGTGAGCTGCTGGGAAGGAATGTGCTCTTCTGTCCGGAAACGGTCGGCGCCCAGGCCGAAGAGGCCAAGGCCGGGCTGAAGCCCGGCCAGGTCCTGATGCTGGAAAACCTGCGTTTCCATGCCGGCGAGACCGGGAACGACCCGGCTTTCGCCGCCGAGCTGGCCAGCGGCATCGACCTGTACGTGGACGACGCGTTCGGCGCCTGTCACCGCGCGCATGCTTCCATCGACGAGATCACCCGGCATGTGCCGCTTGCCGTCGCCGGTTTCCTGCTCAGGAAGGAGATCGAATTCCTGACCCTGGCCGCGGAGAACCCCCCGGACGACTACCTGGTCATCCTGGGCGGCGCCAAGGTCAGCGACAAGCTGCCGCTGCTGAAGCACCTCCTGACCCAGGCCGACGCCGTCCTCATCGGCGGCGCCATGGCCTATACCTTTCTCAAGGCCGGGGGAATGGACGTCGGGGCTTCGCGCGTGGAGGATGAGTGCCTGGAGCTATGCCGCGACCTGCGGCGCCAGGCCGATGAGCGGGGCGTGCGCTTCCTGCTGCCCAGCGACCATATCGTTGCCTGCCGGATCGACCCCAATGTCACCCTGCGCATCATCCAGCCGGGGGAGGCCATTCCCGGGGACATGATGGGGCTGGACATCGGCCCCGAAACCGTCGAGGCCTACCAATCTGAGATCGGCCGCGCCCGGCTGATCTTCTGGAACGGGCCGATGGGGGTTTTTGAAGTGGACGCTTTTTCCGGCGGCACCATGAAAATCGCCGCGGCGCTGGCCGCGTCCTCGGCCACTACCATCGTCGGCGGCGGCGATTCGCTGGCGGCGGTGAACCAGGCCGGGGTGGCCGGCCGCATCAGCCATATTTCGACCGGGGGCGGGGCTGCCCTGGAGTTCCTGGCCGGCGACCCGTTGCCGGGCATCGCCGCCCTGACGGAGGCATCATGAGCCAGCAATGCGTCATCGCCGGCAACTGGAAGATGTACAAGACCGCCGACGAAAGCCGGGAATTCGTTCAGGCCCTGGCCCGTGAGTTTTCCGCTGCGCCCGGGTTGACCGTAATCGTTTTCCCCCCCTTCACTTCACTGCCCGCGGTGAGCGGCCTCGATGCCAAGATCCGTATCGGCGCTCAGAACCTGTTTTTTGAGGAAAAGGGAGCGTTCACCGGCGAGATCTCGGCGCTGATGCTGCGCGGCCTGGCCGAATACGTCTTGGTCGGCCATTCCGAAAGGCGGCAGGTGTTCCATGAAAGCGACGAGGACGTCAATCGCAAGCTGTTGGCCGCCCTGGCCGCCGGCCTGAAACCCGTGCTGTGCGTCGGCGAGACGCTGCCCGAGCGCGAGTCGGGACGAACACTGGAAAAAGTGCAGGGACAGCTGGACCGGGGGTTGGCCGGCGTCCATGGCGCCAGCTGGGAGCGGGTCACCGTAGCCTACGAGCCGATCTGGGCCATCGGTACCGGCCGCAATGCCACGCCGCAGCAGGCCGAGGAAGTGCACCGCCATATCCGCGGCGCACTGGTGACAAAGGCCCCGGGCCGGCCGATCCCCATCCTTTACGGCGGGTCGGTCAAGCCGGAGAACAGCCTGGAGCTCCTTGCCCAGGAGAACATTACCGGGGTCCTGGTCGGTGGCGCCTCCTTGAAAGTGGACCAGTTTTCTGCTATAATCCGCCATGGTGTGAAACTTCTGGGCGCATAGGAGGCAACGTGAGCGGCGTCTTACTTTTCTTTCATATCGTCGTGTGCCTGCTGCTGGTCATCATCGTCCTGCTGCAAAGCGGCAAGAGCGCCGACCTGGCCGGGGCATTCGGCGGCTACGGCAGCCAGTCGACCTTCGGCCCGCGCGGCACCGCCACGCTGCTCTCCAAGATCACCACGACGCTGGCCATCCTGTTCATGGTGACATCGCTGCTGCTGCAGGTGCTGCAGGCCCGCAAGAACCGCTCCGGTTCGGTGCTGCCCGGCGAGAAACCCGCGGCGGCGCAGCCGCTGGATCCCGGGCCCCCCGCATCCCAGACTCAGGGCGAGAGCGGCAAATAGCCGGGAAACCGGAGCCGCAAGAAGATTTCCCAGGTTCGTGCTTTTGTCAACTGTGGGCCGAGGTGGTGGAATTGGTAGACACGCAAGCTTGAGGTGCTTGTGGGCATTTGCTTGTAGGGGTTCGAGTCCCCTCCTCGGCAGATATGGAGAGGTGCTGGAGTGGCCGAACAGGGCTGCCTGCTAAGCAGTTATCCCGGGTAAACTGGGATCGTGGGTTCGAATCCCACCCTCTCCGCCATTTTCTTTGTATCCTACCCATAACTCAATAGGCCATTTCCATACGCAAAGAAAATGGCGGAGAGGGTGGGAACCGCGAGCGCAGCGAGCGACATCCCACCCTCTCCGCTTCTATTGTTCCTCGTACATTCCGAGGTATGTGCCGATCCCGGATGGAGCTCATCCGGGAAGGTTCGTTCAATATTGACTTGCCTGCCTCCTTATGCTACCACTAGTTCATGGAAAAGATCGTCGGGCAGGCGTTGCAAAAAGAGCGCGAGGCCCGCGGCGTCTCGCTGGCCGACATCGCCGCCGAGACCCGCATCGGCATCCGCTTCCTGCAGGCCCTCGAGAACGAGGAGTTCGGCCTGTTCCCGGGGAAATTCTACATCCATTACTATATCAAGAATTATCTTCATGCCTGCGGCGCCGATGAAACCGCTTTTTTCAACACCTACCGCCAGCACCTGGACGGGATCCTGAAGCCGGGCCAGGAGCTGCCTCCCGATCAGTACATGCAAAAGATGAACTATGCCCGCTTCCGCAGGAATCGCACGCTGCTGTTGGCGGCACTGGGCCTGGCCATACTGGCTCTTCTCGCCTTCCTGCTGTTCGGGCCCCCGCGCTGGCTGGAGCGGATGGCCCCCGGTCCGCCGGCCGTCTCCATGGCCATCCCGCCTTTCTCATCCCACTTGCTGGCCAGCGAGGATGAACTCTGCCTGACATCGGCGCCGCTGCAGGCGCGCCTGGCCCTGGACGGCCGCTGCTGGCTGTCGCTCTGGCGCGGCAGCGAAAGAGTGGCCGAAAGGACATTTCTCCAGGGAGAATCCATCGTCCTCTCCGGATACCGCCTGACCCTGATCGTTGCCACCCCGCCGGCGCTGCGGTTGCAGCTGAACGGCAGCGACGTGTCTTATTTGCGCGCTTCGCCCCAGGCCGTAAAGCTGGTCGTCGACCCCGGCAACCTCGAGGAAATCCTGCGGCGCTGAACGATGGTCTCCAAGAACCCCCTGGTCCTCAAGATCGCCGAGGGCGCGCCCAGCGATGAGCTGCTGAAGTACCTGCTGGCCAAGGAACTGGCCTTCACCGAGGAAGAGTATCTCGAAAGCCTGGCCTTCATCCTTCCCGATCCGAGATATCAGCCGCAGGTCCGGCAGATGCTGGAATTGATAGCCCAGACGGTCAAGGAACAATACGTCCAGAAACGGGATGCCGAGCTGCGCGTGACCGATTTCATCCTGCAGGTGGAAAAGACAAGCCAGATGTTCATTACGGGACCGACGGTGATCAAGACCGTTACAGGAGAAGATGTCTCGTTTGAAGATCTGGGCGGAACAAAGATCCATACGCGGCAGTCGGGCGTGGTTCACTTCTCTGTAAAGAATAGTGCACGCAAATATACCATTATAAACTCTATTTTCAATCAACGAATGACGCATAAGAGGATCAGCCGCAACCAGGTAAAACTGATACTTTCGCTCCAGAAAAAAAAGG
>CAZLSH010000068.1:6053-12226 GCA_964562095.1 uncultured Clostridia bacterium | reverse complement strand
TAGGAGGCAACGATGGGAAAAGAGAAATTTGATCGTAACAAGCCGCATTTGAATATCGGGACGATCGGGCACGTGGATCACGGCAAGACGACGCTGACGGCGGCGATCACCAAGGTCTTGAGCAAGGTGAACGACAAGGTGAAGTACCGTGATTTCTGGAGCATCGACAACGCGCCGGAGGAGAAGGAGCGCGGCATCACGATCCAGATCGCGCACGTGGAGTACGAGACGAAGGAGCGGCACTACGCGCACATCGACTGTCCGGGGCACGCCGACTACGTGAAGAACATGATCACGGGGGCGGCGCAGATGGACGGGGCGATCCTGGTGGTGTCGGCGGCGGACGGGCCGATGCCGCAGACGCGGGAGCACATCCTGCTGGCGCGGCAGGTGAACGTTCCGGCCATCGTGGTGTTCATGAACAAGGTGGACATGGTGGAGGACAAGGAGATACTGGACCTGGTGGAGCTGGAGATCCGCGAGTTGCTGACGAGCTACGGGTTCCCGGGCGACGAGATCCCGATCGTGCGCGGCAGCGCGTTGAAGAGCATGGAGGGGGACGGCAACCCGGCGGACGAGTGGAACCAGAAGATCATCGGTTTGATGGACGCGGTGGACAGCTACATTCAGCTGCCGCAGCGGCCGATTGACAAGCCGTTTTTGATGCCGATCGAGGACGTGTTCACGATCAGCGGCCGCGGGACGGTGGTGACGGGCCGGGTGGAGCGCGGCATCGTGAAGGTGGGGGACGAGGTGGACATTCTGGGCATCCGCGAGACGCGCAAGCGGGTGGTGACGGGCGTGGAGATGTTCAAGAAGCTGCTGGACGAGGGCCGGGCCGGGGACAACATCGGCGTGCTGCTGCGGGGCACGGACCGCGAGGACGTGGACCGGGGCATGGTGCTGGCCAAGCCGGGATCGATCACGCCGCACACGAAGTTCAAGGCCGAGGTGCTGGTGCTGAGCAAGGAAGAGGGGGGGCGGCACACGCCGTTCGTGACGGGTTACCGGCCGCAGTTTTTCTTCCGCACGACGGACGTGACGGGGTCGGTGAAGCTGCCCGAGGGCGTGGAGATGGTCATGCCGGGCGACAACGCCAACCTGGACATCGAGCTGATCACGCCGATCGCGATGGAGAAGGGGCTGAAGTTCGCCATCCGCGAAGGCGGCCGCACCATCGGCGCCGGCAGCGTCACCGATATCATCGAGTAAGCCATGGCCAAGAGCGAAAAGAGGGTCATTTTCGGGCTCAAATGCCCCGAATGCTCCGAAAAGAACTATTCGACCATGAAGAACAAGCAGAACACGGCCGAGAAGCTGAATTTCAAAAAATACTGCCCGCGCTGCCGCAAGCATACCCTGCACAAGGAGGTTAAATAGGTCAGTAGCTCAATGGTAGAGCACCGGTCTCCAAAACCGGGGGTTGGGGGTTCGAGTCCCTTCTGACCTGTATGGACAACATGGAAAAGGAAAAGAATATATTCAAGCGCTGGGGCGCCTACCTGCGCGACGTGCGCGGCGAGATGAAAAAGGTCACCTGGCCCAGCCGGAACGACCTGACCAAGACCACCATCGCCGTCGTCATCATCTCGCTGTTCTTCGGCATGTATCTCTTCGGCGTCGACGTCGTCTTCGCCCGCATCTTCCAGCGCATCGGCGGATTTTTCCGCTGACGGGAAACGACGCGAATGGACTGGTACATCATCCATGTTTTTTCCGGGGCCGAGGAATTCGTGGTCAAGGCTCTGAACGAGAAGATCAACAAGTATTCGATGCAGGGCCAGATCGAGGAGATCGTCATCCCCAAGGAGAACGTCATCGAGATCCGCGACGGCAAGAAGGTCGTCAGCGAGAAGCGCTCCTTCCCCGGCTACATCCTGGTGAACATGGAGATGAACGACAAGAACTGGTACTTCGTGCGCAACACGCCCAAGGTGACCGGCTTCGTCGGCGCCGGCAAGAAGCCCAAGCCCCTGTCGGCCAAGGAAGTGGCCACCATCCTCAAGCACATCGAGACCACCCAGGAAACGCCCAAGCCCAAGTACCATTTCGACGTCGGCGAGGGGGTGAAGATCATCGACGGCCCCTTCATCAACTTCAACGGCGTGGTCGACACGGTCAACGAGGAGAAGAGCCAGCTCAAGGTGACCGTGACCATTTTCGGCCGCGCCACCCCGGTCGACCTGAATTACCTGCAGGTTGAGAAAATATAGGAGAAATACGCATGGCAAGTCCAAAGATCAAGGCGGTCATCAAGACCTTCCGGTTGCAGCTCCCCGCCGGCAAAGCCACACCCGCCCCCCCGGTCGGCCCGGCCCTGAGCCAGCACGGGCTGAACATCATGGAGTTCGTCAACCAGTTCAACAAGCTGACCGCGAAACTGGAGGATGACATGATCATCCCCGTGGACATCATGGTCCACGCCGACAAGACCTTCACCCTGAAGCTGAAGACCCCGCCCGCCGCCTATTTCCTCAAGAAGGCCGCCGGCATCATGAAAGGCTCGGGCGAACCCAACAAGAACAAGGTGGGCAAGCTGACGCGCAAGCAGGTGGAGGACATCGCCAAGGCCAAGATGGAGGACCTCAACACCAAGGACCTGCAGCAGGCCATCCGCATCATCGAAGGCTCGGCCCGCAGCATGGGCCTGGAGATTAAATAATGTCCAAGCGAGGAAAAGCATACGTCAAGGCCAAGGAGAAGATCCAGGAACGCGCCTACGCCGTCAGCGAGGCGGCGGCCCTGCTCAAGGAGATCAAGACCTCCAAGTTCGACGAGGCGGTGGACGTCTCGGTGCGCCTGGCGGTGGACCCCAAGTACCCCGAGCAGATGGTGCGCGGCACGGTGGTGCTGCCCTTCGGCACCGGCAAGGTGAAGCGGGTGCTGGTCATCGCCGCCGGCGAGAAGCAGAAGGAAGCCATGGACGCCGGCGCCGACCACGTGGGCGGCGACGAGATCGTCGAGAAGATCCAGAAGGAGAACTGGTTCGAATACGACGTGGTCATCGCCACGCCCGACATGATGAAGAGCGTCGGCCGCCTGGGCAAGGCGCTGGGCACCAAGGGCCTGATGCCCAGCCCCAAGGCCGGCACGGTGACCTTCAACATCAAGGACACGGTGACCGAGATCAAGAAAGGCCGCGTGGAGTTCCGCGTCGACAAGGCCGGCATCATCCATTCCTCGGTGGCCAAGACCTCGTTCGCCGCGGAGCAGATCGCCGAGAACGCCAAGGCGCTGCTCGGCGCCATCCTCAAGGCGCGGCCGGCGACCCTCAAGGGCAAGTACGTCAAGAGCGTTTACCTCTCTTCGACCATGAGCCCCTCGATCCAGCTCGACATTTCGGAATTGGAAAGCTAGGCACAGGAGATCATCATGGGAAGCGCCAAGATACTCGAGAATAAGAAAAAGACGGTGGACTCCCTGTCCGACATTTTCAACTGCAGCGGCGTCTATCTCTTCGACTACCGCGGGCTGAAGGTCTCCGAGATGGGGAACCTGCGCAGCCGCATCAAGGCCCTGGGGGCCAACGTCAAGGTGGTCAAGAACCGCCTGGCCATCAAGTACTTCGAGAAGCAGCAGACGGCCGTCGGCCGCGAACTGTTCAAGGGCCCGCTGGCCCTGGCCTACAGCGACGAGAAGTTCGTGGAAACCGCCAAGGTACTGGTGGATTTCGCCAGGGAGAGCAAGAAGATCAAGATCATCTCGGGCTTCATCGAGAAGAAACTGGTCAGCGATCAGCAGGTCCTGGAAGTGGCCAAGCTGCCCGGCAAGGAGCAGCTCCTGGCCCAGCTGGTCTTTTCCATCATCATGCCGCTGCGCCGCTTCGGTTCGGCGCTGTCGTCGCCGCTGACCCATATGCTGGTGTGTATGAAAAATCTGCAGGATAAAAAAGCCACAGAAGGAGGGCAACAATAATGGCCGAGATCAAGAAGGAAGAATTTTTCAAGCATTTGGATAATCTGACGGTCCTGGAACTGGCCGATTATATCAAAGAGTTTGAAAGCCGGTACGGAATCAAGGCGGAAATGGCCGCCGTCGCCGCCAGCGGCGCCGCCCCTGCCGCGGCCGCCGAGGCCGCCCAGGCGGAGGAAAAGACCGACTTCGAGGTCGTGCTCAAGAACGTGGGCGACAAGAAGATCAATGTCATCAAGGTCGTGCGTGAAGTCACCGACCTGGGCCTGAAAGAGGCCAAGGACGTCGTGGACAAGGCCCCTGCTTCCGTCAAGAAAGGCGTTTCCAAGGAAGAAGCCGAGACCATCAAGAAGAAGTTCGCCGAGGTAGGAGCCGAAATCGAGATCAAGTAGTCGATGGCTTTTTCGCTGTCTTTTGAAAAATTAAATAAGTAAGGGACAGGTATGCAAACAACGAACAAGTATGTGCAACGGATCAGCTTCTCCCGCATTTTCAGCCCCGTGGAAGTACCTGACCTGCTCGAAATCCAAAAGCGATCCTACAAGACGTTCCTGCAGATCGACCAGCTGCCCGAGAGCCGCAAGAACATCGGCATCCAGGCGGCGTTCAAGTCGATCTTCCCCATCTCCGACTTCAAGGAAACCGCCATCCTCGATTTCGTCTCTTATTCCCTGGGCGACTGGGTCTGCAAGTGCGGCGCGCTGCAGTCCATCGAGAACTCCATGCCGCTGTGCCGGCGCTGCGGCGCCGTGCTGGCGGCCGACACGGAGACCGGCAGCGACTCGGTGTGCGGCGAGTGCCATGAAAAGGGGACGGTGGCCTACAAGACCTGCGAGCTTTGCGGCGACCGGGTGCGCCTCAAGATGCACAATACCCCGGAGGAATGCCTGGACAAGGGGTTCGATTATTCCATCCCGCTGAAGGTGAAGCTGCGCCTGGCCCTGTACGGCGAGGACAAGAAGGGCGAGCGCGCCATCCGCGACGTCAAGGAGCAGGAGATCTTCTTCGGCGAGATCCCCTTCATGACCGACAAGGGCACCTTCATCATCAACGGCACCGAACGGGTGGTGGTCTCCCAGCTGCAGCGCTCCCCGGGCGTCTACTTCATGCCCGGCAAGTCGCGCGGCGAGTTTACCGCCAAGATCATCCCCGCCCGCGGCGCCTGGATCGAGCTGGAGGAGAAGCTGAACCTGCTGCAGGTGCGCCTGGACAAGAAAACCAAGCGCATCAACATCACCACCTTTCTCAAGGCCATGGGCCTGGCCGACGACGCCGAGATCCTGAAGCGCTTCTACACCATCGTCCCGGCCAAGGTGCAGAACGGCATCTTCTATTTCCAGAACAGCCGCTTCCTGAAGGACAACAAGCTGACCGCCCCGGTGCTGGACGCCAAGGGCAACGAGGTGCTGGCCGCCGGCACCAAGCTGACCCTCAAGCACATCAAGGACCTGGAGAAGCTCGGCGTCGAGTACGTGCCCCTGGACGTGGAGCTCTTCGAGGACATGTACGCCGCCGCCGACCTGGACGGCGTGCTGAAGCTCAACGAGCCGGTGGGCACGGCCCAGATCAAGAAGCTGCGCAAGCTGGACTGCGAGTTCAAGGTCTTCTTCCCCGAGAGCGAGGAAGAGGAGCTGGGGCCCATGCTGGCCTATACCCTGCGCAAGGACAAGAAGCGCAAGGACGCCGAAGCCGCCGACAAGATGGCCGTGCAGCCCGAGGGCGAATCCGAGGACAAGGTGGCCAAGAACCAGGGCGACGCCTTCATCGAGGTGTTCAAGAAGCTGCGCCCGGGCGAGCCGGTGACGCTGGAGGGCGCGCGCAAGTTCTTCGAGAACATGATCTTCGACCCCAAGCGCTACGACCTCTCCTCGGTCGGGCGCATGAAGCTGAACATCAAGCTCGGCTTCAAGCCCGAATTCAACCAGGACATCTTCACCCTGACCCTGGAGGACATGGTGGCGATCGTGCGCTATTTCCTCAAGCTCAAATTCGACCGCAGCGGCGCCATGCGCGTGGACGACATCGACCATCTGGCCAACCGCCGCATCCGCGCCGTCGGCGAGCTGGTGGAGAACGCCTTCCGCATCGGCTTGATGCGCCTGGAAAAGATCATCCGCGAGCGCATCACCAACTCCCCGGACATTTCCGTGGTGCTGCCGCGCGAGCTGCTCAACACCAAGCCGGTGTTCGCCGCCCTCAAGGAGTTCTTCGGAACTTCGCAGCTGTCGCAGTTCATGGACCAGACCAACGCCCTGGCCGAG
>CAZLSH010000068.1:0-6011 GCA_964562095.1 uncultured Clostridia bacterium | reverse complement strand
TTCCTCCCACTACGGCCGCATCTGTCCCATCGAGACCCCGGAAGGCCCCAATATCGGCCTGATTTCCTCGCTGACCACCTATGCCCGCGTCAATGACTACGGTTTCATCGAAACGCCGTACCGCAAGGTGGAGAACGGCCAGGTGGCCGACTACTACCGCGTCGAGTACGCCGGCGACTCCGGCTTCGCCCACCATGACATCGTGTCAGAGAAAGAGGCCAAGACCGAGGCCGTCCGGCTGCAGAAGGCGGGCAAGAAAACGCCGCTGTTCAGCTACCACCCCTTCTACCTCACCGCCTGGGAGGAGGAGGAATACACCATCGCCCAGGCCAACACCAAGCTGGACGACAAGGGCCGGCTGGCGGACAAAAAGGTCGATGCCCGCAAGGCCGGCGGCGAAACGCTGCAGGTCGACCCCATGGAGGTCAACTTCATGGACATCTCGCCCAAGCAGATCGTCTCCATCTCGGCGGCGCTCATCCCCTTCCTGGAGAACGATGACGCCAACCGCGCCCTGATGGGCTCGAACATGCAGCGCCAGGCCGTGCCGCTGATCAACCCCCAGGCGGCCATCGTGGCCACCGGCATGGAGCACCGCCTGATCAAGGATTCGGGCATGGTGATCGTCTGCCGCCGCCCGGGGGTGGTGATGAACGCCGACGCCGAGCGCATCATCGTCAAGGTGGACGGCGACAACGCCGACGAGAACAATTTTTCCGAGGTGCAGGCCGACCTGTACGAGCTGCAGAAGTTCCGCCGCTCCAACCAGAACACCATCATCAACCAGCGCCCGCTGGTCAAGGTCGGCGAGCGCGTCGAGAAGGGTCAGATCCTCTGCGACGGACCCGCCTCGGACAAGGGCGAGCTGGCCATGGGCCGCAATGTCCTGGCCGCCTTCGTGCCCTGGCGCGGCTACAATTACGAGGACGCCATCATCCTCAGCGAGCGCCTGGTCAAGACGTCGGCGTTCAACTCCATCTACATCGTCGAGGAGACGATCGAGGCGCGCGAGACCAAGCTGGGCCCCGAGGAGATCACCCGCGATATCCCCAGCGTCTCGGAAACGGCGCTGAAGAACCTCGACGAGAGCGGCATCGTGCGCATCGGCGCCAAGGTCAAGCCCGGGGAGATCCTGGTGGGCAAGGTGTCGCCGAAAGGGGAAACGCAGCTGTCGCCGGAGGAGAAGCTCCTGCGCGCCATTTTCGGCGAGCAGGCCTCGGAGATCAAGGATTCCTCCCTCTACTGCCCGCCGGGCGTGGAGGGCACGGTCATCGACGTCAAGGTCTTTACCCGCCGCGGCCAGAAGAAGGACAAGCGCGCCGAGGAGATCGACACGATCGAGACGGCAAAAATGAAGCGCAACCTAGCCGACGAGACCAAGATCCTGCTGGCCGAGAAGCACCAGAAGCTGGCGCGGCTGCTGCGCAAGGTGAAGCTGGTCAAGACCCTCAGCTACAGCAAGAACAAGTACGAGAAAGGCAAGCCCGTCCCGGCCAAGGAACTGGAGGCCATGGACGAGCCCTTCCTGAAAGAGATCAAAAAGCACATTGACGACGAGAGCAAGGCGCTGATCAGCGAAGTGGAAAAGAAGGTGCGCCTGCATATCGACGCCCTGAAGCTCGAGATCCAGGAAAAGATCGACCAGATGAAGAAGGGCGATGAGTTCGCCCCGGGCATCATCAAGATCGTCAAGGTGCTGATCGCCGTCAACCGCCGCATCTCGGTGGGCGACAAGATGGCCGGCCGCCACGGCAACAAGGGCGTGGTCGCCCGCATCCTGCCCGTCGAGGACATGCCGTTCCTGGCCAACGGCCGCCACGTCGACGTGGTGCTCAATCCCCTGGGCGTGCCCTCGCGCATGAACGTCGGCCAGGTCTACGAGATGATCCTGGCCTGGGCCGGCAAGGAACTGGGCTGCTACTTCGAGACGCCCGTCTTCGACGGGGCCTTCGAGCACGACGTCATCGCCTACATGAAAAAGGCCGGCCTGCCCGAGGACGGCAAGGTCGTGCTCTACGACGGCATCAACGGCGAACCGTTCAAGAACAAGGTCACGGTCGGCTACATGTACATGATGAAGCTCGAGCACATGGTCGACGACAAGATCCATGCCCGCTCCACGGGCCCGTACTCGCTGATCACCCAGCAGCCGCTGGGCGGCAAGGCGCAGTTCGGCGGCCAGCGCGTCGGCGAGATGGAGGTCTGGGCCTTCGAAGCCTACGGCGCCGCCTACATCCTGCAGGAGATGCTGACCATCAAGTCCGACAACATCAGCGGCCGCAACGAGATCTACTCGGCCATCGTCAAGGGCACCATGGACTTCAACCCCGGGCTGCCGGAGTCGTTCAACGTGCTGATGAAAGAGCTGAAGAGCCTGGTGCTGAACGTGGAGCTGATCAAGCACGAGAAACAGAGCGAAGAGAGCCTGGCCCAGGAAAACCTCTCCAATATTTCGTAAGGAGCGAGGATGCGCAAATTAAAGAAAGACGGCAAGGAAACCAAGATCAGCGACTACAGCAAGGTGAAGATCAGCATCGCCTCGCCGGAAACGATCCGCAGCTGGTCCTTCGGGGAGGTGACCAAGCCGGAGACCATCAATTACCGTACCTTCAAGCCGGAGCGCGACGGCCTGTTCTGCGCCAAAATCTTCGGTCCCACCCAGGATTTCCGCTGCCTGTGCGGCAAGTACAAGGGGCTGAAGTACAAGGGCATCGTCTGCGAGAAGTGCGGCGTTGAGGTCACGCTTTCCTCGGTGCGCCGCGAGCGCATGGGCCACATCGAGCTGAACTCCAAGGTGGCCCATATCTGGTTCTTCCGCGGCATCCCCTCGCGCATCGGCGTGCTGCTGGAGATCAGCTCCAAGGAACTGGAGCACATCGTCTATTTCGAGAGCTACATCGTCCTCGATCCCAAGAACGTCCCCACCCTGAAGGCCAAGCAGGTGCTCTCCGAAGAGGAATACCTGGAGAACCTGGCCAAGTACGGCGACGACGCCTTCCGCGCCGGCATGGGCGCCGAGGCCCTGCACGAGCTGCTGTCGGCGCTGGATTTGGAAGAGGAGGTGGCCAGCCTCAAGTCGCGCATCCGCGTGGAGAAATCCTTCCAGCGCAAGAAGAACATGGCGCGGCGCCTCAAGCTGATGGAGGATTTCGTCAAGTCGGGCAACCGCCCGGAGTGGATGGTGCTGAGCGTGCTGCCGGTGATGCCCCCCGACCTGCGGCCGCTGGTGCGCCTGGACGGCGGGCGCTTCGCCTCCTCCGACCTCAACGACCTGTATCGCCGCGTCATCAACCGCAACAACCGCCTGAAGCGCCTGCTGGACCTGAAGGCGCCCGAGTTGATCATCAAGAACGAGAAGCGCATACTGCAGGAGTCGGCCGACGCCCTGTTCGACAACCAGAAGCGCAGCCGCAGCTACATGAGCTCGCAGAAGCGGCCGCTGAAGTCGCTGTCCGATTCGCTCAAGGGCAAGCAGGGCCGCTTCCGCCAGAACCTGCTGGGCAAGCGCGTCGATTACTCGGGGCGCTCGGTGATCGTGGTCAATCCGCACCTGAAGCTGGACGAGTGCGGCATCCCCAAAAAAATGGCCCTGGAGCTGTTCAAGCCCTTCATCTACAACAAGCTGGAGAAAAAGGGCATGGTGACCACGCTCAAGGTGGCCCGCAGCTGGGTGGAGGAGAACCGCGACGAGATCTGGGACGCGCTGGACGAGGTCATCAAGGACCATACGGTCATGCTCAACCGCGCCCCGACGCTGCACCGGCTGGGCATCCAGGCCTTCCGGCCGCACCTGGTCGAGGGCAACGCCATCACCCTGCATCCGCTGGTCTGCCCGGCCTTCAACGCCGACTTCGACGGCGACCAGATGGCCGTGCACATCCCGCTGTCGCTGGAAGCCCAGGCCGAGGCCAAGATCCTGATGCTTTCCTCCAACAACATCCTGTCGCCGGCCAACGGCAAGCCGCTGGCCGTTCCCACCCAGGACATGATCCTCGGCTTCTATTACATGACCTTCACCAAGCGCAGGCTCAAGGGCGAGCACATGATCTTCGCCTCGTTCAAGGATGTCATGCAGGCCTACGAGGAGGGCAAGGTCGACCTGAACGCCCTGATCCGCGTCAAGTACCTGGGCACGGTCAAGAACCAGGACGCCTACCTGCTCGATCCCCAGGACATCGTCAACTGCCCGGTCACGGAGATCCGCCGCGAGGACAACCACCTGCTGGTGACCACTCCCGGGCGGGTGATCTTCAACCAGCTCCTGCCCCAGGGCATCCCGTTCATCAACGGCCTGATGAAGAAAAAAGGGGTGCAGAACCTGATCTACTACATCTACCTCAACCACGGCTTCGGGCCCACCGTCGCCACCCTGGACAAGATGAAGGAGGCGGGCTTCGAGTTCGCCACCCGCGCCGGCTTCACCATCAGCATCTCCGACCTGCTGGTCCCGCCGGAGAAGCCGGAGATCATCGCCGCCACCGAGAAACTGCTGGAGAACATCGACCGCAGCTACAAGAACGGCCACCTGACCGCCGGCGAGCGCCACAACAAGATCATCGAGCTGTGGAGCAAGGCCACCGACGACATTCGCGAGAAGATGTTCGCCCAGATGCGCACGATGAGCTACGAGGGCGAGGGCATGAACCCCATTTTCGTCATGTCCGACTCGGGCGCCCGCGGCAGCAAGGACCAGCTGAAGCAGCTGGCCGGCATGCGCGGCCTGATGGCCAAGCCGTCGGGCGACATCCTGGAAACGCCCATCACCGCCAATTTCAAGGAGGGGCTGTCGGTGCTGCAGTACTTCATCTCCACCCACGGCGCCCGCAAGGGCCTGGCCGACACGGCGCTCAAGACCGCCGACGCCGGCTACCTGACCCGCAAGCTGGTCGACGCCGCCAACGAGGTGATCGTCAAGGAAGAGGACTGCCATGCCATGAACGGCATCGAGGTCTCGGCCATCATCGAGAACGGCAAGGAGATCGAGCCGCTGGTCGACCGCCTGATCGGCCGCTTCGCCCTGGACGACATCTATTCTCCCGACGACCCGGAGAAGCTCATCGTCGCCGCCGGCTGCGAGATCGACGAGTACAAGGGCAAGGAGATCGTGGATTCGGGCATCATGAAGGCCAAGATCCGCTCGGTGCTGACCTGCGAGACCCGCAGCGGCGTCTGCACCAAGTGCTACGGGCGCAACCTCTCCACCGGCAAGATCATCGAGCTGGGCGAGGCGGTGGGCATCATCGCCGCCCAGAGCATCGGCGAACCGGGCACGCAGCTGACCATGCGCACTTTCCACATCGGCGGCATCGGCCGCCACGAGGGCCAGACGCGACTGCAGTCGGGCTATGAGGGCATCGTCAAATACAACAACCTGGAGATCATCGAGAGCAAGACCGGCGAGTTCATCGCCATGAACCGCATCGGCTCGCTGCAGATCCTGGATTCCAAGAAGCGCGAGAAGGCCATGTATCCGGTGGCCTACGGCTCGCGCATCCTGGTCAAGGACAGCCAGGCGGTCAAGAAGGGCGACTTGCTGCTGGAGTGGGACCCGTTCGCCAACTCGCTGCTGACCAACGACGAGGGCATCGTGGAGCTGAAGGACCTGGAGGAGAACATCTCCTTCGTCAATGCCCGCGACGAGGAGACCGGCAAGATCACCCAGCTGGTCATCGACATCAAGAACGAGAAGCTGCGCGACGAGCTGCTGCCGCACATCGCCATCCGCGACAAGGCCAGCAACAAGATCAAGCGCAAGTATTACCTGCCGGTCAACGCCCACATCTCGGTCAAGGAGGGCGACGAGGTCAAGGCCGGCGACGTCCTGTCCAAGATCCCCTCCGAATTCGCCAAGACCAAGGACATCACCGGCGGCCTGCCGCGCGTCACCGAATTGTTCGAGGCGCGCAAGCCCAAGTTCCCGGCCAAGATGGCCCAGATCGACGGCACCGTCGAGTACGGCAAGGTGCAGCACGGCTCGCGCAAGATCACCATCCGCCCGCTGGACAAGAACG
>CAZLSH010000067.1:5466-12503 GCA_964562095.1 uncultured Clostridia bacterium | reverse complement strand
GCAATCAGCATCGCGTCACCGTACGAGAAAAAGCGGTATTTCTCGGCAATGGCTATTTGGTAGGCCTCGCGCAGCGGCTCCAGGCCGGCGAAGGCGCTGGCCAGGATGAAGAGCGATGACTTGGGCAGATGGAAATTGGTCAGCAGCTTGTCGACCAGCCGGAAGCGGAAGCCGGGGGTGATGAAGATCTCAGAGAAGAACTCTTCGCGCTGCGCCCCGGCGTCCAGGCGGGCGTACGTCTCCAGCGAGCGCACCGTGGTGGTGCCCACGGCCAGCAGCGCCCGCCCCTCGCCCTTCAGCCCGGCGATGCGCCGCGCCGCGGCGGCCGGGATGCGGATGCGCTCGCGGCCCATGCGGTGGTCCTCGATCTCCTCGGCCGCGATCGTTTGGAAGGTGGCCTCGCCCACGGCCAGGGTGATCTCCAGCAGCGGATGGCGTTCCCTCAGCCGGGCCAGGATCTCGGGGTTGAAATGCAACCCGGCGGTCGGAGCGGCGATGGAACCGGGGTCGCGGGCATAGACCGTCTGGTAGCGCTCAAGGTCGAAGCCCCGGCGAGCAGCCGCCTCATCCGCCCGGCGCTTGATGTAGGGCGGCAAGGGCGCGTAGCCATGTTCCAGGACGCGCTCGCAGTCCCGGTCGAAGCGCAGCCGGCGGCGGCCGCGGCCGACCGCCTCCATCACGACTCCGCGCGGCCCGCCGTCGGCCACGAACTCGGCGCCAATGCCAAAGCGCGCCGCCGGCCGGCACAGGGCCTCGAGCCGGTTCCCTCCCAGGTCGCTGACGATCAGCATTTCCGCCGTTCGGCCGTCGACCCGGCCCATGAGGCGGGCGGAAATCACGCGCGAATTGTTCATGACCAGGAAATCGCCGGCCGCCAGCAGATCGGGCAGCTCGGCGAAGCGGTGGTGGGAAACGCGGCCCCCGTCGCGCCGGAGATACAGGAGGCGCGAGTCGCCGCGGCGCTCGGCCGGGAAGCGCGCGATCAACTCCGGCGGCAGCTTGAAATCAAACTCGGACAGCTTCATTCCAGGCAGCAGGACGATCGATCATGGTACGTGATTCGTGATTCGTAAATCGTGATTCGTGATTCGCGATTCGAAGAAGCAATAGATACATCAACGGAATATTCTTGTTACTTGCCATTGTAGTTCAGCGAACTTCTTGCTGTCACTGACACTTGAAGTACAAGAAGCTTCCTGCAAACACTATCACTATCACTAACACTTCTTGATCTTATTCTTCCTCTTCCTTGACCCTTCCTTCCTTGACGGCCTCGTCGATGATCTTCTTCTGCAGGTGGCCCGGCACCTCTTCGTAATGCGAGAATTCCATGAAATAGCTGCCGCGGCCGCCGGTGATCGAAGTCAGCGTCGGCTCAAAATCGAGCATTTCCGACATGGGCACCGAAGCCTTGACCACGTGGTTCTTGCCCTTGGTCTCCATGCCCTGGATGCGGCCGCGCCGGCCGCTGAGGTTGCCGTTGATCTCGCCCATGAACTCCTCGGGAATGACCACCTCGACGTTCATCACCGGCTCGAGGATGGTCGGCCGGGCCAGCTTCATGGCCGCCTTGAAGGCTTTGGAAGAGGCGATCTTGAAGGCCATGTCCGACGAATCGACCTCGTGGTGGCTGCCGTCGTACAGCTCGACCTTGAAGTCAACCACCGGGTAGCCGGCCAGAACCCCGGTGTTCTTGGACTCGAGAATCCCCTTCTCGATGGCCGGCACGAAGTTGCGCGGGATGGACATGCCCACCAGGGAGTTGACGAACTCGTAGTCGCTGCCGCGCGGCCGGGGTTCCATGCGGATCAGCACGTGGCCGTACTGGCCGCGGCCGCCGCTCTGTTTCTTGTGCTTCTTGTCCACGTCGGCCTTGCCCAGGATGGTCTCGCGGTAGGCGATCTTGGGCGGTTTCATGCCCACCTCCACGCCGTACTTGCGCTTCAGCTTGTTGCCCACCAGCTCGACGTGCAGTTGCCCGTTGCCCGACAGGACCAGTTCCTTGGTCTGCGGGTCGCGCAGCATCTTGATGGTGGGATCCTCCTCCATGATGCGCTGCAGGGAGGTGGATATCTTGCCCTCATCGGCGCGGGCCTTTGGCTCGATGGCGAACGAGATCGAGGGCACCGGGAAGGAGATCGCCGGCAGCATGATCCTGTCGGCCTTGGTCGACAGCGTGTCCCCGGTCTGGGCCTCCTTCAGCTTGGTGACGGCGACGATATCGCCGGGCTGGACCTCGCCGGCCGGCTCCTGCGTCTTGCCTTGCAGCAGGAACAGCCCGGCCACCCGCTCCTCGACCTCCTTGTTGGTGTTGAAGTAGAAGGTGTCGGGTTTGAAGGCGCCGGAGAAGACGCGGATGAGGGAGATCTTGCCGGTGAAGGGATCGGAGATGGTTTTAAAAACGAGGCCGGCGAAAGGGGCGGCCCGGTCGGCCTTGACCGGGGCGCCGGCGCGGTCGGTCGCCGGCGCCACGTCCAGGGGCGACGGCGCGAAGGCGATGATGAAGTCCAGCAGGGACTGGACCCCGCGGTTGGCCAGGGCGTCGCCCAGCAGCACCGGGAAGGCATTGCGCTGCAGCATGGCGCTTTTCAACCCGGCGCGAATCTCCTCGGGAGACAGATTGCCTTCGGCCAGGTATTTGTCCATCAGTTTCTCGTCGTTCTCGGCGATCTTTTCCAGCAGCGCCTCGCGGCGCAGCTGCACCTCGTCCTTCAGCGACTCGGGGATGGGGATCTCCTTGCTTTCGCCCTTGTCGTCGGCAGCGAACTGCCAGGCCTTCATCTCGATGATGTCGACCAGGCCGCTGAACTCGGGGCCCTGGCCGATGGGCAACTGCACGGCGATCACGTTCTTGCCGAAGACAGCCACCAGGGCATCGAACACCCGGTCAAAATCGACGAGTTCCTTGCTCATCTTGTTGACGTAGAACAGGAGGGGGCGGTTCGCCTCGGCCAAACCGTCGAAGATCCTTTCGGTCTGCACCTGGACGCCTTCCTGGGCCGATACCACCATCAGGCCGGCCTCCACGGCCCGCAGCGCCACCATGGTTTCCCACATGAAATTGGCAAATCCCGGAGTATCGAGCAGGTTGATCTTGACCTTGTCCTTGTATGCATAGGCCAGCGACGCCTGGATCGAGATCTTGCGGGCGATCTCCTCCTCGTCGAAATCGGTGACCGTGTTGCCCTGGTCCACTTTCCCCAGACGATTGACCATTTTGGCATCGTACAGCAGGGCCGAAACAAGGCTCGTCTTCCCGCTCTGGCCGTGGCCGACCACGGCCACGTTGCGCAGGTTCTCGCTCAGTATATCCTTCATGTTTTTCCTCCTGGTTTGGTCTCGACTAACAGTGAGAAATCGGCCACCGCCGCCAGCAGCTCATCGATGCGCTGCAGCAGGGCGATGCGGTTTTTGCGCAGGGTCAGGTTCTTGTCCATGACGAGGATCTTTTCAAAGAATGCATCGATGATCGGCTTCATCTCCAGGATCTCCGAGGCCGCCTGGGTGAAATTCTTCTTCAGGATCAGGCCGTCGATGCGCGGCTTGGCTTCCTTAAACACGTCGGAAAGGATCTTTTCCTCCTTTTCCTTCAGCTCGCTCTCGGAAAAATGGCAGCGTTCGCTGTTGGCGCAAATGTTCTTCAGGCGCCGGTGCAGGGCGGCCAGAGATTCGGCCATGCCGCTTTCGACCAGCGTGGCGACCGCCTGGGCCCTCAGGAACTTGTCATAGACGGCCATGGCCTCCTGGGCCATGACGGCGTTGACCGCGTCGTAGCGGTACTTCATGGCGTCCTTCAGGTAATTCTCCAGCCGGGCCGAGAGCAGCTCGCAGATGATCTTGCAGTTCTGCTGCAGGTCGGCGTCGTTCTGGGCGAAGTTCAGGGCGGCCAGGCGGATCAGCGGCGCCAGGTCCAGCGGCAGCCGGAATTCGATGAGAATGCGGATGATGGCATTGGCGTCGCGGCGGATGCCGTAGGGATCCTTGGAACTGGAGATCTTGATGCCCTTGCCGACAAAACCGGCGATGTTGTCCATGCGGTCGGCGATGGAGAGGATGCCCGCACCCAGGTCCTCCAGCTTTTCATCCACCTGGCCCCTGGGCTTGTAGTGCCCGTAGATGGCCTTCCAGACAAGCGGATCTTCGCCGGCGGCCTGCAGGTAGAGACCGCCCATGATCCCCTGCAGCGAGGGAAACTCGCGCACCATCTGGGTCAGCAGGTCGTTCTTGCAATGGAAGGCGGCCTTGTGCAGCTGGCTGCGCATCCCGTCCTGGTGCGTCTCATTGATCACGAAATCGACCAGGGCGGCCAGCCGTTCCACCTTCTCGTAATAGGTGCCCAGCTCTTTCTGGAACATGACGTTCTTCAGCAGGTTCTTCAAGGCGAAGAAATCCTGCTTGCGGTCCTGATCCCAGAAGAACTGGGCATCCTCGAACGCCGCTTGCACGACCTTCTCGTTGCCGCGGCTGACTTTGCCGTTTTCGTCGGGGATGTTGGCCACGCCGACGAAATGGCTGGTCAGTCGGCCGGCGCCGTCATAGACCGCCAGCAGCTTTTTTTCATGGGTCATGAAAGCGGTGATGATCTCCGTGGGCAGGGCCAGGTACTTGGGGTCGAAGCTGCCGCTGAACACAACCGGGTACTCGTTGCTGTAGACGTAATAGTCCAGCATGTCCGGATCGCAGGGCACCCGGCATTCCAGTTCCTCCTCGATCTCGCGGATCTCGGCCCGAATTTTGCTCTTTCTCTCCTCCTCGTTCAGGATGATGAAATTCTTCCCCAGGCCCTCGAAATAGTCTTTGAAGGAATTGACCTCGAAAAAGGCGTCGGACAGCAGCAGATGGCCCGGAGAGCGGTTTCCCGAGCGCACGCCGGCGAACTCGACGTCGAGCGGCCTGTTGCCGAACAGGGCCAGGATGCTTTTCAGCGGTCGGATAAAGGCGACGCGCGACTCGTTCCAGACCATGGCCTTGGAAAACGTCAGTCCCGCCAGCAGCGCCGGTATCGCCTTGGCCAGCAGTTCGGCCACGTCTTGGCCGCCGCCGACCCTGGTAATGCCCAGGTATTTTCCCTTGGGCGTCTCGATCTCGACGACGTCGCTCAGCTTGACCCCCTGGAACTCGCAGAACTTCTTCAGCGCCACCGTGGGCAGCCCGCGCTCGTCGAGAGCGATGCGCTTGGCCGGCCCCAGCACCGTCTCCTCCTTGCTGGCCGTCTTTTCCGGAACCTGCAGCGCGTGGATCATCAGGCGGCGGTTGGTGGCCGCGCACTCGATGCCGCCGTTGGGGATATGCTCCTGGGTCAGGCGCGCCAGAAACAGCTCGCGCAGCTGGTCGCGGATCATGCCGACAGCGGGTGCCGGGATCTCCTCGACACCGAGTTCAAGAAGCAGGTCAGCCATGGTCTTCACCTTCCGTCTGCTGGACGTATTTCTGGGCGATGCGCGCCGACAGGTTGCGCATGATGCCCATCAGCGCCGTGCGCTCGGCCACCGAGATGGCCTTGCGCGCATCGAGTATATTGAAGGCATGGGAGCACTTCAGCACGTAATCATAGGCGGGCAGGTATAAGCTGCGGTCGAGAAGCTTCTCCGCCTCCTGCTGGTACCGGGTGAACAGGTTGCGCAGCATGTCGATGTCGGCGATCTCGAAGTTGTAGATGGAAAATTGCCGTTCCTCCTCCAGCTTCAGTTGGGCATACGAGACGCGGTTGCCCCACTCCAGGTCGTACAGACTGGACTTGCCGTCCATAAAGCCGGCCAGGCGCTCGATGCCGTAAGTGATTTCCAGCGAGTTCGGGTTCAGTTCGATGCCGCCGGCCTGCTGAAAATAGGTGAACTGGGCGATCTCCAGGCCGTCGCACATCACCTGCCAGCCGACCCCCCAGGCGCCCAGCGAGGGCGATGCCCAGTTGTCGTCGTCGAACTTGATGTCGTGGATGCGGATGTCGACGCCCAGGAAGATCAGGCTGTCCAGGAACAACAGCTGGCCGTCGGCGGGAGCCGGCTTGAGGATGACCTGGAACTGGTTGTGCTTCTGCACGCGGTTGGGATTCTGGGCGTACCGTCCGTCATCGGGCCGGCGCGAGGGCTGCCAATAGGCGACCTGCCAGGGTTTTCGGCCCAGCACGCGGAAAAAGGTGTCCGGGGACATGGTGCCGGCGCCGACCTCGGTGTCATAGCCCGAGGCGATGTAGCATCCGCGCTCGGCCCAAAACTCCTGCAGCTTGAGTATCACATTCTGAACGCTCAAAGGCTTTCCCCCTTGCGCCAGCGCAGGACCGGCTTGCGGGCGGCCAGCGTCTCGTCCAGACGGCGCACCGGCGTGCGGGTCGGGGCCTGGCGCAGCAGCTCGGGATCCTCACGCGCCTCGCGCAGGACGGTCTCCATCACGGCGATGAACTCGTCCAGGGTTTCCTTGCTCTCGCTCTCGGTGGGCTCGATCATCATCGCCCCGTGCACGATGAGCGGGAAATAAATGGTGAAAGGATGGATGCCGTAGTCCAGCAGCCGCTTGGCAATATCCAGGGTCTTGACCGGCAGTCCATTGTCGGAGAAGACCACCTCGTGCAGCGAGGGCCCCTTGTAGGGCAGGTCGAGGAGCTTCTCCAGCCGCTTGCGCACGTAGTTGGCGTTCAGCACGGCGTCCTCGGCCACGCGCCCGACGTTCTCCCGGCCCAGGGTCATCAGATAAGCCAGCGCCCGGACGATGACCAGGAACTGGCCGTAGAAGTTTTTCACCCGGCCGATGCTGCGCGGGTCATCGTATACGACGTCAAAGCCGTTTCCCTCGCGCCGCACCCGCGGCACGGGCAGATGGGGCAGCAGGTGCGCGGCCACGCCGACGGGGCCCGAGCCGGGCCCGCCGCCGCCGTGGGGCGTGGCGAAGGTCTTGTGCAGGTTGATGTGCATGACATCCACGCCGAGGTCCCCGGGGCGCACGGCACCCAGCAGGGCATTGAGATTGGCGCCGTCCATGTACAGCAGGGAACCGTTGGCGTGCAGGGCGGCGGCGACGGCCATGATATCCGATTCGAAGAT
>CAZLSH010000067.1:0-5456 GCA_964562095.1 uncultured Clostridia bacterium | reverse complement strand
GGCCAGGCCGATGGTGCCCTGGGCGCTGGACGCGATCTCCTTGACGTCGTAGCCGGCGAAATGGGCCGAAGCCGGGTTGGTGCCGTGGGCCGAGTCGGGGATCAGCACCAGCTTGCGGGGATCGCCCTTCTCCTCCAGGTGCTTGCGCACCATCAGCATGCCGGTGAACTCGCCGTGCGCCCCGGCGGCCGGGGCCAGCGTGAAGCCGGCCATGCCGGTCAGCTCCTGCAGCCACTCATCGAGCCGGGTCAGGATTTCCAGGTTGCCCTGCACCAGCTCGTGCGGGGCGTAGGGATGGGCCTGAAGCTCCTCGGCGGCGGCGAGTCTCTCGTTGATCTTGGGATTGTACTTCATGGTGCAGGAGCCCAGCGGGTAGAAACCGGCGTCGACGGAGTAGTTGAGCTTGGCCAGCGCCATGTAGTGGCGCACGACCTCCACCTCGGATACCTGGGGAAAATCGGCGAGTTCCCGGCGCCGCAGTTCCGGGTCGACGGCGGGCTCATCGGGCACGTCGGCCTCGTTCAGTCCGACGCCGATCTTTCCCTCGCGGCTCAACTCGAATATCAGCTTGGGCAGGGTGTTCATGGTCATTCTCCGATGGCGCCCAGCAGGCGGTCGATGGCGGAACGGTCATGGACCTCGCTGAAGGCGAGAAGCAGGCGGTCCTTCTGCCTGGCGTCGAACCAGGCCAGGGGAACGCCGGCCAGGATGCCTTGCTTGCGCAGTTCCCCCGCCAGGCCGCAGGCGCTCCCCTGCCGGACCTCGATGAGCACCTCGTTGAAGAAATTCCTCGCGTAGACCACGCGGACGCTTCGCTTCCCGGCCGCCGCCCTCGCGAAATAGGCGGCATTGAGGTGGCAGGTTCGGGCGGCGCGGGTCAGGCCGGCCCGGCCCATGACGGCCAGATACATGCCGGCGCGCATGGCGCACCAGGCCTCGTTGGAACAGATGTTCGACGTCGCCTTCTCGCGCTTGATATGCTGCTCGCGGGTGGACAGCGTCAGCACGTAGCCGCGCTTGCCGTCCAGGTCGCGGGTCTGGCCCACCAGGCGGCCGGGCAGCTGGCGCATGAACTCCTCGCGCACGGCGATAAAACCCAAATAGGGACCGCCGAAGCCCAGCGTCAGGCCGAAACTCTGCGCTTCCCCCACCGCCATGTCGACGCCCGCGTCTCCCGGCGCCGCGAGATAGGCCAGCGACATGGCCTCGGCCACCACCTGCACGGCGTAGGCCTTGCGTCCATGGGCGGCGGCGGCGATGGCCGGGCCGTCCTCCACCACGCCCAGGAAGTTGGGTGACTGGAAAAGGACGGCGGCGGTGGCATCGTCCAGTTTGGCCTGCAAATCAGCGGCATCCACTCGGCCGCTGGCCTCGTCCACGGCCACCGTCACCAGTTCGATCGGCAGGTTCTGCACGTAGGTGCGGATGACCGCGTCATACTCGGGATGCAGGCTTCCCGCCAGCAGCACCCGCCCGCGCCCCGAACGGCGCGCGGCCAGCAGCACGGCTTCGGCGGCAGCGGTGGCGCCGTCGTAGAGAGAAGCGTTGGCCACGTCCAGGCCGGTCAGCATGGCCATCATGGTCTGGTACTCGAAGATCGCCTGCAGGCTGCCCTGGCTGACCTCGGGTTGGTACGGGGTATAGGGGGTGAGGAACTCGCCCTTGGCGCTCAGGTAGGAAACGACCTCGGGGATGAAATGGGAATAGGCGCCGGCGCCCAAAAAACTGAGAAATCCGCAGAAGGAGTTGCGGCGGCCGAATTCCCTGAAGAGAGCCGTCAGCTCAGGCTCGCTCAGCGCCTTGGGCAGCTTGCCCAGGGGCGGGCGGCACTGGCCCGACGGGATGCAGGTGAACAGGTCCCTGACATCGGCGATGCCGATGACCCGCTTCATCTCCTCCCGTTCCGCGTCGGTCAGCGGCAGGTATCTCATCGCTCACTCCCCGGCTATGCCCTTCAGGTATTCCTCGTATTTCTTCAGATCCATGAGTTCGTCGAGCTCGGAAACCTGCTCGGCGCTCATCTTGAAGATCCAACCTTCGCCGAACGGGTCCTGGTTGACCAGTTCCGGGTTGTCGCCCAGCTTGCCGTTGGCTTCGGTCACTTTGCCCGAGACCGGGGAATACACGTCGGAGACGGCCTTGACCGACTCGATGTTGGCCGCAGGGTCTCCCTTCTTCAGTTCCTTGCCCACTGCGGGCAGGTCGACGAACACGACATCGCCCAGTTCGTGCTGGGCGTAATCGGTGACGCCGATGACCACCGCATCGCCCTCGCGGCGCACCCACTCATGATCCTTGCTGTACAGAAGATTTTCCTTTGCCATTACGGTTCCTCCTACTTGTTTCTTTTATAAAACGGGGTTTCCACGATCCTGGCGTTGACCGTCTTTTCGCGGATGGCGATCTGGAATTCATCGCCCACGGCGCAATGCTCGACGGGCAGATAAGCCAGGCCGATGGATTTTTTCAGGAACGGGGCGAAAGTACCCGAAGTGACGGCGCCGAAGTCCAAACCGCCCACGCGGATCGGGTAGCCGTGGCGGGCGATGCCCTTGTCGATCAGCTCGAATCCCACCAGCTTGCGGCGGATCCCCTCCTGTTTCTGCCTGGCCAGCGCTTCCTGGCCGATGAACGGCTCCGCCTTCTTGAGCTTGAGCATCCAGCCCAGGTCGGCTTCCAGCACCGTGTGGCTGTCGTCGATATCGTTGCCGTAAAGGGCCATTTTGGCCTCCAGGCGCAGGGTGTCGCGGGCGCCCAGGCCGGCGGGCAGGGCATCGTACTTCTCCCCCTTGCCGGCCAGGTCCAGGAACAGCTTGGAGGCGGCGGCGGCGTCGGACTTGAAGTAGATCTCGAAGCCGTCCTCCCCGGTGTAGCCCGTGCGCGAGACGATGGCGTCCATCCCCTGCACGCGGCCCTGGGCGAAGTGATAGTAGCCCATGGGCTGGAGATCGACGTCGGTGAACTCCTGAAGCAGCTTTTCGGCCACCGGGCCCTGAACGGCAATCTGCGAGTATTCCTCGCTGCGGTTTTCGAGCTGCACGTCAAACCCGGCGCTATGCTTCTTCATCCAAAGAAAGTCCTTCTCGATGTTGGCCGCGTTGACCACCAGCAGGTACTCGTTCTCCCGGATCATGTAGACCAGCAGGTCGTCGACGAAGCAGCCGTTGTCGGTCAGCAATCCAGCGTACTGGATCCTCCCCGGCTCCAGCTTGGAGGCATCGTTGGAGACAAGGTGCTGCACGGTCCGCAGCGCCTCACGGCCGCGAACCCAGATCTCGCCCATGTGGCTGACGTCGAAAATGCCGCCGGTGGTGCGCACGGCCACGTGCTCGGTGTTGAGCCCCGAGTACTGGACCGGCAGGTCCCAGCCGCAAAACTCCACCATCTTGCCCTTCAGGGCGTAATGCGCTTCATTGATCCTGGTTTTTTTCATTGGTCATCTCCCAAAAATAAATTAATAAAATAACACAGACCCCGGGGAATTGCAAGGCAAATCAGGATTTGACAACCTTTTTCCGGCGTAATATAGTTGTTTTTCGCCACCGATCATCCATGCGCACAAGCCATTGCAAAGAATTCCTGGTTTCGATCGCCTCCGCGCTGCAAGCGGCCCGCAGCGCCCGCGATTTTCTCCCCTCCTTTTCCGCCATTCTGCGCCGCCACTTCCCGCTGGAACGCTGCATCGTCTATTTCAAGGAGGCGGACGGCAATGCCTTCAAGCCCTACAGCGACGACGCCCCGGCGGGCCCCCTGCCGCTCATCCCCGAGGAAGCCGACCTGGTCGAGAGCTTCACCGGGCGCAGGGAACCCATGGTCGACGGGGCGCGAACCCGCATGTACTTCGAGTTGTTCGACCGCGGCACCGGGGGCCTGTTGGCCCGCAACGGCATCAACCTGATCATCCCCCTGCACGCCAGGAGTTATTTCCGCGGATTGCTGCTGGCCCGCGGCGACGGCCGCGCCGACGTCCGGGCGCTGACCGTGGCCGTGCAGGCGGCAGCGGTCATGTTCATCCCGCTGATCGAAGCCGAACGGCTGGAATTCGCCAATGACAAGAACTTTTACCGCCTGTTCAAATTCGATCGCCTGGTACTGGTGGGGCAAATGGCCGCATCGTTGGCGCACGAACTGCGAACGCCGCTGACGACCGCCCTCTTCGAGGCCACGGCCATCAAAGGCCGGACGGAGGGCGACGGCGCGATCGCCGCCGCCTGCGACAAGATCCACCGCGAGATCAGCCGCGCCGGACGGCTGGTCGAGTCGCTGCTGGTGTTCTCCAAGTTCAAGGGCCTCCATCTCAGCCGCTTCCCGTTGCCGGAGTTCGTGGAGCGCACGCTGGGCGAAATCCCGCCGAAAAAGATCCCGCCCAGCGTGGCGATCCGCGTCCAGGCCGAAAGCGGGATCCAGGTAACCAGCGACAGCGACCGCCTGAAGCAGGTTTTCATGAACGTCCTGTTCAACGCCCTGGAAGCCATGGCCGGCCAAGGGGCCGGACGCATCGATATCCGCGTCTACAGCGAGTACGACGAGCTGCCGCGGAATATTCAGCATGTCATCGCCATCCGTGACTCAGGCCCGGGCATTCCCGACGCGATCAAGGAACGGGTCCTGGAACCGTTCTTCACCACCAAGAAGGAGGGCACCGGGCTCGGTCTCTACATTTCCTACAGCATCATGAAGACCCTGAAGGGCGACCTGGAGATCCACAGTTCCGGCCAGGGCACCCAGGTCAACTTGATCCTTCCCGCGAGGTGAGCATGAAAACAGGAAAGCGCATCCTGCTGATCGAGGACGATGAGCCCCTGCGTGATTCGATTCGCTGCTTTCTCGAGCGGAACGGGTTCCTGACCGCCGAGAGCGGCTGCCTGGCCGATGCCAGGCTTCATCTCCAGCGCGAAGCCTTCGACCTGGTCCTGCTCGATCTGACCCTGCCCGACGGCGACGGCATGGACGTCCTGGAACAGTTCGCCGCGCAGTATTTGCACCGCATCGTGGTCCTGACCGGCACGGGGTCGATCGAAACCGCCGTCCTGGCGATGAAAAAGGGGGCGCATGACTTCCTGCAAAAACCGGTCAATCCCGACATGCTGCTGATCACCCTGCAGCGGGCGCTGGCATTCCTCCAGGCCCGGAGCGAATGCCGGGACCTGAAGCGGGAAATCGGCGAGGCCGCCGGATTTGACAAGTTCATCTTCCGCAGCCGCATCATGGCCGAAGTGATCGGCACCGCCAGAAAGTACGCCGCCACGCCCCATACCATTCTGATTTGCGGAGAGACCGGGACCGGCAAGGAGCTCATGGCCCAAGCCATCCACCACTGCTCCAGCCGCGGCAGCCAGCCGCTGCTCTCCATCAACTGCGCATCCATCCCCGAGAACCTCGCGGAATCCGAGCTGTTCGGCTACAAGAAAGGCGCATTTACCGGCGCTTATGCCGACTCGCCGGGCAAGTTTCTC
>CAZLSH010000066.1:0-12737 GCA_964562095.1 uncultured Clostridia bacterium | reverse complement strand
AAAACTTGGAGGACTACCTCTCTTCTAAAATGTGCGAAAAATATTTTACGTTATCAAATCCCCAGTTCATTGATTGCTTTTTACTAACACTATCACTAACACTATCACTTTCTTCTATTTCTTGATGCGGATGCTCAGTTTGCCTTTCTGGCGGCTGAAGGTGACGCGGGCCTCGACCAGGTTGTGGGTCAGCATCTTGGTCTTGATGTTCTCAATGATCTGATCCCGTTCCTTTTCCGAACCGCCGCTTTCCGGCAGCAAGTCGCGGTATACCGCGGCGAAGCGCTCGAAGGTCTGCTCGTCGTTCAGGGTCAGGTACAGTTCTCGCGTCTCCTTTTCGCGGCCGGGCTTGGGAGCGGTAGCGGCGGCCTTCTGGGCGCGGGCGAGCGGCGTTCCGATCTCCAGTTCGTTGAGCTTTTTCAGCCACATGTTGTTGTAGAGGCTGAAGCGCTGGGCCACGTTCTGGATGATCATTTCCATCTTGGGCGACTTGGAACCGCCGTAGATCAGCCTGCGGACGGCCTTTTCCAGATCTTCGCGCTTCTTTTCCGGGGGCTGCCGGGTGTCGCCGTTGAAGAAAAGGATGTATTCGGCCTTGAGGTCGTCGATCTTCTTCTCCAACTGGGCCACCTGCTGCTCGGTGGTCGTCGACAGCGGGTTCAGGCGGTCGTTCAGCGCCACTGAATCCTCCTGGGCCGGCCGAGGCAGCGGGGAATTCCGGTGTATTCTTCCATTCAGTAGGTCTTGGCCTTTTCTTCACCGCGCAGTACCCGCAGGACCCCTTCGGCCAGGGCCTGCATCTCGTCCTCGCCGGGGTAGACGTGGATCGGGGCGATGAAGGAGAGGCGCTGGCGCAGCAGGTCGATGAAAAACTCATTGAAGGCGATGCCGCCGGTGATCAGCGTGGCGTCGACCTGGCCGTTGACCACGGCGGCCAGCCCGCCGGCGTCCTTGGCCACCTGGTAGGCCATGGCCTGCACCACTTCCTGGGTCCGGGCGTCGCCCGCCAGGTACTGGTCGCGAACCTTCAGGAAGTCCTTCGTTCCCAGGTAAGCGTACAGGCCGCCGCCGCCGAAGACCATTTTTTCAAATTCCTTGAAGGACAAGTTGTTCGCGCAGACATGGCGCACCGCCTGCAGAACGGGCAGGCCGCCGCTGCGGTCCATGGAAAAGGGGCCTTCCTCGGAAGGGTTCACGGCATCGATCATGCGCCCGTTCCGGTGCAGGGAGATGGAGTTGCCCGTGCCCAGGTGGATGACCAGCAGGGTCAGTTCCTCGTAGCGCAGCTTCTTTTCGGCGCTGAAGCGCCTGGCCACGGCCTTCATGTTCAGGGCGTGGGTGAGCATCACGCGCTGGAACAGGGGGTGGCCGGAATAACGGGCCAGGGGCTCGGCCTCGTCGACCGATACCGGGTCGACGATATAGCATTGGATCCCCAGCTTGGCGGCCAGGGAAAACCCGATCTGGCCGGCCAGGTTCGAGGCGTGACGTCCCTGGCGTGCCTCGACCAGGTCATCGACCATGCGCTGATCGACGGCATAGGTGCCGCTGGCCAGGGGCTTGAGCAGCCCGCCGCGGGCGGCGACGGCATGCGGCGCGATCCCCTGGCGCTTCAGGAAATCCTCGATGAGCTCCTGGCGGAACTGCCGCTGGGCATTGATGTCGGCGAAGCGGGCGATCTCCTCGTCGGCATGCTTGATCGACTCGCTGCACAGGGGGGCGTCGCCGTCATAGATCGCCACCTTGGTGGAGGTGTTGCCGGGGTTGATCACCAGGATGAGTTCTTGGGGCATGATCTCCTCTCTATATGCGGGACTGGATGTACTTGCCGATGATGAGTTCGAGCTGCTTGTAGGTCTTCTCCGGGATCAGGGGCGTCGCGGTGATGATGGCAGCGGCCAGGGCGTTGGCGCAGGAGCAGGCGCCGGGCTCGCTTCGCTCGCTTCGCTCGCCGGGCATGGCCTGGACGATCAGCGGCAGGAGTTTCTTGATGGCCGCCACCCCCTTCTTCAGGTTGGTCATGACCATTTCCACGGTGACCGATTCCTCGCTCTGGTGCCAGCAGTCGTAGTCGGTGACGAAAGCCAGGGGCAGGAAGCACATCTCCAGCTCGCGGGCCAGCTTGGCCTCCACGGCCTGGGTCATGCCGATGAGCGCATGCCCCAGCTGGCGGTTGGCCAGCGACTCGGCGCGGCTGGAGAATTGCGGTCCTTCCATGTTGCAATACGTGCCGCCGCGATGGGCGGTCAGGCCCGCCTCGGCGGCCAGGCGCTGGGCCAGCTGGCCGAGTGCCGGGCAGGTGGGTTCGGCCATGGAGACGTGGGCGACGATCCCGTTCTCGAAGAAGGTCTTTTCCCTCTTGAACGTCTGGTCGACGTACTGGTCGGGAATGACCAGCTCGCCCGGCTTCAGATCCTCCTTCAGCGAGCCCACGGCGGTGATGGAAACCAGGCGCTCCACCTTCAGCATCTTCATGGCGTAGAGGTTGGCCCGGTAGTTCACTTCCGACGGGTTCAGGCGATGGCCGTGGCCGTGGCGCGAAAGAAAGGCCACGGCTCGGCCGCGCAGCCTGCCCAGCATGAGCTTTTCCGAGGGCGCTCCGAACGGGGTGCGCAGGCGGACGGAATGCGCCCCCTCCAGCCCTTCCAGGTCGTAGAAACCGCTGCCGCCGATGATGCCGATCTCCGCGTATTCCATTTCTTCTCCTCTCTGGCCCTGCAGGAAGCCGCAGAAGGCGGGAAGCCCTGCCAGGCCAGATTATCGAAAAAAACGCCGGTAATGTCAACCGCCATGCCGGCAGGGGCTCCGTCTCCGGGTGCCGCCCCCCCGGGAATGCGCGAGGAATTCGTTGCCGGCCTGCCGTCTAACGGGATGGAGCGCGCGCCATGGAGACCTTACTCTTCGTTCAGCCTTTCTTCCCGGGCCAAGCCGGCGGCATGAAAACCCGTGCCCTTGACTTTGAGCGGGCGATTCTTGCTATAATCGCTTTCATGAAGATGTTTGGGGACAGCGAGGCCCGCCTGGTGCGCGCCATCCTGGCGGGCGATACCGCCGCCTGGCAGAAATTCATCCTGGAATATTCGGGTTTCATCTACCGCGCCGCCATCAAGTTCACCGACGATTACGACGAAAAGATGGCCGTCTACCTGCATGTCCTCGAAAAGCTGCGCGAGGACCGCTTTCAGCGGCTCAGGAGCTTTGCCTTCCAGGCCAAGCTCTCCACCTGGCTGACTGTGGTGGCGCGCCGCCTGGCCATCGATTTCCTGCGCGCGAGGTATGGCCGTGATTTCGGGCTGAAGAAGATCCACGTGGTCTCCATCGACGGCGAACCGGATTACGCGAGGATCCTGGCCGACATGAAGACGCCGGAATCGGAACTGGCCGCCAGCGAGCAACAGGAGCAGCGCCTGCGGCTGGAGGCCGGGCTGCGCCTGGCCTTGGAAAAGCTGGAGGACAGGGAGAGGCTGGCCGTCCAGCTGGTCTATTTCCAGGGCATGAAGATCAACGAGGCGGGCCGGGTGCTCCGCCTGCCGTCGGCCTATAAATTCCTCGCCCGCGTTTTGAAAAAGATCCGCGCCGAGCTGGAGGCGGCGCCGCAGCTCAGCCGAGAAGAGATCGCCGGGGCGCTGCAGGGGGATGCCAATGAATGAGCATGTGAGCGGCGAGACTCTGGCGGCTTACATTGATCAGCGCCTGGAAAAGGGGCAAAGACCCGGCGTGGAGGCCCACCTTTCCCGCTGCCGCGAATGCCGCCAGGCGCTGGCCGACGTTGCCGTCATGCTGGCGAACCGGGAAAACCCTCCCGCCGAGTTCCTGCGCCGGGGGTTGAAGGCTTCCGGCGCCGGGGAAACGGGGCGGCAGGAGCTCCCGGAGAAAAGGCTCCTGCTGCTGCGGCCGGCTTTCGGTGTCGCCGCCGTTTTTCTCGTCGCGGTGATCGCCGGCTTTTTTTTCCTTGGCCGGGGCCGCATGGAATTGCCCCGGCCCGTTGAAAAGGAGATAGCGGAGCGGCGTGCACCCCAAGGCAAAGATCTGAAACCGGCCCGCGATAAGGGCGATCTCCCCGCCGCCGCTGTGCCGGAAATGGCCGTGGAAGATCGATCCGACGCCGCCGGTTCAGAAAAGGGCGGCAGCCCGGAACTGAAAAAGAAGCCGGCCGCCGAAACGCCCCGCTCCGTGCCGCCTCCCGCGTCGCCGTTGCCTGAAGCGGCGCCCGTTGTCGCGCCCGCGGAAGGGGAACTGCCGCGTCCAGCCGACAAAGAAGAGCCGATTCGGTACGATGAAATGGAGGAGGGCGTGACCGGCGGAGTGCCGGACGGCGCCGAGGAGCAGGCGGCAAGCGGACGCAGCGGGACGATGAAAGCGTCCCTGGCGGAGAAAGCGGCGCCGCGTCCGTCCGGCAACCGGGCGGCCATGGCCGCGGCGCGGCGATATCATCCCGCGGCGGGGTTGAACGCGGCTTCCGGGGCGCTGCAGATTTTCCTGGCGACGAGCGGGCGCGCCGCCGCGCCGCTGAACCTGGGCATGGTCGAACTGGCCGCGGGTCCTCTCGTGCGCATCGCGGGCGATGTCGCCGGCGACGATTTGCTCGCGCCCGGCTTCCAGGATATCCGCGAATGGCTGCCGGAAGGATCGTCGCTGCAGGTGACGATCGGCGCCGATGGCCGGGTTACTGCCGTGGAACTGCTCGGGGAATGGGAAAGCGGCGCGGCCGCCCGGGCCAAGAAAGCGGCCGGCAGGATGGTCTTCACGCGGGCGCGGCAAGAGGCCCGGCAGGCGATCCTCTCCCGGGACCTCCTTATTCGATGATAAATTCCTTCCTGGCGAAGAAGCGGCCGTCGGCGGTGATCACCACCGCCCAATTTCCCTTTTTCCCGGCGTAATACTGGCGGGGCAGCGTATCCCAGGCGGCGAAATACGCCAGGAAGCGCGCCTTGGCATTGACCGCAACCGCCTTGGAGCTGCGCAGCCGCTGGTTCTCCGGGGAGTACCAATGCCATTGCAGCATCATGGGCCGGCTGACCTGCAGGACCTTGACCAGTGAGTGGATGCCGTCAGCGTCTTCGCTGACCGGCTCGTCGGCGAGAGGCTTTTCCAGGTCCAGGCCGCCGGGATGCGTGCGGACGATGGCCAGCGTTCCGACCACTTCCTCGGGATCGGGGGGGACGGCGACCCGGAAGCTGAAACAGGCGGCGCAGCAAAGGAGCAGCGCCAGTGCGGCCGCGTGAGCGGCTCGCCGGCGCCCAATTCCGCGGACGGATCGTCGGGCTTTCATCGCCCATATTGTAGCGGTTTCCGCCGCAGATGGCAAGCCGCGACAGTGCGGGCAATTCTTGACTTTGCCGGGTGATGATTGTATAGTGGTCCCCTGGTCAAGCCTGCCCGCGGGGCTGGTTTTACACCATGCAGAATATCATCATATCGATCCAAGGAGGACGGCCTTTGGCCGGCAGCGTGGCCGTTTCCGGGGCCAAGAACGCCGCCCTGCCCGAGCTGGCCGCCGTCTGCCTCAGCGCCGAACCGATCGTTTTCAGCAACCTGCCGCTGGTGGAGGACATCAAGGTGATGGCCGCGGCCCTGCGCGAGATCGGCGCCGAGACCGAGCCGGGCGCCCCGCTGGCCGGGGACCGCGCCGGCCTTCAGGGGCATGAGCTGCGCATCGCCATGCCGACGCTGCGCTCACCCGTGGTTTCCCATCAGATCGCCCGCACCACGCGGGCGTCGGTGCTGCTGCTCGGCCCGATGCTGGCCCGCTGCGGCGCGGCCCGGGTTTCGATGCCCGGAGGCTGCGCCATCGGCGAGCGCAAGATCGACTTCCACCTCCAGGGTCTGGAACGCATGGGCGCCGAGATCCTCATCGCCGGGGATTACCTCTCCGCCCGCTGCGAACGCCTGCGCGGGATCGATTTTACCTTCCCCGGCAAGACCGTCACCGGCACCGAGAACCTGCTGATGGCCGCCTCGCTGGCCGAGGGCACGACCGTCCTGCGCAACTGCGCCCTGGAGCCCGAGGTGGCCGACCTGGCCGCCCTGCTCACCGCCATGGGGGCCGACATCCGCAGCCAGGACGGGGAGACGGTGGTCATCCGCGGCCGCGCTGCGCTGCATGGCGCCCGGCATCGCATCATCCCCGACCGCATCGAGGCCGGCACGTACCTGATCGCCGGCTGCTTCCCCGGCAACGACATCCGCGTCGAGGCGGTGATGCCGGAGCACCTGGGCAGCCTGCTGGGCGTCCTGGATACCATGGGCGCCGACGTCGCCGTTCACGACCATGAGTTCCATGCCCGGGGCGGCGCCGCCTTGCGGCCGGTCGAGGTGGTCACCGAGCCCTATCCCGGTTTTCCCACCGACCTGCAGGCCCAGCTGACCACGCTGCTCACCCAGGCCCGGGGCGTCTCGCGGGTCAGGGAAACGATCTTCAATGACCGCTTTCGCCACGCGGGCGAGTTGAACCGCCTGGGGGCGGCCATCGAGGTCCGCGGCGACGAGGCGCTCATCCGCGGCGGGTCGCCCCTGCGCGGAGCCGTGCTCAAGACCACCGACCTGCGCGCCTCGGCGGCACTGGTTCTCGGCGGCCTGGCCGCCGCCGGCGAGACGCGCATCGAGAACTCGTACCAGTTGTTCCGCGGCTACGAGGACATGCCGGGCAAATTGCAAAAACTCGGCGCCGATATTACAATGGCATGGGAGTGAACCCATGGAAGAATGCATTTTCTGCCGCATCGCCAACGGCGGCATCCCGACCCCTTTCATCCTCGAGACCGACGAGGCGGTTGCCTTCCGCGACATCCAGCCCCAGGCCCCGGTCCACCTGCTGGTGGTGCCCCGGCGCCACGTCGCCTCGCTGAACGATGCCCGCGACGAGGAGCTTCTGGGCCGGCTGCTGGCGGTCGCCCGCCAGGCGGCGGCCAAGGCCGGTCTGGAGCAGTACCGCGTGGTAATCAATACCGGCCCCGAGGCCGGGCAGTCGGTCTTGCACTTGCATCTGCATGTGCTGGGCGGCCGCGTCATGGCCTGGCCTCCGGGCTGAGGAGGAAGCATGAAGATCACATGGCTCGGGCACTCGGCCCTCAAACTCGAGGGAAGCCGGACCGTGTTCATCGATCCGTTCCTGAGCGGCAATCCCACGGCGGCGCTGCGGGTGCAGGATGTCGATTGCGCCGACATCGTCGCCGTCACCCACGACCATGGCGACCACCTGGGAGACAGTTTCGCGATCTGCCTCAAGACGGGGGCCACCCTGGTCGCCCTGTTCGAGATCGCCCTGGCCGCCCAGGAAAAGAACATCAAAACCGAGGGCATCAACATCGGCGGCACGGCGAGCGTGGCCGGCGTCGATATTTCGCTGGTCCCGGCCTTTCACAGTTCCGGGCGCGGCGGCACGGCGGCGGGGCTGATCGTGGCCATGGACGGGCGCAGCGTCTATCATGCCGGCGATACCGGGCTGACCATGGAGATGCGGCTGATCGGCGAGATGTACCGCCCCGACATCGCCTTCCTGCCCATTGACGGCTACTACAACATGAGCCCGCGCCTGGCGGCCAAGGCCGTCGAGCTGCTGGGCGTGCCGCGCGCCGTCCCCATCCACTACGGCACGTTTCCGCGCATTGAATCGTCGCCCGAGGAGTTCAAGGCGCTGGCGGGTCCGGCCTGCGAGGTCGTCATCCTGCGGCCGGGGGAAGCCGTCGAGATCTGAATGCCCTATATCATCGACGGCAACAACCTGATCGGCTGCGCTCCCGATTTCTCCCTCGGCGACCCCGAAGCGCGCGGCAAGATGGTCGCCATCATCCGCAAGTTCCAGGAAAGCCGGAATACCAAGGTCACGGTGGTCTTCGACGGCGAGCCGCAGGGAAGCGAGCGGCACAACCCCATCAACTCCAAGCTGACCGTGGTCTATCCCCGTTACGGCCTCAGCGCCGACGACGAGATCAAGGGCATGCTGGAGAACGGCCAGCATGCCAAGGAAACGGTGCTGGTGACCACTGACCGCGAGCTGAAAAGCTTCGCCAAGGAGAAGGGCGTGCGCACCGTCAACTCCATCGAATTCTATTTCACCCTGAAGAAAGCCTTCGTTTCCCAGGGGCGCAAGGAGGAGACGCTGAAGCGCGTCAACACCCGCGTCTCGAAGAGCGAGGTGGAGCAGTGGCTGAAGATCTTCCATAACGAGTAAGGCGCGGCGCGCTGCCGCCCCGCCGCCGCGCGCGCCGGGATCAGATGATGTGGAACTCCATGGCTTTCATCACCGCCTGGGTGCGGGTCTTGACGTCCATCTTTCTGAAGATGTTGTGGGTGTGGGTCTTGACCGTCTTGTCGCTCAGGAAGAGTTTTTCGCTGATGGCCAGGTTGGAAAGCCCCGAGGCCAGCGCCTTCAGGATCTCGATCTCGCGATTGGTCAGGCAGAAATCATTGTCCGGCTTTTTGTAGGTCAGCTCGGGGTTGGTGTCCTCCAGCAGCTCGTTCAGCAGCCGGTGCGACAGCTCGCGGCTGACCCAGACCTGGCCGGCCATGATGCAGTCCAGCGCTTTCTTGAGCGCCGATTTGCCGATATTGGCCGGCAGGAAACCCTTGATGCCGCGGCGCAGCAGCTCTTTTTTCTGCTCGTCGTCGCAGGTGCAGTTGATGATCACCGCCCTGGCGTTGGGGAAGACAAGCTTCAGGCGGGAGAAAAAGGCGTCCAGGTCCTGCAGGGGCTCCTGGTTGCAGCTGGCGCAGACCAGCAGCAGGGCCACGTCCAGGTTGAAGTCATTCCTGCGGATATAATCGAAGGAATGATAGGTGTGGAGCAGGCGGTACTCGGGGTTTTCCCTGAAGAAATTCTCCAGCCCCTCCTTGACCAGCTGGTGGTGGCCGAGGAGGACGATGTGGGTGTGGGGCGGGCCGGAGTCCCTTTTCTGGGAGATCTCATGCTCGCGCTCCTCCACGGCGGCGCGCAGCTTGCGCAGGATGATGTCGTTGTCGGTGGACTTGGAGATGTAGTCGAAGATGCCGGTTTTCATGGCGTCGATGGCGCTCTCGTAGCTGGGGTAGCCGGTGATGACGATGAGGCGCAGGAATTCGTCCAGGGCCTTCAGCTCGGAGGCCAGGTGCAGCCCGTCCTCGTTCTTCAGGTGCAGGTCGACCAGGCAGACGTCGATCTCCTGCTTCTGGATCACCGCCTTGGCCTGGGGTGAATCGCAGGCAGTGAAAACACGAAACCCCTCGTTCTTCAGCCAGAGCTGCAGGCTCTTCTGCACCTCGGGATCGTCGTCAACGATCAGCAGGCGCGGCTTGTCGGACATGGTTCATCCCTCCCCGCTGCGGCAGCGTCACCAGCCAATGCGTCCCGGCCCCGCCCCCGTCGACCAGGGTCATGGCGCCGCCGTGCCGCTTGATGATGTGATAGGAAATGTACAGCCCCAGGCCGGCCCCCTTGGCGTCCTTGGAGGTGTTGAACGGCTCGAAGATCTTGCTTTTGATGGCTTCCGGGAACCCCGGCCCCGTATCGCGGAAATGAACGGCGTAGCCGTCGGCCAGGGGCTCCACCTGGATGGCCACCTCGCCGCGCCGGTCCATGGCTTCGCTGGCGTTCAGGATCAGGTTCATGAACACCTGCTGCAGGCTGTCGGCGTTGCCCAGGATCGGCAGCGGCTCGCGCCGGCGCTCCCAGCGCACCACGGTGCGCCCGAGCTGCTTGCTCAGCTTCAGCACCTCGCAGGCGGTATCCAAGATGGTGCCGACATCGCTTTCGCGGAAGGTTTCCAGGTTGACCTTGCCGTGGTCCAGGAGTTTGCGGGTGATCTTGCGCACGCGGGCGATCTCCTTCTCGGCCAGGGGCAGCACCTCGCCGACGTCGCCGCCGGCGTCCTTGAGCCGGTTCTTGATGACGGCGATGGAGTTGGCGATGGCGAACAGGGGGTTGTTCACCTCGTGGGCGATGTTGGCCGCCAGGCGGCCGGTGGCGGCCAGCTTCTCGTTCATGACCAGGCGCTCCTCCATCTCCTGGCGGCGGACGTTCTCCTTCTCCAGCCGTTCCAGCATCTTGTTGATGTTCTGGCTGAGCTGGGCGATCTCGTCGCGGTCGCCCTCGGGGACGCGGATGGAGAGGTCGTTGAAGCTGGTGATGTCGCTGGTCTTGCGCGAGATGTCGCGCAGCCGCCGGAGCAGCAGGCGGTCGACGAAGAGGAAGAGCAGCAGGCCGAGCAGCAGCGTGCTCAGCCACAGGGCGGCGAGAAAGTTGCGCGACGCCTTTTCCTGCAGGCCGAAGAGGGTGCGGTCGGCGTCGACGCGCACGACGAACACCGGCTCGCCGGCGGGATCGGCATAGGCGCTGAATACGCGCAGGTCGTTGCGGGTCTCCTTGAGCAGGGAGCCGTCGCGAAAGAGGCGCCGCACCTGGCCCTCGTTCAGCTCGCCAGCCAGCTGCTCGGGGGCGAGGAGTGCCGTCGCTTCCTGGACGGCGGCGCCGATGCGCTCGTTGAATTCGGGGTTGATCAGGCGGCCCATGATCACGCGGCCGTTCAGCGGTCCGCTGGCGTCGGTGCGCAGGATCGGCGCCGAAACGATGATCAGCGGGCCGTGTTCGGAGGCGCTGAAAAAGCTGCGTACGCTGGGCCGGTCGAAGTCAGCGAAGAGGCTGCGCCACAGGACGGCATTCCTGGGATGGCCGGGATCAAAGCGCACCGGCCGCCGCCGCGAGCGGTCGTAGCCCTCGTGGTAAATCGTCTTCTTCACGCGGTTGATGACCATGAGAACATTGAGGTCGTACTCGGGGATGACCGCCGCCGGCATGGACTGCGACTCGAACTCGCGCGTCGGTTTCTCGGCGTAATCGTACATCATGTCCCAGGCGGCCCAGTCGAAACAGATGGTGGCGATGCGTTTTTTTTCGTTCTCGACCATCTCCGCGACGCGCGATGCCACCTTTCTCGTCGTGATGTGCTTCTGCTCCACTCCGGAGTGGGTGATGGTCAGGTGGTTCAGCCAGACGTAGGAAAGGGAAAAGACCCATCCCGCCGCGGCGATGAACAGGGCCAACTTGAGCTTCAAGGACATCGGGAGAATTATAGCCATTATGAACCGCGAATACAACTTTTGTTGTATGAAAATATAAATGAAAATACAACCGCAAATAAGCAATTCGCCCGATTGTGTCCGAAGGCCGGGATGCCTAAAATCGGAACGATGAAAGACGGTCACCGTTCTGCCTTGATCCGGTTTTTGAATGGCCTATTCCATAAAAAAACAAGGAGAAACACAATGAAAGGGATGAAGAAATGGGTTTTCGGGTCCTGTCTTCTGGTATTGCTCGCCGCCTTCCTGTTCGTGCCGGCGCTGCAGAGCAGCAGCACCGACATGCGCCTGGTCGACGACCCGGTGGCCAAGCGCCAGGCCCTCGAGCGCGAACTGGCCGATATGCGCGCCGAGATGAAGGCCAACGGCTGGGATTTCCAGATCGGCCCCAACCCCGCCATGCAGTACAGCATCGAGCAGTTGTGCACCTTCAATCCCGACCTGAAGCCGCTCAACTCCCTGGGCTATGAGCCGGGCGAGCAGGCCATTGTGGCCGCCACGCTGCCGGCGGCTTTTACCGGCACCTACACGCCGATCAAAAACCAGGCCAGCTGCGGCTCCTGCTGGGCTTTCTCCACCATCGCCGGCCTCGAGGCGGCCATCAAATTCAAGAACGGCGCCACCTATGACCTGTCCGAGCAGCACATGGTCTCCTGCAATCCCTTCGGCTGGGGCTGCAACGGCGGCTTCTTCGCCTTTGACATGCTGATCCCCTCGCTGGGCTACTCCGATGGTGCCATTCTCGAGAGCTGCTTCCCTTATGTCGCCCTCGACACGGCCTGTGCCCCGAGCTGCACGACGCCGGTCTACCCGGTCGCCCACTGGCAGTATATCGCCACCAGCAGCACCGTGCCCACGGTCGACGCCATCAAGAACGCCATTTACACGTACGGCTCGGTCTCGGCCGCTGTCTACGTCGACCGCTATTTCCAGGCTTACAAGGGCGGCACCTTCACCACCTGCAAAAAGAACGTGCGCTCGGTCAACCACGCCATCATCCTCTGCGGCTGGGACGACGCCAAGGGCGCCTGGCTGCTGAAGAACTCCTGGGGCACCAGCTGGGGCGAGGCCGGCTTCATGTGGATGAAGTACGGCTGCAACCGTGTCGGCCACGGCGCCTGCTATTGCATCTATTGAGGGGTTGAGCGCTCGGGAATTCCCCGCTTCTGAACCTCATGACCCGCCCTCGCCGAGGGGGCGGGTTTTTTTTTGCCCGCCCCCGCTGCGGCAATGGTTGAAAATAAAAAATATTTTCATTATGATGAAAGCATCACTTCAACAGGAGGTTCGTGATGGAAGAAAAAACCTATATCCCGGCCGACGTCCCCAGCGGGGCGCTGAACGAATACCTGAACAATTACGATGAGATCACCCTGGGGTCGGGGCGGCTGATGCTGTTCGCCGGCGACCAGAAGATCGAGCACCTGAACGACGACTTCCACGGCGCGGGGATCGCCGAGGACGACGCCGACCCCGAGCACCTGTTCCGCATCGCCAACCAGGCCGAGATCGGCGTCTTCGCCACCCAGCTGGGCCTGATCTCCCTGTACGGCAACGATTACCCCGACATCCCCTACCTGGTCAAGCTCAACTCCAAGACCAACCTGGTCAAGACGGCGCAGCAGGACCCGGTCTCGACGCAGATGATCGACGTCTGCCAGGTGGTGGAGTTCAAGAAAAACACC
>CAZLSH010000065.1:0-13335 GCA_964562095.1 uncultured Clostridia bacterium | reverse complement strand
CTTCCCTCCTTCTTCCCTCTCTCTTCCCTTGGGCCGCGTATGCTATAATGAATCATGGGCAAAATCACTCTGACTCTCCCCGACAGCAAAAAAATTGCCGCGCTTCCCGGGCAGACCCTGTTCGAGCTCTCCCGCGGCGCCAGCGGCCTGGTGCTGGCCGCGCGGCTGGACGGCGACCTGGTGCCGCTGGACGTCGTCCCCGGGCGGGATGCCCGCCTGGAATGGGTGACCTACGGCGAGAAGGCCGGCGTGGAGGTATACCAGCGCAGCGCCTCCTTCATCCTGAACATGGCCGTCTCCGAGCTGTTCCGCAACACGCGCCTGGTCATCGGCCACTCGATCTCCTTCGGCTTCTACTACGACTTTTCCTGCGGCATCCCCGTCACCCAGGAGCTGCTCAACGAGATCAGCGGCCGCATGCGCGAGATCGGCGCCCGCAACCTGCCGTTCCGCCGCCGCCTGCTGACGCGCGCGCAGGCCGGTGAATTTTTCGCCGGCCGGGCCATGAGCGACAGCCGGCGCCTGGCCGAGCACTTCCCGGGCGATGCGCTCCAGGTCTATGAATGCGGCAGTTTCGCCAACCTGGAGATCTACCCGCTGGCTTATGGCACCGGAGCCGTATCGCGCTTCGAGCTGAAGTCCTACAGCCCGGGCTTCGTCATGCTCTTCCCCGAGCCCGACGACTTCACGGTCAACAGCCATATCGGCAAGACGCGCAAGCTCTTCCAGATCTACCAGGAAAGCAAGGAGTGGGGGAACATCCTCGGCGTCAGCGACGTGGGGCGCCTGGACCAGGTCATCGCCCGCGACGGCGTCTCGGAGATCATCAAGGTGGCCGAAGCGCTGCACGAGAAAAAGATCGCGCGCATCGCCGACGCCATCAGCGAGCGGCGCGACAACCTGCGCCTGGCGCTGGTCACCGGCCCGTCGGCGGCCGGCAAGACCACCTTTTGCAAGCGCCTGTCCGCCCAGCTGCAGGTCAACGGCATCCGGCCGCTGGCCCTTTCCATGGACAATTACTTCGTCGACCGCGAGGCCTGCCCGCGCGACGAGAGCGGCGAGTACGACTTCGAGGCCGTGGAGGCGCTCGACCTCGACCTCTTCAACCGCCACCTCTCCGACCTGCTGGAGGGGCGCGAAGTGCCCGTGCCGCGGTTTGATTTCGAGACGGGGCGCCGCTCCCCGGAGCACCGCCTCACCTGGCTCGAGGACGACCAGGTGCTGCTGGTCGAGGGCATCCACGCCCTCAACCCGCGCATCAGCGCCGCGGTCGGCGAACATACCAAGTTCCGCATCTACATCTCGGCGCTGACGCAGCTGACCATCAACGACCACAGCCGCATCTCGACCACCGACACGCGCATCTTGCGGCGCATGGTCCGCGACAACCGCTACCGCAACTACAGCGCCGCCCAGACCCTGAAGCGCTTCCCCTCGATCATCCGCGGCGAGCGGCGCAACACCTATCCTTTCCAGGAGAACGCCGACGTGATGTTCAACTCGGCGCTGGTCTACGAGCTGGCGGTGCTGCGCGACCTGGCCCTGCCGCTGCTGGAGGCCATCCCGCGCGACGACGAGGCCTATCCCGAGGCGCAGCGGCTGCGGACTTTCCTGCGGCTCTTCCGGCCGGTGGCCGCCGACGAGGTGCCCCCGACCTCGATCCTGCGCGAGTTCATCGGCGGCTCCAGCTTCCGCTACTGAGCCAGCCGCTCCCAGAGCCGTGCGGCCCCGGCGCGGGTCAGCGCCAGCACCTCCGCCTCGTTGACGGTCAGCAGGCGGCGGTTCTCCACGATCAGCCGGCCGCGGGCGATGACGCTGTCGACGTGGCAGGCGTTCAGGCCGTAGAAAAAATGGCCGAGGAAATTCCCCTCGTTCAGCGGCGTGGGCGCCGGGTAGTCCAGCACGACCAGGTTGTTCTCGCCGTCGCCGGCGAAGCCGTTCTCGGCCAGGTAGTCGTGGACGCGGCGCAGGCGCGAATAGATCTCGGCCAGGTCGGCCCGCTCGGAGTCGATGCCGCTGAAGTAGGCCGCCTGGGCCGAGCGCAGCATGTCGGAGTGCATGCCGTCGGTGCCCAGCATGACCCGGCTGCTCAAGCCGTCGCCGCGGAACAGGCCGACGCGGTTGTTCAGGTTGCTTTCCATGTTTTCCGTTACCCAGGCCGGCGAGCCCTTGAGAATGGCCCGCTCCTCCTTGTCCAGGTGCAGGCCGTGGACCAGGATGGTGCGGGAAAAATCCAGGACCCCGGCCTCGTGGAAGCGCTCGACCACCCGGCAGCCGTAGTGGGCGAAAGTCGTCTCCTGGTCGATGGCGTCCTCGGCGGCGTGCACGTGGAGGCCCGACATGTATTTGCGGGCCAGGGCGACGGCCCGGGCCAGCAGCTCGTCGCCGACCGTGAACGAGGCGTGCAGCCCCACCAGGCAGGGCTTGCCGGCGGCCAGGCGGTTGCCGGTCTCGGCCAGCCCTTTTTCGCTGGCGGCGACGCCGTCGCGGTCCGAAAGCTCAAGGCAGGGCAGCACGCCGATGCCCACCTCGGCGAAGGCGCCGGCGATGGCGTCGAGCGAGCCCTCGACGGCATTGGGCGAGGAATGGTGGTCAATGACGTAGGTGACACCGCAGCGGGCGCACTGCAGCGCCGTGGCCAGGGCCGACAACAGGACCAGCTCGGGGTCGAGGGCGCGATCCAGCTTCCACCAGACGTATTCCAGCTTCTGGGCGAAGTCGGCGGGCGCTTTCACCGGCGGCGGCATGCCCCGGGAAAGGGCCGAATAGGCGTGGTGGTGCCCGCAGGCGAAGGAGCGCGTGACCAGCTTGCCGCGGCAGTCCAGCACCCTGCCGCCGGGGCCGGGATCCGCGGGGACCTCGCTGACGAATTCCAGTGCGCCGTCGTCGCCCGCCTCCAGGCGCAGGTGGCCGCGGGTGAATTTCAGCGTCCGCCAGTCGACATAGGTCGCATCACGCAGGTAAAGGCTCATTTCGGTTTCTCCCGCCTCGCGAGCGGCAGCCGGAAACGGCGCCGGCCGTCGAAAAGGCACAGGGCGTTGGCCACGGCGGCGGCGGTCGGCACTAAACCGATCTCGCCCACTCCCTTGGCGCCGTAGGGGCCATGCTCGTCGGCCACTTCCACGGCGATCACCTCGATGGATGGCACGTCGCCGGCCCTGGGCAGGCCCAGGTCGGCCATGCGGCCGCTGGGCAGGCCGTCCTTCAAGGGCAGGTCCTCGCTCAGGGCATAGCCCAGCCCCATGACCACCGCCCCTTCGATCTGCCCCTCGAACAGGGTGGGGTTGACGACCCGGCCGGCATCGTGGGCGGCGACGACCCGGGAAACCCGGCCCTGGCCGTCGACCATCACCAGCTGGGCGGCGTAGCCGTAGGAATAATGGCTGATGACGGTGCGGCCGTCCGCCCGCGGCGTCGTCGTCCAGTCGCAGCGCCAGCGCCCGGGGTAGACGCGGCCGGCCAGGGCGGCGAGCGGCTTCCCGCCCAGGTCGCGCTTCAGCGCCGCGCAGGCGTCGATGAGGGCGTTGCCCACCAGCGAGGTGGCGCGGGATGCCGTGGTCATGCCGCTGCGTGCTTCCGCGCCGGTATCGACGCGCACCTCCATGATCGCCGGGTCGAGGCCGGTTTCATGGCTGACCACCTGGCGGGCCACGGTGTGCACCCCCTGCCCCATCTCGGTCCAGCCGTGATGAATGACCAGCCGCGATCCGGGTACGACCTCGATCTTCACCTCGGAATCGTCGGGGATGCCGTTGCCGATGCCGGTGTTCTTGATGCCGCAGGCCAGGCCGGCGTTCTTTTCGGCCCGATACCTTTCCCTGAGGGCCAGCAGGCAGGCGCGCACGCCGACCCCTTTGCCCAGCACCTGGCCGCTGGCCGTCATGCGCCCGGCGTCCAGGGCGTTGTCGTAGCGGAATTGCCAGCGGTCGAAGCCCCCCTTTTCGCAGAGCATGTCGATGCAGCTCTCCATGGCGAAGGTGACCTGGTTGACGCCGAAGCCGCGCATGGCGCCGCAGGGGGGATTGTTGGTATGGACCGCCCTGGCCTCGATGTCGGCGGCCGGGACGTGGTAGGCGCCGCTGGCATGCCCGGCGGCGCGCTCGAGCACCTTGGCCCCCACCGAGGCGTAGGCGCCGGTGTCGCCGGTGATCCGCGCCCTGAGTGCGGTCAACCGCCCCTCGCCGTCGCAGCCCAGGGCATACTCCATGACGAAGGGGTGGCGCTTTGGATGCATGCGCAGCGACTCGGGGCGGCTGAGGCGGATCTGTACCGGCCGCTGCAATGAATAGGCCAGAAGGGCGGCGTGCCCCTGGACCGTCAGGTCCTCCTTGCCGCCGAAGCCGCCGCCGTTGGCCACCTGGATGACGCGCACCTTTTCCTGCTCCAGGCCGAGGAGCGCGGCGACCTGGCGCCGGTCCTCGTAAACGCCCTGACCCTGGGAATAGAGGCGCACGCCGCCGGCTTCCGGCAGCGCGACCGCAGCCTCGGTCTCGAGAAAGGCGTGCTCGATCATCTGGGTGCGGAAAACCCCCGAGACGGTGAAAGCCGACCCGGCCAGGATCGCCCCGACGTCGCCGCCGCGGCGGATGACGCATTTTTCGAGCAGGTTGCCCTGCGCGTGGACGCGGATCGGGCTCTGCTCCGCCTGCAGGAAATCGGTCAGCGGCTCCAGCACCTCGTAGTCCACCTCGATGGCGGCGGCGGCGGCCCGGGCCTGCGCCTCGCTGGCGGCGGCCACCCCGGCCAGGACATCGGCGCCGCTGCGGACCGTTTCCCCGGCGGCGACCAGCAGCGGCCAGTCGTCGACGACCAGCCCCGTGTGCCGCTGGCCGGGGATATCGGCGGCGGTGAACACCCGCAGCACTCCGGGCATGGCCTGCGCCGTTTTCGTGCCGATGCGCCGGACCACGGCGCGGGCGTGGTCGGAGAATCTCAGGGCGCCGAAGACCATGCCGGGGAAGCGCAGGTCGGCGACGAACGGGCGGCGGCCCACGGCCGTTTCCCAGGCCTCGTATTTCTGCTGCCGGCCGCCGATCCCCTGGTTGGGGTCGGGGGCGGGCGCCTGCCCCCCCGCCAGCCGGCGGGAGGCATGCTCGATGGCTTCGACGATCTTGACATAGCCGGTGCAGCGGCAGAGGTGCGGCTGCAGCGCGGCCACGATCTGCCCGCGGCCGGGACGGGGGTTCTCCTGCAGCAGGATCTTGGTGCGCATCAGGAAGCCGGGGGTGCAGAAGCCGCACTGCACCGCCCCCTTGCCGACGAAGGCCTCGCCGAGAAGCCGGCGCAGGTCCGCGGGCAGGCCCTCGAGGGTGACGACCCGGCCGCCGGCGACTTTTTTCATCGGCGTGACGCAGGACAAGGCCGGTCTGCCGTTCAGCTCCACCAGGCAGGCGCCGCAGGCCCCCTGGCCCGAGCAGCCGTCCTTGACCGAGGTGATCCCCATGTCCCGGCGCAGAAAATCGAGCAAAGAGCCGTCTCCGTCGCCCGGGCAGCGGGCCTCTGAGCCGTTGAGCTCGAACAGGATCATGGGGGCATTATATCACAAGAATGAAAGTGAAATGGGCAGAAAGGTGACCGCACTCTGGAGATTCAGAGGTTCCAGGTTCCATGTTCCAGGTTCCATGTTCAGCGTCAGCCAATATTCGATGACCCATGCAGAGTAACAGCACTGGAAGGATCTTTGTTTTGGAAATTGGAATTTGGATTTTGGAATTTGTTTGAGATTTGGTGCTTGGGATTTGGAATTTAAGTCTTCCTATTGCTTCTTCTCTTTCCGAAAACCGTAAACCGTTCACCGGAAACCGATTGCTTTCGTTCCCTCGTTATGCGTGATGCGTGATGAGAAAGAACAAGAATTGCTCCGATCTTCGACTATCACGACCACTATCACTACCACGAATACCTGAAAGGTTTTCTGCTAACACTATCACTAACACTAACACCTTTCGTTCGTTGAATATCTTGCTGACACTGACACTATTGCTTATCTTTATTTATTTCTGTGTTCTGAACCGCGGATGCCGGTCCGCGGCCAGGTTCACGATGCGGCTGCACATTTCCCCGTAGGAAAAACCGGCATCGGCGGCGGCCTGGGTCAGCGAGGTCAGCGGGTTGATGTCGGGGTTGGGATTGACGTCGATCACGTGGAAAACCCCGTCGCGCAGGCGGACGTCGATGCGCCCGTAGTCGCGGCAGCCGCAGGACTGGTAGGCGGCCAGGACGATGCGCTCGAGCTCGCTTTCCTCCTCCGCTTCCAGCAGCGCCGGCACGTGCAGCGCGATCTTTTCATACAACCGGGACTTGGGATCGTACTTGGCCTCGTAGGTGAACAGCCGCTCGCGGATGTCGGTCAATTCGCCATAATCCATTTCCGTCGCCGGCAGGGAGGAGACACTGCCGTTGCCCCAGGCCCCCTGGTGCAGCTCCCGCCCGTCGATGAACTCCTCGACCAGCGCGGGCTGGCGATGGGTTTCCAGGATGTAGGCGACACGGCGCTCCAGTTCGGCGGGCGAGGTGACGACCGATTCGGTCGAAATGCCGATGCTGCAGTGCTCGTGGGCCGCCTTGACAATGGCCGGAAAAAAATCCCAGCCGGCGGCGGCATCGGCAGCGCTGAATACGGCCCAGGGCGGGGTGGGCAGGCGCGCCTCGTCCAGGAGGCGCTTGACCCGCGGCTTGTCGTAGGACAGCGACAGCACCTCGCGCGAGGAACCGGTGAAGACGAAGCCCAGACGCTCCAGCACGGCGGCGACATCGGGCTCGCTGTGCGCGATGCCGGGGAGCTGTTCGCACCAGTTGAACACGATGTACGCATCGGGATGGTAATCGCTCAGGCGCTCGGCCAGGCGGCCGTCCTCGAGCGTCACCACCTCGAGCGGATGACCCACTTCGCGCAGGGCGTCGGCGAACTCCGTGACATCCGCCTCGGTCTCGCTGCGCTCTTCCGGCGTCCACTCGGGGTTCATGTTGTGGAGCAGCAGGACAGGCAGGTCGCGGCGCAAATCAGTCATCGCCCCTGAGCGCCGCAGACAATCGCAGCATAGTGTCGCTCGAAAAACAAATCACTCTGCTCATTGTTTTTAGTATAACAAATTGCATCGATCCAGTTCAAGGAAAAACCATTTTTTATTCAGAAAGACAAAGAAAGTGCCAGTGATCGTGATCGTGTCAGTGAAGAAAATATTTCAGTGCAGTGATCTCTTCCACCTTGCGCCTTAAACCTTACACCTTAAACCAAGCCCACTATTATTTCAGTTAACACTATCACTGCCACTCAGCCCGGGAATTGCCTCCTGCTAACACGATCACTAACACTAACACCTGCACTGAAATATCGTCAGGGGTTCCTGGCCTGGTGCACGACCCTTTGCGGGAAGGGGATCTCGATACCCTCGCGCGCGAAGGCGGCGAGGATGCGCCGGCGCACTTCACCGGCCACGTCCCACTGCTTCAGCGGCTGCGTGTCGCCGATGACCTTGATGACCACCGCCGAGTCGGCGAGATCCTGGACGCGCACGAACCGCGGCGCCGTGATGATCATCGCTCGCCAGGCCGGGTCCTCTGCCAGTTCGCGGCCGACGCGATCCACCGTCGCGGCGACCCGCTCGATGTCCGAGCCGTAGGCCACGCCGACATCCAGGTTCACCCGGGAAAAGCTCTTGGAGAGATTGGAGACGGTCTTGAGCTCCCCGTGAGGAACGTAGTGCACCGTGCCGTCCAGGTCGCGCAGGACGGTCCGCCGCAGGCTGATGTCCTCCACCAGGCCGGACGTGCCGCCGAATTCGACCACGTCGCCGATGCGGTACTGGTTCTCCAGGATGATGAACAGCCCGGCGATGACGTCGCGGATGAGGTACTGGCCGCCGAAACCGAAGGCCAGACCGACGATGCCGGCGCCGGCCAGCATGGGCCCGATCATCAGTCCCAGCTCCTGGAGCAGCATCAGCACGGCCAGGGTGAGGATGACGACGCGCAGGGTGAGGGCGAAGATGTGGATCAGCGTGTCCTCGCGCTTCTTCTCGGCCTCGGGCGAGGAGAAATCCTCGCCGCGCACGGCCAGGCGCACCGTCTTCTCGATGAGCTTGCGCGAGATCTTGTTCAGCAGCCAGGCACCGACAATGATGAGCACGATGCGCGGACCGTGCGCCAGCAGCCAGGGAACGATCGATCCAGCCCATTGAACGAACGTTTCTTTCATGATGATCTTCTCCCGGCCAAGAATAAAGGAATTCTTCAGGCGATGCAATCCCGTCTCCGTAAAAACCGCCGGGCTTCCCGGGTTGTCATGACCGGGAATATTTCCTATAATCGGACCAGGATCGTTTACGACCCGCTGGAGGACATCATGAAGAAAAGCAGGGGCATCCTGTTCGCGCCGAGGAAATTCAATTCGATCCGCCTGTGGCGCGGGGTGGACGAGATGCAGTGGAACGACCCGCGCTGGCAGCTGCAGAATTCGATCCGCAGCGTCGACCAGCTCAAGAAGGTCATTCACCTGAGCGCTTTCCAGGAACGGGAGATCGCCCGCACCGTGAACACGCTGCGCGCCCAGGGCAAGCAGCCCCTGCGCATCACGCCTTACTACGCGTCGCTCATGCAGGAAGATCCCTTCCACCCGGAGATGCTGCCCGGCGAAAAAGCGCACAAGCGGCTTGACCCCATCTTTTGGCAGAGCGTGCCCACGCCGGCCAACCTGCTCTTTCCCGACACCGGCCTGGAGGGCGCCATGAGCGAGAACTCGCGCAGTTTCGGCTCGGCCTACCAGCGCTACCCCAACCGCGTGGCCCTCTTCGTAGCCCAGAACACCAGCTGCGCCTCCTACTGCGTCCATTGCCAGCGGGCCAAATCACTGGACGACACGGTGGAGGTCAACCGCGGCGAGATTGACCGCGGGCTTTTTTACATCGGCATCAACCGCAACATCAGCGAGGTGCTGGTCACCGGCGGTGACGCCCTGATGATCGGCCGCCCGCGCCTGCAGTACGTGCTGGAGGAGTTGAGCCGCATCGAGCACCTGCGCGTCATCCGCATCGCCACCCGCGTCCCGGTGGTCCTGCCCATGGCCGTGACCGACGACCTGCTGGAATTGATCAAGGCTTCGGCCAACCGCTACTCCGGGCACATCGAGAAGTACGTCTATTTCATGACCCACATCAACCACTACCATGAGATCACCGCCGATCTGGCCGCGGCCGTCCGCCGCATCCGCGCCCACGGCTTCACCGTGCGCAACCAGACCGTTCTGCTGAACCACGTCAACGATTACTACCGCACGCTGGCCGAGACCTTCCGGCGCATGTTCTGGATCGGCGTCCACCCCTACTACCTGCTGCAGTGCCACAAGGAGAAAGGCATCGTTCACTTCATCACCCCGATCCAGGTCGGCAAGCTGTACATGAAGCACCTGCAGGGCTGGATGGCGGGCATCACCGTGCCCAAGTACGCCGCCAACGTGGAAGGCGGCGGCGGCAAGATCCTGCTGATGCCCAGCGGCCACGACACCCTGAACCTGGAAGCGCCCATCGACTCCAAGATCTCGGAGAGCTGGGCCACGGTGACCACCTGGGACGGCCGCGAGCTTTATCGTTATGAAGCGCTGGGACGGGCCACGCGCGGCGAATTCGCCGAGGCCGTGGAAATCATGGACGCCTTCATCGGCCGCCCGGAGGTCTTTTTGCCCCGGGTGATCATTGTCGACGGCGACGGCCGGCACCTGGAAACGACGAATCGCACCAAGCTGCCGGGCCTGGAGAAGATGAAGAAGGCGCGGCTGCTCGACTACGAGGTCCAGGCCGACGGCATGCCGCTGACCAATCCCGCCGACATCGCCGGCGAGCTGGAAAAGAAGTTCCGGCGCTCAAGGTTCGCCAAGTCCTGAGCGCGCTCCCGCCGTTGTCCCCTCTTTTCTCCCGGCCGACAATAGGCTACAATCTGCCCCGGAGAATTCCCGGAGGTGCGTGATCGAGCGGATCAAGTTATTTTTTGGATCGCTCCGGCGCTTTCTGAACACGTCCCGGGCCAGGACCAAGCCGGCGCTTTCTGCCGCAGGAGAGCGATTCGCGGTGCTGCGGCGCCTCCTGACCGCCAGGCAGGCGCGCAAAATCCTGCGCCATGCCGGCCTGATCGCGCTGGGCATCGCCGCCGTCTCGGCCCTGGCGTTCTTTGCCTTTCGCAATCTCGTTCTGCGCGACGTCATCGACAGCAGGCTTCGCTCTTTCTCCCGGAGCAATCCCGGAATGACCGTCCAGATCGGCGCGGCACGATTCCGCGGCCTGGCCGGGGTCGAGCTACAGGAGATCCGGCTGCGGGCAGCCGACGGTTCGCTGGCCGTTTCCCTGGACCGGGCGCTGGTCGCCATGGAACCCGGCAAGATGATGCTGGGCAAGGTTCTCCCCCGGCGCCTGGCGCTGAGCGGCCTGCAGGTCGACCTGCGGCCTGGGAATGCCCTGCCGCCGCCGGCGGCCGCCGTCCACGAAAAACCCGCAGCTCAGGCAGTGAAGGCCCCTTCCCCCGGCGCCGGCCCGGTGCCTGATTACGGGGCCCGGACCGACCGCCTGCTGGACCTGTATTTCCGTCTGATCCCCGACAGCGTGGAGATCGAGCGCCTCACCCTGCACAGCGTGATCGACGGCGTCCACCAGGCCCTTTTTATCCCGAAGCTGGAATACCACGGGCCGGAGTTCGCGACCACGGTCGAGGTGTTCGACCAGGGCCGCAAGTGGGCCTGCCGGGTCTCCGGCCTGGTCGAGCGCCGGCAGAAACGGCTGGAGCTGCGCCTGCGCCCGGAACGTTCCGCCCCCCTGCCGTTCACGGAAAGGCAGTGGGGGCTTCGGCTCGGCTTCGAGTCGGCGAAGATGGTGCTGGCCAGCCACGGCCGTTCCCGCGGCACGCTCACGCTCGCGGGCTCGCTGGCCATCGGCGGCCTGGCGTTGAACCACCGGCGCATCGCCGCCGACGACGTCGTGCTGCCGATCGCCTCCCTCGACTTCAGCCTGGAGGTGGGCCGCGATCATGTCGAGCTGCGCGAGCCGACGGAGGCCCGGCTCCACAAGCTCCGTTTCCGGCCGGTCATCCGTTTCCAGGCCCGGCCGACCCGGCGGCTGCGGCTGCATTTCCCCGAGACGCGCTTCGCCGCCGCCGACCTGTTCACCTCGCTGCCGGCGGGCCTCTTCACCCGTTTGGCCGGCATGCGCACCAGCGGCGAGCTTTCCTTCCATCTCGATTTCGCCATGGATCTCTCGCGCCCCGAGGATCTCGAGCTCGATGTGGACCTGAAAAGGAGCGGCTTCCGCATCCGCCGCTTCGGCAACGCCGATTTCCGCCACTTTGCCGGCCCCTTCACCTACACGGCCTACGAGGGGGACCGGGCGTTGCGTTCCTTCGTGGTCGGCCCCGACAACCATGATTTCACCCCCCTGGCCGAGATCCCCGACTTTCTGAAATACGCGGTCATGATCTCCGAGGACGGCGCCTTCTTCAGCCACAACGGCTTCCTGCTCGAGCCGTTCAAGAATTCGATCGCCGCCAACCTCAAGGCGGGACGCTTCGTGCGCGGCGCCAGCACCATCTCCATGCAGCTGGTCAAGAATCTCTACCTGCGCCGGCACAAGACCATCGCCCGCAAGCTGGAGGAGCTGCTTATCACCTGGCTCATCGAGGAGAACCGCCTGGTCTCCAAGGAGCGCATGCTGGAGACGTATTTGAACATCATCGAGTGGGGGCCGGGCGTCTACGGCGCCCGCGAGGCGGCGCGCTTTTACTTCGCCAAGGAACCCGCGGCGCTGACGCTGGCCGAGGCCATATTCATGGCGGCGATCATCCCGCGCCCCAAGCGCTTCATGGGCTACTTCGACGACGACGGGCGGCTGCGCCCCTGGCTGCGGGGCTTTTACATCGACGTCTCGCGCAAGCTGCTGGCCCGCGGCTGGATCAGCCCGTTCGACTACGACACGCTGCTGCCCGAGGTGACGCTCAGCGGCCCGGCGCGCCTGCTGCTGAAGGGAAGTCCGTCCGAGCCGGTGGCAGCGGAAGAGGTGCTCATGGGCGAAGAAGCGAACATCGGGGACGTGGCGGGCAACGAGGAACCGCGATAGCATCGATCCATCGTGACGCGTGACCAGTCGGCGAGGGGTCAGAGGTCAGAGGGCAGAAGTCAGAGACGGAAAGAGGGTGAGGTGAAGGGTTTATGGCGTAAGGTGGAATTCCTCTCTTCCCCTAGACCTTAAGCCCTCTATCTTGAACCGATTTCATTTCATAACAGTCGACGTCAACCGTAAACCGTCCACCGTAAACCGATAGCTTTCGTTCCCTTGCTATGCGTTATGCGTGATGCGTGATGAGAAAGAACAAGAATTGCTCCGATCTTCGACTGCCACTACCACTATCACTACCACTCAGCCCGGGAATTGCCTCCTGCTGACACTGACACTGTCACTGACACTCCATTTCTGCTATAACGTTTCCATGAAAATATCAACTGCCAAGCGCGCCGTGATCCTGGGCGGCGGCGCCATCGGCTCGGTCATTGGCGCCGCCCTGGCGCAAAAGGACGGCTTGGAGACGGTGCTTATCGGCCGCCGCGACCACGTGCGGGCGATCCGCGACAACGGGCTGCAGGTCGAGGGCATGTTCGACGCTCCGGTCCGCCTGGAGGCGCTCGAGGCGGTCGATCGGCCCCTGGACGACACCCTGCTGGTCGTGACGGTCAAGGCCACAGGGCTTGAGGCGGCGCTTCAGGCGATCTGCGGATTCCTGCGGCCGACGACGGCGGTGCTGCTGCTGCAGAACGGCTACGGGATCAAGGAACGGGCGCTCAAGACCCTGCGTGCCGCGACGGTGCGCCCGGAGAGCGTCTTCGCCGGCATCGTGGCCATGGGCGCGACGGTCATCGCCCCCGGGCACGTGCGCTGCTTCGGCGGCAACATCCGCGTCGAGCCGGCCTTCGTGGCCACGCCGTTTTTCGCCCGGCTGCAGGGCCTGGCGATCCAGGTCGCGGAGAGCCGGAATATCCAGAAGGACCTCTGGACCAAGCTGCTGGTCAACGCGGTGATCAACCCCCTCTCGGTCCTGCTGCAGGGTCACAACCGCCTGATCGCCGAGAAGCGTTTTGATTCGCTCAAGGAGCCGATCCTGGCCGAGGGCCGCGCCGTGGCCGCCGCCGAGGGGGTGGAGCTCAAGGTGGATGCCTCCTTCGTCAACCGCTTCGTCACCTCGGACAACATCACGTCCATGCTGCAGGACTTCCGCCGCGGCCGGCCCACCGAGATCGACTTCATCAACGGCGCCATCGCGGAGCTGGGCCGGAAGCACGGCATCCCGACTCCGGTCAACGGGTAC
>CAZLSH010000064.1:1682-13692 GCA_964562095.1 uncultured Clostridia bacterium | reverse complement strand
GCACGATGGAGGTCGCCATCTGCAGTGCAGTGTTGATGCCCTTCGAGAGGAACTTGGTGTTGGTGACGAACAGATCGTCGCCCACGAGCTGGACCTTGGCTCCAATCTTGTCGGTGAGGATCTTCCAGCCGTCCCAATCGCTCTCGGCCATGCGGATGGAGAGGTTGTCGCGGGTGATGCCGGCGTTGTTGACCAGAATGTCGACCGAGCCGAAGGCGGCGAGCGTCTTCTTGACCAGATCCTCGGCGTCGCGGCCGCTGGCGACGTCGGTCTTGACCGCCAGAGCGCGCACGCCTGCCTTTTCGATCTCGCGGGCGGTCTTTTCGGCTTCCTCGCCCATGATGTCGGAAACGACGATGTTCATCCCCTGCCTGGCCAGGCGCAGGGCGATCGCCTTGCCGATGCCGCGGGCGGCGCCGGTAACAACGGCGTTGCGGGCCGCGTCGGTGCGCGGCGGGACGGCCGGTTCAGACATATTTCAGCTCCTTGAGGGATTTCTGCATCTTGCCGATCTCATCCGAGATCTTGTCCAGCACCCTCTCGCTCACAAACTTGCAGCTGAGGTGGATGGCGTTCTTGATGGCCTTGGCGTTGGAGCCGCCGTGGCCGATGATGACGATGCCGTTGACCCCCAGCAGCAGGGCGCCGCCGTATTCGGAATAATCCAGTTTTTTCTTGATGCGTTTCAGGGAATGCTTCAGGAAGAAGAAGCCGATCTTGGAGAAGACATTGGACATGATCTCGCGCTTGAGCATGGAGAGCATGACCTCCACCACTCCCTCGGAGACCTTCAGGGTGACGTTGCCGGTGAAGCCGTCGGTCACGATCAGGTCGACCTCGCCGATGTAGATGTCGCGGCCCTCGACGTTGCCGACGAAGTTGATGTCCAGCTGCTTGAGCAGGTTGTGGGTGGCCTTGGTCAGCTCGTTGCCCTTGACCTCCTCCTCGCCGATGTTCATCAGGCCGATGCGCGGGTTCTTTATGCCGAAGATGTTCTCCAGGTAGACTTTGCCCATCAGGGCGAACTCGACCAGGTTGTGGGGCTTGGATTCGGTGTTGGCGCCGACGTCGACCAGCAGCGAGTTGCCCTTCAGGGTCGGCAGCATGGTGGCCAGGGCCGGGCGGTCGATGTTCTTCATGGCGCCCAGGCCGTTTTTGGCCAGGGCCATGACGGCGCCGGTATTTCCGGCGGAGACCATGGCTTCGGCCTTCATGTCCCTGACCAGGTCGATGGCCTTCTTGATCGAGGTCTGCTCGCGCTTGCGCCAGTAGGAGAGGAACTGCTCCTTCATGGAGATCTCCTCCAGGGCGTCGACGATCTCCAGGCGGTCGAGCCGGATGCCGGGGAATTTTTTCAATTCCTTCTGGATCTCTTTTTCCTTGCCGACCAGAATGATCTTGTACCCTTCATCGTGGTTGTTCGCACGGATGTAGTCCGCCACGCCCTCAATGACGACGGCGGGGGCATGATCGCCGCCCATGGCGTCAACGGCTATGCGGACCGTTCCCATGCCGCTTTCAGGCTTCGCTGCCCTTGACGATCTGCTTGCCCTGATAGAAACCGCAGTTGCCGCAGATGCGATGAGGGAGCTTGGGCTCGTTGCACTTGGGGCAGACGGAGAGCCCCTCGACCTTCAGGGCATCGTGGGAGCGGCGTTTATTCTTGCGGGAATGGGAGTGCCTGCGCTTGGGCTGGGCCATGGTTCACCTCTTCACTTTTTCGAACAGGAATTTTATCTCGTTCTTCGCTTGGTCACAGGGGCAGGCGCCATGGTTCAGGTTGGCGCCGCAGCCGGGGCAGATGCCCTTGCAGTCGGCTTTGCAGACGGGCTTGAAAGGGACGAACAGGTTGACCTGCTCGACCAGTATCTTTTCCAGGTCGATCTGGTCGTTTTCGAAAAAAATGTACTCCAGTTCCTCTTCGTCGAGGGCGGTGCTGCGGGCATCGATCATCTCCTTGGGGAACAGGATGATGTCGAAGTGCGAGTTGATCTTGAGTTCGAACTGCTCCAGGCAGCGCACGCACACCAGGGAAATGGCCGTCTGGATGGAGCCCTGGGCCTGGATGCGCCGGTCCTGCCTTTTGAGCCGGACCTGGAAGTCGACCGCCTCGAGGAAAAAGCTCCCTTCCTCGAGCAGCTGGGCGTTGTCGATGTCGATGGTATCGGTCAGCGAGTAGCCCTTGTCGGAAATTTTGTTGACCTGTATGATCATGACTGGCCTTGCACCCGGTTTTCCTGGCAAGTGATCACTTATAGCACAGATGGGGCTGCCTGTCAACCGCGAGGCCGTCCGCCCAGGCCGTCCGCCGGGGGCTTGTTCCTAGAGGCGGCCGATCTTTCGGACCATCTCCTGCGCCTTGCCGGCCATGGGGCTGAGCATGCCGGCCAGTTTCTCGAACTGGGCGAGGGCCTGCCGTTTTTTGCCCTGGCGCAGCAGAACGAACCCTTTATAGTAGAGCGCATCGTCGAAATAGGCGGGATCCATGGCCTGGATGATGCCGTCGAGGATCTCGCCGGCGGTTTCCGCTTCGCCGGCTTCGAGCAGGCTGATGGCGCGGAAGAAATCGTATTTGGGCGAACCGGCGGCCGTGAAGGCGGGCCGTTCGAGGATCTCCAGGGCGGAGCGGAAAGCCCTTTCCTGGAACGAGCGCATGGCCAGCGAGAATTCCTGCTCCAAAAGCGAACCGCTCTCCGCCCCGCCGCGCATTTCGCCCTGGTGGTACAGCGGCAGGTCGAAGCGGGAGAGCTCGTTCAGGCGGGATTGCCGGTCGCGCCGCAGCAGCAGGACGGAAGTAAGGACCAGCAGGAAAAGCGCGGCCATGGCCATGGCGGGCCGGAGTACCTTGAGCGTGAACCGGCGCGGCCGTTCCTCGACGGGTATGCTCACTTCCCTGTTCTGCAGGGTTTCGTTGATCTTGAGGCCGAGAAAGCACTTCCGGCACTGGAAAAAGTGCTCCTCGAACTGCTCGCGCCGGGATTCATCGATCGTTTCCTTCAGGTACGAATCGATCAGGCATTGAAATTCATGGCATTTCATGTTTCCTCATCTGTTCAATACAGGTTCTTGCGCATTATCTCAGCGCGCATTCTTTTAATGGCCCGATCCTTGCGCACGCTGACGTAATGGTGGGAACGGCCCGTCAGTTCGGCGATCTCGCCGATTTTCCGTTCCTGCAGGAAGAATGCGTTCAGGATCAGGCGGTCGACGCGCGGCAGGCGGCCGATCAGCTGGTTCAGCACTTCCCGCAGCCTCAGGTTTTCCATGCGCTCCGATTCGGTGAAATCGCTGCATAACTCGCAGATGGAACTGAAGTTCTTTTGAATATCGCTGTTCTTTTTCTGTTTATAGAAATAATTGTACAGGACGCGCTTGGCGATGCCGAACATGAAGGGGGCGATCCAGGCCGCGCCGGCCAGTTTTCCCTGGTCGAGGCCGCTGAAAAAAGCGCTGAAAACGTCCTGGACCAGATCTTCGTAATAGCTTTCCCCCTTGATGCGGTTGCGGAAATAAGCGAAGATGCGGGGGGTGAACGTGCGGATCAATTCTTTTTGCGCCTCCGGGTCACGGGCGCGCAGTTTCTTGAAAAATCGCTCGTCGTCCATCTCTCAGGGCGCGGGCTGAAGTTCGATTTCCAGAATATTGTTGCTGAAATCGGTTTCCGGAAGGGTTTTCCCCTCATTGAGCACGACGCGGATCCTGAGGGGGGTGATGACCCGGAAGTTCGTCTTGAAGACGATCAGGCTGCGCCCGAGAAAGATCGTCGGATCCACCGACTTGACCTGGTATTCGGCCCTTTTGACGCCGTTGATGGATAGGCTGATGAAAACCTTGTCGCGGTCGGCCGGGGACGGGACCCAGTCCTGAAGCGACGAATTCTCGATCTTCAAGGCGATGAAGCCATCCTGGACCAGCAGCACGCCGCTGGCCTTGAAGTCGGGGCCGTCCTCGGCGTTCAGGACGCTGAATGCCAGCAGGAAGAGCAGCAGAATTTTCATGGTTCCCATCCTTTCTTGAATGCAAATTCTATACGTTTATCTCCGTTTCTTCAACCCATTGAAAAAAAATATTGCTTCCGCTACAATTTTCAGTCATGAACAGATGGGTGAACGGCTGTTTCGCCCTGTTCCTGCTGGCCATGCCGGCGGCGGGCTCCTCTGCGCGCGACGGGGAACTGCCCAGGCTGCAGCAGGACCTGGCCGCCATCATGGAACGGCTGCTGGCCTGCCATGAGCGGGCGACGGATCTCCGCTTTCTCGAGGCGGCGCTCCAGGTTGCCGAAGTCCGCACCCACCCGCTGTTCGAACTGGATTGGGGAAGGCGCCCCGGGAATGCGGAGGTGGAGCGTGAGCTTCTGCTCGCGGCGGCGCGATCTCGCGCCCGTTTCGATGGCGGTGACTGCCCCGGGACCCGGGACAACGAGCGGCAGCTGCTGCAACTGGCGCAGAAGTTCATCCAGGCCAACGACCGCTCCCGGGGGGCGACCCGCGGGACGGCCCTGGATCTCTCCCCATCCTGCGACATCGGGCAACTGCGCGAAAGCCTGGCATCCTCCCAGCTGCTGCTGAAATACGTGCTGCTGGAGGACCGCGTCCTGGTCTTCTATTTCGGGGCCAGCCAGGCCGGTTTTCTGTTCCTGCCATTCGGCCGCTCCCAGGTCGTGGCCATGGTGCAGCGGCTGATCGATCCGCTGGAGGCCTTCGCCGATGGCAAGGTCGATTATCTGCGCATCCACTTTGACATGGGACTGGCCCAACGCCTGTACAATGTCCTGCTGAAAAAGGTCGTTGAGCGTTTCCCCCGGGCCGATGAACTCATCATCATCCCCGACGGCGAGCTGTTCAAGCTGCCTTTCGAGGCGCTGGTGACTGGATTTGACGGTCATTTCCCGCCCAGCGATGCCCTGTTCTCCGAATATGAAGCCGCCGAGTACTTGATCCAGGAATTCACTGTCTCGTATTTCTTTTCCCTGGCCGATTTCCTCCGCTCCTTCCGCGCCCCGGCGAAATACGCCTACGACCTGGCCGCGTTCGGCAACCCGCTGGTCGTTGCCCCCTCCGAGGGTTCGCCCTCTTGGGCCGCGCGCGGCAGCCCGGCGATCGGCAGCGCCTTCGCCGCCATCCCCTCGACCCGCCAGGAAGTGCTCGGCCTGGAAAAGCTGTTCAGCGGCAAGCGGCGGCGGATCTTCCTGGGGGCCGATTTCAACCAGGAGAATTTTTCCCGCTTCGCCCCCCAGGCCAGGCTGGTTCACCTGGCCACCCATTTTTTCTATGACCGGAAGGATCCGCAGCGCTCGGCTTTCCTCTTCTCTCCCGCCGGCAAGGAGCCGCCTTTCTGCGACGCGGAGCAGATCCACGATCTCCGGCTGCAGGCGGAACTGGTGATCCTGAGCGCCTGCGAGACATCGGAGCGGAACCTGCTCGGCTTCAAGCTCGTCAGCGGCATGACGGCCGCCTTCCGCCGCACGGGGGTGAGGGGCCTCATCGCCAGCCTTTGGCCGGTGGACGAGCTCAGTTCCCGCCTGGTGCCGCTGTTCTACCGCCGCTACCTGGGCGGCGAGGACGGTGCGGCGGCATTGCGCAACGCCAAGCTGGCCCTGTTCGGGAAAACCATCGTCATCCGCGATGACATCCAATTGTCCCTGGCCCACCCGTTTCTTTGGGCCAACTACGTCCTCTACCGCTTCTTTCGCTGAGCGTCCCCAGACAGGGAACCGTTGCCTGGCCGGAGCCGTGCACGCGGCGCCTCACTCCGCCGAAGGCCTTGCGAAGTGCGGGCGTGGCTGAAAACCATCCGCGCTCCCAGCGGGCGCTGACCGATACGGCCCCGGGATCCGGGATGCTCTTGCCTCCGGCCGGCCTTGACGGCAGCCGGGAAACAAGCTACACTTCGCCCATGCAGGGAAGCGCCAAGATCCCCCGGTTGCAGGAGACGCGCGGCATTCAGGGCGTGGCCGCGGTCCTTGCCGCCAGAGGCTGGGCCGAGGCCAGCGGCGGCAATATGTCGCTGCGTCTTGATGCGGATCCCGGCCGGGCCGACCCGGTTCCAGGCCCGGAGCGGATCCAGGAATCCGTTGTCGACATGACCGACCTGATCGGCGACCGCTTCCTGGTCACCGCCAGCGGCAGCCGCATGCGCCAACTGGCCGGCGATCCTTGCGCCAGCCTGTGCCTGGTCCAGGTTCTCGACCGCCGCCGGCTCTGGCTCATCGACGGTGCGGGACCGCTGACCAGTGAATGGCCCACCCATGCCGGGTTGCACTCGATGTTCAAGGGGAGCCGCAGCCTCGAGCGCGCCGTTCTTCATTGCCACCCCCTCCACCTGATCGCGCTCAGCCATGTTTTTGCTTCGGAAATGGAGATGAACGACCGCCTGTTCCGCATGCACCATGAAACCCGGCTTTTCATCCCGGAACGGCTCGGGCTGATCCCTTATTCCGTGACCGGATCCATCGACCTGGCCAGGGCCAGCGTGGAGAAACTGAAGAAGCACCGCCTGGCCCTGTGGGACAAGCACGGCGTCATCGCTTCGGGCAGCACCATGGACCAGGCGCTGGACCGGGTCGAGATGGCGGAGAAGGCGGCGGCCCTCTACCTGCTGCTGAGGAGCTCCGGACTGGAGCCGGAAGGCTTGAGCGATGAGCAGATCCAGGCGACGTTGAGCGCAAGCAAAAAATGAGACGGGCGCGCCTCGTCCTCCTGCTCTGCTTCCTGAACGCCGCCTTTCTGCCGGCTCGCAAAGCCCCGGCAGCGGGCCCTGAAGGCTCCCGCAGCGGGGAGCCCGCCCAGGCGGCATATCGCCTCGATTTCACCATCCGCGGCGGTGCCATCTCGCGGGTGCTGCTGCTCTTCCCCCTGCGGATCTTTTACGAGGCCTCGGCTGCCGTCGACCTGCAGGCTTGCCGCCGGGAGGACGGCTCCACCGGCTTTGCCTTTGCCGGCCTGTCGCACCCAGCTTATGTCATGAGGACGCTGGGCTTCGGCGGCAAGACCCTGGCGCTGTTGGTCGTCGACGGCGGTGATGGTGACGGCGGTGCAGAGGTTTTCAGCGGGGAATTGCTGGCCCGCTGGCGAAAACAGGCGCCCGAATTCGCCGCCAAGGCTGCCCGGTTCAAGAATTTTCCCCACCGCCTGCCGGCAGCGGGGCCCCGGCATTTTTCTTTCCAGCGCGACGTTTCCGGCGCCTACCGGGAAATCGTCGCGGAATTGGAGCCGGTTTACCGTCACCATCCGGCCCGGACCGGCTGCTATTTCAACGTGTTCCCCATGCTGGCCCACCTGCTGACCCTGCTCAATCAGCGCTTCATGCCGGCTACGGACGGCCGGGAGCCGCCGACTGCGTTGCCGGCCGAATGGAACGGGGAGGATCTCGATCTTTCCGCCGCTCTGAACCACCTGGCCGGCCTGATGGAAAAGGTCGTCAGGGCGCACGTGACGGTGGAGCAGAAATCTCCGTTCCGCCTGCTTTTTCACGTGGCCGCCGCGGGCGACGGCGAGCTGGAAATCTGCGGCGAGGCCTTCCCCGATGTTCCGCTGTGGAAGGGATTCATGATCCGGGAGATGTTCCGCCGGCTGAGGCTGCGCCCCGCTGACGGCGAGTTGCTGTCCGACGAGATCTGGCTGGGGTTGCGCAGCAAGAACGGCCAGGGCGGTTTCGGCCGCTTGCGGCTGGAGCGGATCTCGCCCAGGGAGGATAAACGATGAGTGAGCGTATTTTCCTGTTCCCCGGCCAGGGCTCGCAGGCCGTGGGCATGGGGCTGGACCTGTTCGAGAAAAGCGAGTTCGCCAACAAGACCTTCCGCCGGGCCGACGAGGTCCTGGGTTATCCCCTGTCGCGCATCTGCTTCCAGGGCCCCGAGGATGAGCTGAAGCTGACCTGCAACACCCAGCCGGCACTGCTGACCGTGTCCTACATCCTGTATTCCCTGTGGGAAAAGGAACCGCAGCTGGCCGCCGGTCACAGCCTGGGCGAGTATTCGGCCCTGTTGTGCGCCGGGGTGTTCCGCTTCGAGGACGCGCTGGCATTGGTGCACAAGCGCGGCCGGTACATGCAGGAAGCGGTCCCGGTCGGCAAGGGGGCCATGGCCGCCCTGATCGGGGCCGCCATCGATGATATCCGCGCGGCCATCGAGGCCGTGAACGCCGAACTGGCGGCGTTGCCCGCCGAACCCGGCGGGGTGAGGCCCGTGGTCAACATCGCCAACTGGAACAGCGCCGGCCAGGTGGTGATATCGGGAGAACGGTCGGCGGTGGAAGCGGCAACGCGCCGCATCGGGGTCAAGTCGGTCTTCCTGCCCGTATCCGCCCCCTTCCATTCCGAGTTGATGCTCCCGGCCGAGGAAAAGCTGGCCGCGGACCTCGACCGGGTGGAGTTCGCCGATCCCCGCTTCCCGGTCATCAACAACTGGCAGGTTCGCAAGGTTACCCGCGCCGCCGAAGCGCGCGAAGGGCTGAAGCGCCAGGTATCGCGCCCGGTGCGCTGGCACGAGACGATGGAGGCCATGCTCGGCGATCCGGCCGCCGATCGTTTTGCGGAGATCGGCAGCGGCAAGGTTCTCGCCGGCCTGCTGAAGCGCGCCGCCCGCGACAGGAACCGCCAGGTCGAGATCGTCAACATCGAAAATCTGGCCGACATCGGGAAAAACCCCTGATCTTTCCCGACCGCCCTATGGGAGAGCGAAAACAGGGATAGAACCGCCCATTATTCCCATTGGGGTGGATTTCAAAAAACCCTCAGATATAGGGAATCTTTACAACAAAAACTCCATAAGCAAGGACTGTTTTGGCTTATGGGGGTGTCTGCATTTCCATATCGCCGATAAATCTATAAAAAAAACAATTAATGACTTGACATTTATTTTTCCTTATGTTAAAAATTTTCCAGTATGAAAATCACATACCGTGGAGAGTGCCATGGCTCTTGTCAGTTTTAAAAAATCCAAACCCATCGTCGGTCTCGACATCGGCTCATTCTCCCTGAAGCTGGTGGAGCTGAAGCCCAAAAAGAAAGGGTCGGAAATGCGCTATGAGCTGGTCTCCATCGGCTACGAGCCCGTGCCTTACCAGTCGATCGTGGAGGGAAGCATCATGGACTCGACGGCGGTGGCCGAGGCCATCCAGCACGTTTTTTACGACAGCAAGGCCAAAACCAACCGCATCGCCTTCTCGGTCTCAGGCAGCTCCGTCATCGTCAAGCGCATCGAGGTCCAGCGCCTGAACCCCGACGAGATGCACGAGCACATCCTTTGGGAGGCCCGGCCGCACATCCCGTTCACTCCCGACGAGGTCAACATCGACTACGAGGTCATCGAATCTCCCGATTCCCCCCCCGACCGCGTGGGGGTCGTCCTTTCCGCCGTGCGCAAGGAGAAGCTGAACGATTACCTCAACGTGATCACCAGCGCCAGCAAAGCCGCCGACATCGTCGACCTCGATTCCTTCGCCGCGTTGAACAGCGTCCTGCTCAACTACGAGCTTTACCGCGACAAGGTCCTGGCCATCATCAACATCGGCGCCTCGATCTCCAATGTGGTCATCTCCAAGGCCGGCCACCCGGTGTTCGTCCGCGACATCGCCTTCGGCGGCAACCAGTTCACCGACCTGCTGCAGAAAGAACTGAATCTCAAGTACGAGAAGGCCGAGGCGGTCAAGAAGGGGCGCCCGGTGGAGGGGATCTCCACCGCCGCCGTCAGGCCGATCATCAACATCGTGCTCAACGACCTGCGCAACGAGATCAAGAAGACCTTCGAGTTCTACCGTTCCAACACCACCGAAGGGCGCATCGACAACATCCTGCTCAGCGGCGGCAGCGCCAACCTGGAGGCGATCACCGATTTCTTCTCCCAGGAGTTCGATATCCCGGTCGAGGTCGTCAATCCGTTCAACAACATCGACGTCAACTATAAGAAATTTGATCTGAACTTCATCAAAGACATGGCCCCGGTGTACACGGTCGCCGTTGGACTGGCGCTGCGGGCCGTGGGGGATGCGAAATGATCAAGATCAACCTTTTACGACCGGAGAAGAAGGATGTCGCCGCCGCCGGGGGGGCGACCGTCAGCTTCGCCGAGGAGGCCAAGCCGAGCCGGCTGAGCATCCCGGCCCTGGTCGGGGCCATCGCCCTCACCGTGGTCGGCATCGGGTTGATGTATTTCCTGCAGGCGGGCGAACTGTCCAGCCAGCAGAAGCTGCTCGAGGAGCGGACGCTGCGCAAGGCCGAGCTGGAAAACATCCTGAAGGAGCTGGCGCAGCTTGAGGCGACCAAGTTGGAGCTGGACAGCAAGATCAAGATCATCAGCGACTTGAAGCTGAAGCAGAAGGACGCGGTCCTGATGATGGACAAGATGTCGCGATCCCTGCCGGAGTGGGTCTGGCTGACCGACCTGTCCTATCGCGGCGGGGCGGTGGCCATCAGCGGCAAGGCCCTGTCCAACAACCTGATCGCCGACCTGATCAACAACCTGCAGAATTCGAGTTACTTCGCCAACGTCCAGATCACATCGAGTTCCCGCAAACGCGAGGCCGGCATCGACATCTTCGAGTTCCGCATCAACTGCGTGTTCGTGCCCCGGCCCGAAACCAAGAAGGCGGTGTAAGCATGGATATCCAAAATTTACCCTGGTACGGGCAGCTGCTGGTCTTTTTGCTGGTCGGCGCGGTCCTGTTCGGTATTTTTTATTTCATCCATTACTCGCCGACCCAGGACGAGATCCATTCCATCGTTGCCCAGAGCGAACAACTTCAGGAGGAGATCCGCAAGGCGGAGAAGAGCGAGGCCAAACTGGAAAAGCTGAAAGAGGAGAAGGTGGCCAACGAGAAAATCCTGGAGGAACTGAAGGGCATCCTGCCCGAAAAAATGGAGTTCGCCCAGCACCTGCGCAAGATCCAGGCCATCGCTTCCAATGCCAGGCTGCGGACTTCGTCGTTCAACTTTAACCAGGAAACTGCCCGCGATTTTTATTATGAACGGCCGATCGCCATCAGCCTGGAAGGCAACTACCACAATCTGGGCATCTTCTTTGACCAGGTGTCGCGGCTGAAAAAGATCTTCACCATCGACGGGCTGCAAATTTCCCCGCTGCAGAGTTTGAGCTACGACTATACGATCCAGGCCACCTTCACTGCGATGACCTATATTTATCGCGAGGCGGCCCCCGCTGCCCGGCCTGTTCCTAGGCGCGTCCCCCAAGCTGGCTCTGCGTCCCAGGATGATTTAGGAGGGGTTTAAATGAAGATCCTGCTTGTATTTTTCTTGCTGTTCCCCCTGTTCCTGCAGGGACAGGAGGCCCCAATGGATGTCACGGCGCGCGAAGGGGAGGATGAGGCCGAGATGGTCAGCATCCAGCCCGGCGAATTCATCTACAACCCGGAAGGACGCCGCGACCCGTTCTGGAACCTGCTGCAGGGCAAGAGCGTCAAGGAGAACCGCGAGGCCATCGAGGGCATCGCCGGGCTGATGATCGACGAACTGGAACTCGAGGGCATCGTTTTCGCCCAGGGGGAGTTCAAGGCGCTGCTCAAGGGGCCGGATACCCGCCCCTACGTGGTGGGCATCGGCGACAAGGTCTACGACGGCGAGGTCGTGGCCATGGACAGGAATTCCGTCAGCTTCAAGAAGAGCCTCACCGTGGCCCTGGCCGGACAAAGAGACCGTGTGATCATAAAGACCTTAAATCCTGAAGAGGAGGAGATGAATGAGAAAAGCGACAACTAGGATTTTGTTGATACTTTTCATTTTATCCGTCGGCCTGGGACTCGACGCCAAGGTGACCATCAACAAGATCGAGTACTTCCCGGGCGAGGATTTCGTGCAGCTGCACATGCAGACCGACAAGATCCTCCCCATCCCCGACATCTTCTACCCGGAGAAGGATAACCTGAAGCGCCTGGTCATGCGCATCCAGGACGCCGATTTCCAGGTCGACGAAACCTCGCTTGCTTTCGACTCCCCCGTGGTCCAGGCCTTGAAAGTGCAGCCGGGAACCGACTATTCCGACGTCGAGATCCTGCTC
>CAZLSH010000064.1:0-1672 GCA_964562095.1 uncultured Clostridia bacterium | reverse complement strand
CAAAGGCGAGGCCAACTACCGGGTGTTCACCAATCAGACCGGGCTGTACATCGAATTCCCGGTGCTGAAGGGCCTGGCCGCCGCCAGCGTGCCGCAGCCACCCGTCCTGAAGCCGGTTGCTGAAAAGGCCGCGCCGGCGCCCGTTTCCAGGGCCGACAGCGGCCGGGTCAGCCTGAACGACGTGCGGGTCGCCGCCCAGGAGCCGGGGCGCATCCGCTTCGAGCTGGCGCTGTCCCGCGAGACCGAATACCGCGTCATCCCCATCGAGCAGCATCCGGTGCGCCTGGCCATTGACCTGAAGAACGCCCAGTCGCGGAAGATCAACCGGGCCGTGAACCTGAAAAACGTCAAGAGCATCCGCGGCGGCAACAACTCCAACGACATCTACCGCGTTGTCTTCGACCTCGACTACCTGAAGCACTTCGCCGTCCAGGCCAAAGGCAGCCTGCTGCAGGTGGAGTTCTTCGATGATCCCCTGGCGGCTGAAAAAACGCCCGAGCTGGCCCAGGCGGCAGCCCCCGCGCCCGAGCCGCCGGCTCGCGAACAGCCCGCCCCGGTTCAGGCCGTCATGAAGGTTGAGCCCGGCGCCCAGCCGCCGAGCGAGGGCAGGGTGCTGCTGGCCCAATCCCCCAAGGGAACGGACGCCGCCGCCCGAGCCCCTGAGTTCTTCGGCCCGGAAAAATCCCGGGCCGAGGAGGAAACGGCCCAGGCCGCAGCGCCGCCCGCTGAGGAAACGCCCATCGACCTGAACTTCCGCAGGCAGACCGTGGACGAGGGCCGGCCGCAGTATTCCGGCGAGCCCTACGATTTTTCCTTCAAGAACGCCGACATCAGCAACATCCTGAAGTTCATCGCCAAGGTCTCCGGGCTGAACATGGTCATCAACCCCAACGTCACCGGCAAATTCACCTGCGAACTGGTGCAGGTGCCCTGGGACCAGGCCCTGGAGATCATGCTCAAGGTCAATGGCCTGGACATGATCCAGGAGGGGAACATCCTGCGCATCGGCAAGGTCGAGGACCTGGCCCTCGAGGCCAAGCGCCGCCAGGAACTGCGCGAAGCGCGCGAGCAGGAGGGCAACCTCGAGGTTTCCACCCGCACCCTCAGTTACGCAAAGGTCAATGATGTGCAGGCCATCCTGAAGAAGCAGATGAGCCCGCGCGGAGAACTGGTCACCGACGAGCGCACGAACACCCTGATCATCTCCGAGGTCCCCGAGCGCATCAAGGTCATCGACGGCCTGATCGATACCCTGGACGCGGCCAATCCCCAGGTGCAGATCGAGGCGCGCATCGTCGAGACGTCCAGCGAGTCGCTGAGCACCTTCGGCATCCAGTGGGGGATGAACGCTATCGCCAACTCCTCCTACGGCAACCAGACCAACCTGGTCTTCCCCAACTCCATCAAGGCCGGTGGCGTGGTGGATGGGACGAACAATCCCATGGGCTACATGATCAATGTGCCGACGGCCGACAGCGTCGTGTTTCCCAAGATCAGCCTGGGCAACATCGCCGGCACCTTCAACCTCGACGTGGCCCTGAGCGCCCTGACCTCGAAAGGCAAGGCGCGCATCATCTCCGCCCCCAGGGCCACCACCCAGAACAACATGCCGGCCGAGATCACCCAGGGCGAGCGCATCCGCGTGGACACCCAGGAGCGGAAATACGCCGGC
>CAZLSH010000063.1:0-13784 GCA_964562095.1 uncultured Clostridia bacterium | reverse complement strand
TCTTTCTGTGGAAATCCCGATTTCCAATCAGCCCCCTTGCTGATCGACGGACAATTGACCCAGGACCCGATTTTTGCTAAAATGGGATTTCTCCGAGTTGAAGAAGCTACCGCATTCATTGCCAGGCTTTGCAACCGAGAGGGCCGATAGGGAAACGTTTCGGCCTCCCTGAGCGGAAAGGAGAAAGAATGCCCGAATCAGGTTTTTTCCCCAAAAAAAACCGCTGCCCGGCCCATGGCTTCTGAACCCATGCTGGCCAGCGAAGAGGCCGAGAGGATACTCGCCGCCTTCCCTGTCCAGGTGAAAAGCGAGACCACCCCCCTTTCTGAGGCGCAAAACCGTTTCCTTGCCCTGGATATTCTCTCTCCCGGCGACATGCCCGAGTTCGACAAATCGGCCATGGACGGCTATGCCTATATTTCCGGGGACGATTCCCCCTCCTACCGGGTCATCGAGACCATCGCCGCCGGCACTCCTCCCAAGCAAACGATCACACCCGGCCTGTGCGCCAGGATCATGACCGGCGCCATGCTCCCCCCCGGCGCCGACCGCGTGGTCATGCGCGAGTGCACCGAGGAAGCGGACGGATGGATGAAAATCATCCGGGAGAATCCCAATGATAATATCCGCCGCCGGGGCGAAGACCTCCATGCCGGAGAGGCCGTCATGGCCAGGGGCGACCGCCTGACGGCGGCGCGCATCGCGATGCTGGCCTCTCTGGGCTTCGCCCACGTACCAACGGCCAAACCGCCCCGGGTGGCCATCATCACCACCGGCTCGGAGCTGGTCCCGCCGGGAGCCCCCCTGGGCCCGGGAAAGATATTCGACAGCAATTCCCATTCCCTGGTCGCGCAGCTGCGCGACTGCGGCTGCGAACCCATCCTCCTGGGCGAAGTGGCCGACCACGCCGAGACGACCGCGCAGGCCATCGCCTCCGGACTGCAGCGCTGCGACGCGATCATCCTCTCCGGCGGGGTCTCGGCCGGTGATTTCGACTTTGTGCCGGCGGCCATGAAACAGGCCGGCTGCACCCTGCATTTCCAGAAGATCGCCGTCCAGCCCGGCATGCCCACCGTCTTTGCCAGCCGCGGCGGGCAAGCCGTCTTCGGCCTTCCCGGCAACCCGGTCTCCACCTTTGTCATTTTTGAGGTCTTCATCAAGCCCTTGATGCTGCGCTGGCTGGGGCATGCCTACCGGCCACTGATCCTGCCGGCCGTGCTGGAAACGGACTACCGACGCCGGCGCAGCGAGCGCACCTTGTTTCTTCCCGCCTTGTACAGGGATGGCAAGGCCGAAATTCTCGCCTATCACGGTTCAGCGCACCTGCATGCCCTGAGCCGGGCCAACGCCCTGCTGCGCGTTCCGGCCGGACTGAAAGCCATTCCGGCAGGGAGCATGGTCGATGTACGACTCCTATAACCGCGAGATCAACTATCTGCGCATCTCGGTGACCGACCGCTGCAATCTGCGCTGCAGCTACTGCATGCCAGAACAGGGCATCCAGTTGAAAAGCCATGACGACATTTTGCCCTACGAGAAGGTCGTCCAGGTCGCGCAAGCGGCATCCGAGCTGGGCATCCGCAAATTGCGCCTGACCGGCGGCGAGCCACTGGTTCGCAGGAACGTCTCGTTCATGGTCCGTGAGCTCAAGTCCCTCCCCGGCATTCGCGAGGTGTGCCTGACCACCAACGGCACCCTGCTGGCGCCACTGGCTGCGGAGCTCAAGCGCTCGGGGCTTGACCGCCTCAACATCTCGATGGACACATTGGACCCCGGCAAGTACCGCCGGATCACGCGCTGCGGCGATATCGAGACGGTATTCGCCGGCATACGCGCCGCCCAAGAAGCGGGTTTCCGCGGCACCAAGCTGAACATGGTGCTGATCCCGGGATTCAACGACGACGAGGTGGAGGCCATGAAGGAGTTCTGCCGCCGGAACGGCCTGCGCCTGCAGCGCATCCATCACTACAGCCTGCAGGACCACCGCAGCGCTCAAGGCCGGCTGGAAGCCGAGAGGCCGCTGCCCTGCCATGATTGCAACCGGCTGCGCCTGACCGCCGACGGCAAGCTGAAGCCCTGCCTGTTCTCCGACCTCGAATTCGCCATTGATTTCAATGACATCCGCACCAGCCTGCTGCAGGCCGTGCGCGCCAAGCCTGCCTGCGGCATCGGCTGCGCCAACCGCGGCAACTGGCAAATAGGAGGCTAGATGAAACTGACCCATGTCGATGATTCCGGGAAGGCGCGCATGGTCGATATCAGCCCAAAGCCGCCCATGCATCGCGAGGCGGTCGCCGCCGGCAAGATCATCCTGGCCCCGGCCACCCTGAAGCAACTTGAGGAGAACCGCCTGCAGAAGGGCGACGCCCTGGCCGTGGCCCGCATCGCCGGCATCCAGGCCGGCAAAAAAACGGCGGATCTGATCCCGCTCTGCCATCCGCTGGCCATCCACCAGCTCGACGTGCAGTTTCAGCCGGTCAGCGACGGCATCGAGATCATCGCCCGCGCCGTCAGCGAGGGCAGGACCGGCGTCGAGATGGAGGCGCTGACCGCCGTCAGCGTGGCCGCCCTGACCCTCTATGACATGTGCAAGGCGGTCGACAAGAACATGATCATCGGCGCCATCGCCCTGCTGGAAAAGAACAAGCATGAAATTCAAGGTGGAAGCGGCTTGCATCTTCGAGAAAAAACATGCTCAAAGTAGCGGTAATTACCGTATCCGATAGGGCCTGGAGCGGGGAATACGCCGACCGCTCGGGACCGCGCATCCGGGAGGTCCTCGAGCAGAAGCTGCCCGGCATCGCCGTCTCCCTCCAGGTAGTCCCCGACGAGGCCGCCGCCATCACCGCGGCACTGCGGCAGCACAGCGACCGGGATTACGTCTTCACCAGCGGCGGCACCGGTCTTTCAGCGCGGGACATCACCCCCGAGACCTGCGCCCGTTGGTGCGATCGCGAAGTTCCCGGCATCAGCGAGTGGCTGCGCCGCGAATCGGAAAAGGAGACGCCGCATGCCGTTTTTTCCCGCGCCTACAGCGGCATGAAAGGGAAAACGCTGATCGTCAATTTCCCGGGATCGCTCCGCGGCGCCGAACTCTGCGCCCGCCTGCTGGCGACGGTCATGCAGCATGGCCGCGACATGGCGCATGGCGGTGACCATGAGCACCATGAAAAGAAGTAACGAAATGCCGGTGTCAGTGTCACTGTCAGCAAAAAATGGAAGCAATCGGGTTACGGTAGAGGTTCAGAAAAAGCAATAGGAAGACTTAAATTCCAAATCACAAGCACCAAATTCCAAATAAATTCCAAATTCCAATTACCCAATGACCAAAACAAAGAGAATTCCAGGCAAGGAGCTTTAGTTTTGGAAATTGGAATTTGGAATTTGGAGCTTATTTGTTATTTGGAATTTGGGATTTGTAATTTAAGTCTTCGTATTGCCTCTTTCTGACTGTGAACCGTCTAATGTAGACCGAGTACGGAATACATTCCAACGTGGAACTTGGAACATGGAACCTGGCACCTTTGGCTTGGCTATTTCTTCTTGCCGTGCGCCCAGGTGACCAGGTCGTCGAGTTCGCTGGCCAGCGAGCGGCCGGCCTGCTTTCCGGGGTTCCGCGCCGAATCAGGGACCTCCGGGGCGCCGGGCTGGGCCAGCTCGCGCTCGCCGGCGCCGATGAAGTGCTCGATCTTGGCCAGCAGGTCCTTTTCGCGGAACGGTTTTTCGATGAAGTCGTTGGCCAGCCCTTTGTGCACGTACATGCGCAGGTTGACGTCCTTGTAAACCCCGGTCATCAGGATGATGGGCATGCCCTTGAATTCCTCATTGGCCCGGATTTTTTCGCACAGGGCGATGCCGTGCAACCGCGGCAGCAGGATGTCGGCCACCACCAGGTCGGGTTTTTCCCTGGAGATCAGATCGTAGCCGCTGACGCCGTCGGCGGCCAGGGAAACCGCGAAGCCGGCTTCGTTCAGCAGCTCCTGCAAAGATTCCTGGATGATATGATCATCGTCGATGATCGCGATCTTTTTGGCCATCATGCCCCTTGATTCGTGTGATCCGTGATTTCATTATAACATAAAAAAAGCAAAATCAAGTCCCGGGCCGAATCAGGAAAATCCTGAGCATTGCCTTTCCCGTCCGCAGAGGAGTATAATGCCGATTCCCGTGAACGACATGAATGAACGGATCATCATCTACTGCGACGGCGCCTGCAGCAACAACCAGCAGCCGCAGAACCGCGGCGGCTGGGGGGCCGTACTCCTCTGCAAGGACCATGCCAGGGAGATCTCCGGAGCCGAGCGCAACACCAGCAACAATCGCATGGAGCTGCTGGCCTGCATCAAGGCCCTGGAGGAGGTGCGCAACCGCTCGCTGCCGGTCGATGTCTACACCGACAGCGCCTACCTGGCCAATTGCCTGCTGCAGAAATGGTACCGGCGCTGGCAACGGAACGGCTGGCTGACCGCGGCCAAAAAACCGGTGGAAAACAAGGATCTCTGGCTGCGGCTGCTGGCGCTGAAGGATCAATTCTCCAGCATCACGTTCCACAAGGTCGCCGGGCACAGCCAGGTCGAGCTCAACGAACGCGCCGACCGCCTGGCCCGGGAGGCCATTCAGAAACTGGGCCCGGACCCGCGCCGCTACTCCGCCGAATAGCGGTTCAGGCGCATGATCTCTTCCAGCCTCAGGCGCCCGGGCCTTTCCTTCTCGATCGCCGCCTGCTTCTCGCTCAGCAGGTCATTGGGCGGCAGCAGGTGCCGGCCGATATTGACCAGGGTGATCAGGGTCAGATCGGCGGGTATGCCGAGGATATCCTTGGCTTTTTCCTCGTCATAACCGGCGATGGGATGAGCCACCAGCCCCATCTCCGTGGCGCGCAGAATCAGGAAGGCGGTGGCCATGCCGGTGTCGAAAAGAAAGTATTCCCGCTCCTTGACCACGCAGTCCAGGTCCCGGCGGCTGCAGACGGCGACGATCAGCGATGCGGCTCTCGTCCATTCGTTGCCCTGGTTCATGGCCTGACCCAGTTTTTCCAGCACGCCCGGTTCATAGGCAAAGACGAAGCGCCAGGGCTGCTTGTTGAAGCATGACGCCGACAGCGACGCCGCCTTCGCCAGTTCGCGGACCAGGTCTTCCGTGATCTCCGCCGGCTGCAGCGAACGGTAGGCCCGGCGCGCGGCAATGATTTCCATCAGCTTCATGGCTTTTCTCCTCCGCGGGGGGTCGGCAAGCGCTATTTCGCGGCCAGTTTGCGCTTGATGGCAAAGATTTTGCGCAAATGGCCCATCTCCTCGACAATGACTTTCTTCACCGCCGTGGTATGCCCCTTGGCGAACATCTCCTTCAGCTCGGAGAAAAGGATGATCGAGTCCTTCTCAAAGCCGATGGCCAGGTCGAGGATCTCGTCCAGGGTCGACAACCGTGCCAGCTTGGCGTGGATCGCCTCCTTGTCGCCCAGCTGGTGGGTCTTGACGAATTCCTTCATGTAGGCCCGGTATTCCGGATCGGCTTCCCCGGCTTTCAGGCCTCCCTCAAGGGCCAGCAGCTTCTTGAACACCTTTTCGTGCCGGAATTCCTCGTCAGCCAGGTACTGAAAGAGTTTGGTGGCGCGGGGGTCGGGGAACTTCTTGATGGCCTCGATGTAGAACTCATACCCCCTTTCCTCGATATAGACCGCGAATTCCAGAATTTCCTTCACGCTCAGCAAATACGACATGTGGCACCTCTTTTGGATCGGCATCGCCATTCCAATGGGCGTCGGCGATTGCGTCGCCTACAATATATCGCAATCGCCGCTGCTTTTCAATCACGGGATCCATTCGAGACCAGAGGCTGGGCGATATATGACTTTCATGGTATGATATCCGCATGAAAAATATCAAAACCCTGCCATGGATCGCCGCGTTCGTGTTGGCCGCGGCCTTTTTCTGCCACGCCCAGGGTGCGGGAAGCACTCCGCCCGATTTTACCGTGACCGACATCGCCGGCGCCCGGCACACGCTCTCCAAACTCAAGGGCAGCGTCGTTCTCCTCGACTTCTGGGCCACCTGGTGCCCGCCCTGCCGCGGCGAGGTACCGCATCTGATCGACATCCAGAAGCGCTTCGGCAACCGCAGTTTCGTGCTGATCAGCATCAGCCTTGACCGCGACATCGAGGCGGCGCGCCGCTTCGTCCGCGAAAAAGGGATGGGCTGGATTCACGTCATCGATCCCCAGTCGGCGCGCGAGCTGGCGGAAATGTACGAAGTGCGCTTCATCCCCTCCACGTTCGTTATCGATCGCAGGGGGAAGATCGCGGCGACGCAGCTGCGGGGAACCGGACTCAGGGACAAGATCAGCGCACTGCTGAAATAAGCCGACCGCCCGCGGCCCGTTGCCGCCCGGGCTTTCCTGCGCTACAATGAGGGGAATGAACCCGTCGAGCGGTGAATTCATCGTCAACGAAAGCCAGGCGTTCCGCGTCCTGGACCTGCTGAGTTTTTCCATCTGCCTGTACGCGGCGCACGTGCTTCTGGGCAGCGCTTTTTTTGGCGCCATCCTTTTCATCACCGGTTTCGTCGGCGAAAATTACTTCCGCCTGAAGTCGCACCGGAAGTTCTGGGAAGGGCACCGGCTGCAGCTGACGATCCTTTTTACCCTGACGATCCTGGTCCTGGCATTCGGGACCGGGGCCACCCTGCTGTACGATGTGCCGTCTTCCCTGGCCAGCCGCATGGTCGTGGCCGGCGCCGCGGCGCTGCTGATGCTGCGCTCCCTGTTCACCCATGAAGCGCTTCTGCGCTGGCACGGGGACAGGCGCCGCTGCCAACGCCAGGCGGCCGTCATCCAGGGCGCGGCGACGGCGGCGCTGCTGCTGCTATTGGGATGCGGCGGCAGCCGGCGCCTGGCCTTGCAACTCGCCCTGCCGGCCCTGATCTACCCCTTTGCCATTTCCTGGTGGCTGCAGCGCAACAGAAACAATGCGCTCGTCGAGGAGGCCGAATACGGCGCCGGGGAAATCGCTTCGTACCGGCTGTACAACGCCCTGCTGCTGTGCTCCCAGGTCGCCCTCTACCTCAGCATGATGGCCTACATGGGCATGCTGCGCCTCATGCCTCTGCCGGGCGACCGCTTTCTGCCGGCGGCGCTGTGGCTGGCGCTGATCCTGACCGTCACGGTCGTGCTCGGCCATCTGCTCCAGCACGGCTGGCTGAAGGACGTCGAAAAGAGTTCCTTCTTCCTGATCGGGGGCTTCCTCTGGCTGGTCGCCCGCGTCGAGCTCACGGAGAGCTTCGTCTTGGCAGATCCCCTGCTGACCTGGGCCTGGAGCCTGGTGCAAGCCGTCGGCCTGGCGATCATGACCCTGCTGGCGACGTTCATGCAGGAGGACATGCAACTGGTGCTCGAGTTGAGCGAAGACAGCAGCAAGGCGTCGGTCCGCACCTACCGCTCGCTGGTGCAACAGGCCGCCTTCATCATCGCCGGGCTGATGATCAGCCTGGAACTGTTCCTGATGAACCAGGTGCTGGCGGGGCGCTGGCTGGCCGGCAGCGACCCGCATGTCATGCGCAACCGGCTCGTCGGGATATTGAATTTTCTGCCGCTGGGCTTCGTCCTGTTATCGATGTTCTTCGCGCTGTTGCAGCCGCTGAGCCGCGATACCCTGCGCAAACTCCGGCTGTACCGGGAGCAGAAGCGCTCGCGCACGGTCATTCCGGCGCTGGAAGCCAGGCTGCGGCGCATGCTGGTCAAGCGCTATCGCCAGCGGATCGGGGTCAAGATTCTGGCGCTGCTGTTGAAGCCCTTCTTCTACCATCGGGTGATCGGGGCGCGCCGGGTCCACCTCGGCGACGGCCCCGTCATTTTCGTCGCCAACCACCGCGAGATCTACGGGCCGATCGTCACCAACCTGTACCTGCCGTTCTCCTTCCGGCCCTGGATCGACGCCCACATGCTCGAACGGGAGTCCATCATCGCCCATATGACACGGAACACGTTCGCCCGCGTCAGGCCCGCCTGGCTGGCGCGGGGGTTCATGAAGCTGGCGCGCCCGATACTGGTCTGGCTGCTGAACTCGGTGGAGCCCATTCCCGTTTACCGCGGCGCGTCCAGAGAGCTGCTGCAGACGATGAGCCGGAGCGTGACCGCGCTCCAGGAACAGGACAACCTGCTGATCTTTCCCGAGGCCCCGGCCAAGTCGCCCAACGGCAAATACGCGGCAGCGGGAATCTCGCCATTCTACACCGGCTTCGTTCATGTGGCGAAATACTATTTCCGCCAGTCGGGAAAGGCGGTGACGTTCTATCCCGTGTTCGCCCATTCGCGAAAACGAACGATCACCATCGGCCGCGGGGTGACCTATGACCCCCGGGGAAAGCGCGAAAGCGAACGGATCAGCGAACGCCTGATGGCGGCGATGAACGACATGGCGATTTGACCGCCGCGGCGAGGCGCTGGCGGGGCAAAAGGAAATCCCGCCTACTTGATCTCGACCTCGACGTCCAAGCCCTCGATACGGCGGCTGATGTAGAAGGTCTTGACCGGGGCGAACCCGGAATTGTGCGACTTGGCGAAAACTTCGCAGGAGGCATTCCGCCAGTTCTGCCGGTTCTTCTCGAAAGCCGCCGCCGAGGTCGCCCGGTAGCCGAAGCCGGCATTGAGCGTGATCCGCCCACTGCTGGCACCCGGCGGCAGCGGCTGGCGCAGGGCCATGCGATAGCCCTCGCCGATCAGCTTGCCGGTATCCATGAAGCGGAACACTCCCAGCAGGAACACATAGCTCAGGTCCTTCTGCGAGACGTTGCGCAGCCGGAACGAGACCTCGGGGGCCAGGACGATGCCCTGGAAGTCCTCGTCGTTGACGTGTTCGGTGACTTTCCACTGGCTGGAGATATCGAAAAGCTCCAGCGCCGCCTGCAGTTCGCCCCGGGTCATGGCCGTATTCATGACGGTTCTCTTGTACACCAGGGCGAAGACCGCCAGGATCAGCAATGACACCGCCCCCAGCCAGAATTTGGAGTTCTTCCAGAACGGCTTGCAGTACTCCTCCAGGATCGCCTCGCCCTGGGCCTGGGCGCCGGCTTCGTTGGCCGGCTGGACGGTGTGTTCGTTCGTTTCTGGGGACATGGCTTCTTCCTTACGGGGCGATTATATCATGAAACCGGCGGGAAATCTCGTCCGCAAGGGCAATCTCCCCGCTCGCGGACGCCGCCATTGACAAGCGGGGCTCTTTGTTCTAAAATCCTCAGATGAAAGACTTCCCCGGCAGCGAGTGGTTCATCGTCAACAGCAAGCCCAAGCAGGAATTCGACGCGGAAAAGCACCTGCGAACGCTGGGGATCGACGTCTACCTGCCCATTTACAACAAAAAGATCAAGAAGAACCGGGTCAAGGTCGACCGCATCGCCCCCTTGTTCAGCGGCTATCTCTTCGCCCGCTTCGATATCCACGAATGCTACCAGAAAGTGCGCTATACGCACGGAGTCAAGACCATCCTGGGCTGCAACGAGAGCCTCTGGACCCTGGCCGACGAGAAGATCCAGGACATCAAGTCGCGCGAAAACAACGGCCTGGTCGTGCTGCGCCGGCGCCAGGACCATTTCCGCCCGGGTGACCGCATCCTGATTGACGAGGGTGATTTCGAGGGTTGGGAGGGGATATTTCAGGAGGAGCTTCCCGATTGCGAGCGGGCCATGATCCTGCTGACCAACGTCCAGTTCTCCAGCAAGCTCATCCTGCCCAAGAAATACCTGGTCGTGCAACGCTAGCTCATTGGCAAATACCGATAGAAAAGGAGTCATCATGAAAGGAGTAACGGTTTGGTTCACCGGCCTTCCCTGCTCGGGGAAGACCACCCTGGCTCTGAAACTGAGCGCTGAACTCAAGAAGCGCGGCATCCACAGCGAGGACCTGGATGGCGACATCACCCGCAAATACCTGAGCAAGGGGCTGGGTTTCTCGAAGGAGGACCGGGATGAGAATATTCGCCGCGTCGGCTTCGTCTGTTCCCTGCTGACCCGGCACGGGGCCGTGGTCACCGCGGCGTTCGTTTCGCCCTATCGCAGCATCCGCGACGAGATCCGCGGCATGATCGGCAACTTCGTCGAGGTCTACGTCAAATGTTCGCTGGAGAAATGCATCGAGCGCGACGTCAAGGGCATGTACAAGAAGGCCCTGGCCGGGGAGATCAAAAACTTCACCGGCGTTTCGGACCCCTTTGAAGAGCCCCTGCGGCCCGAATTGGTGATCGAGAGCGACCGGGAGAGCGAGGAGGAGTCGCTGCGCAAGATCCTGGACAAGCTGGAGGAACTGGGCTACCTGCGGCCCGCCGGCAAGGACATCGTCATTCCCGACTATTTGCGCCAGGACCTGATCAAGATGCTGGCCAGCCAGAATTTCCCCGACCTGCCCACCTTCGTCATCCACATCCTCAGCCAATACACGGCCCAGAACAGCGGCCAGGCCGACCTTTCGCCAGCCGACGAGGACAAGGTTCGCGAGAAGCTGAAGAAGCTCGGCTACATCAGCTAAGGAGAACATGATGATCGTCAAACCACACGGCGGCGAGCTGATCGACCGCGTCCTGTCGGCGAAAGAGCGCGAGGCCATCCTTTCCTTTCGCGACAAGTTTTTCAACCTGGAGATCGACGAGGAGAAGGCCATTGAAGTGCAGAACATCGCCACCGGGGTCTTTTCTCCCCTGAAGGGCTTCATGAACCAGGAGGATTTCCGCGAGGTGGTGCACAACAGCCGGCTGGCCAGCGGCCATGCCTGGACCTTGCCGATCGTCCTGCCCGTCGACAGGGAAACAGCCAAGAAATTCGCCAAGAACGACACCATCATCCTGAAGACCCGGAAGGCGGCCATCGCCTCCATGCAGGTCGAGGACGTCTACGCCTGGGATTTCGAGGAATACGCCCAGAAGGTCTTCGGCACCAGCGACCTGAAGCACCCCGGCGTGCAGCAGATCAAGGCCGGCGGCGAACTCTTCATCGGCGGCAGCATCAATTTCCTCAGCGAGCCCATCAGCCATTTCCCCGCCTATTACCTGACGCCGCGCGAGACCCGCGTCCTCTTCAAGGAAAAGAAGTGGAACACCGTGGTCGGCTTCCAGACGCGCAACGTCTCGCACCTGGGCCACGAATACGTTCAGAAATCGGCGCAGTCCATCGTCGACGGCCTGTTCATCAACCCGGTGATCGGCAGGAAGAAGCCCGGCGACTTCACCGACGAGGTGATCCTGGAATCCTACAAGGCGCTCATCGACGAGTACTACGTCAAGGAGCGTACGGCCATGTCCATCCTGCAGTTCGAGATGCGCTATGCCGGCCCCAAGGAGGCCATTTTTCACGCCATCGTGCGCAAGAACTTCGGCTGTTCTCACTTCATCATCGGCCGCGACCATGCCGGGGTGGGCAGCTACTACCATCCCTTCGCCGCCCAAAAGATATTCGACTACTTTCCCGACCTGGGCATCACCCCCATGTTCTTCATGAGCTTCTTCTTCTGCAAGAAATGCAACTCCATCGCCAACGACAAGACCTGCCCCCACCCCCAGTCCGAACGCATCGACTTTGCCGGCAAGATCATCCGCGAGAAGCTGGTGAACAAGCAGGTCCCGCCCGAATCGATGATGCGCAAGGAAGTCGCCGAGGCGATCCTCCAGCATGGCCAACGCTCCGAGCGCCTGGAACGTCGCGAGGTAGGTGTTCTCCACGCGGTGGTACGTGGCGAGCCGTTCGCGCGTGTCGACCACATCCACCCCCGAGTCGGCCAGGCGATCCTCCAGCATGGCCATCCCCTGGTGGAATAGTCCCGCGCCGGCCGCGAGGTAATGCCCATCGGCAAAGCGGGGAAAAAACTCCTGGTCATCGGCCTGGACGGCGTCGCGCACGAGATGTTCGCCGGCGCCCCGGGCCGGCCTTCGCTCCTGCCCGGGATGAAGGACTTCTTTTCCGGGCAGGCGGCCCGGATGACGGTCTCCATCCCCGAGATATCGGCCGTTTCCTGGTCGAGCTTCATGACCGGCACCCAGCCCGGCGAGCATGGGATCTACGGCTTCGTCGACTTGTCCCCCGGCTCTTACCAGGTCCGCTTTCCCGATTTCCGCGATTTGAAAGCCACGCCGTTCTTTATCGAACTGGGGGCCCACGGCAGGCGCTCGGTGATCATCAACCTGCTCAGGGGAAAGGCCACGCCGGTCGGGTACACGCCCGTCCCATTCCGGGAGTGCTGGTCTCGGGTTTCGTCGCCCTCGAGCTGGAAAGGGCGGTCTTTCCCCCCCGTTACCTGTCCATGCTCAAACAGGCCGGCTACCAGATCGATGTCGACGCCGGCAAGGGAAGGGAACGCAAGGCCGAATTCCTGGCCGACCTGCACTGCGCCCTGAAGGTGCGCAAACAGGTCGCCGACCGGCTGTGGGAGCGCGAGGACTGGGACGTCTTCATGTTCACCGTGACCGGCACCGACCGGCTGCAGCATTTTCTCCATGATGCCTACGCCGACGAGCATCACGAGTTTCATGACGATTTCAGGGCTTTTTTTCACGAAGTCGACGAGACGGCCGTCGATTTCCTGCAGCGCGCCGCCGCCCGCCCGGACATGGAGGTCGTTGCCCTTTCCGATCATGGGTTCGGCCCCATTTGCAGCGAGGTCTACCTCAATCCGATATTGAGACGAAACGGCTTTTTCAGCAGCGAGGCCCCGGGCGCCAGGGGCCTGCCGGGGATCAGCGGCCGCGCCACGGCCTTCGCCCTCGACCCGTCCCGCCTTTACGTCCACCGCCAGGGGAAATTCCCCAGGGGCAACGTGGCCGCCGCAGACTACGAGAGGGTGCGCCGCGACCTGAAAGACCTGTTCAGCGCCTACGAGGTCGGCGGGAAAAGGGCCATCCGCCGCGTTTATTACGCGGAAGAGCTGTACTCCGGGGCGCAGCTGGCCGCGGCTCCCGATCTGCTGCTGCTTTCCGAACCCGGCTATGACCTGAAAGGGGGCATGGAGAAAGAGCGCGAGGCCGGGACCAGCCATTTCACCGGCATGCACCGCCAGGACAACGCATTCCTCGCCTGCAGCCGCCCGGAACTGATCGCCGCCCGCCCGACCATTTTTGCCGTCAAGGAACTGATGTACCGGCTGCTGGCTATTTGACCTTTTCCTTCTGCTTTTCCAGGTTCTGGGCCAGGGTGCGGACCACCGGGCTGACGTTGCGGTCGCGGGCCAGCAGCTTCAGGTCGCGGGGATGCAACTGCTTGACGAAAGCCAGGGCGCGGTTGACCGGGGTCTTGGGATTCTCCACCAAGGACAGGATAACGGAATAGTTCTTCGTCCACTCGCGGTTGCCGGCGATCTTGCCGATGATCTCGCCCGGCAGGCTGAGATTGCGGGCATGGATCAGCACTTCGTCGACGGCCATTTTCGGGCTGTCCAGCACGGCCGCCTGCACCATTTTGTTGGCGTCCTTGATCAGCACCAAGCGCTCGGTCTTGTTCCCGGTCATGGCCAGGCGCACGCGCTCCGAGATGCCCATGCGGTTGATGCGCTGCAGCGTGGTCTGGGCTTCCTTTTGGATCTGGTCCACGTCCAGCTGCGCGTCGTCCTGATGCTCCTCGACGATCGCGGTCGTCAGCTCGGTCAAGACCTCGGTCTCGGGAATGACCTCCGCGGCCCTGGGCTGCAGGTAGAATTCACGCAGTTCGCTGATGCGGCCGCGGATGTAGGGATTGCAGTCGGGATTGGCCTCCATGCGCTCCATGATCTCCGGGTAGGCGATCAGCCGGATCTGGTTTTCCAGCAGCGTCTCCAGG
>CAZLSH010000062.1:0-13806 GCA_964562095.1 uncultured Clostridia bacterium | reverse complement strand
GGTTCTCGGTGTAGAACTGCGGGTTGTCGATCTTGCCGATGTCGTGGTACAGGGCCATGGCCCGCACCAGCAGCGGCGACAGCTCCAGCTCCTGGGCGGCGGCCTCGGCCAGCGAGGCCACCATTTGCGAGTGATGGTAGGTGCCGGGCGCCTTCTCCAGCATCTCGCGGAAGCATGGCAGGTTGAGGTTGGTGATCTCGACCAGCTTTAGGTCGGTGACCAGCTTGAAGATCACCTCCCAGAGCGGGATCATGAAATTGGCGGCCAGGGCGGCCAGCAGCGCCGAAAGGATGCCCAGCAGCGTGTAGAACGCCGCCGGCACCCAGCCGGGATCGTCGGTGGCCAGGACATGGAGCAGCGACGTCAGCAGGTTGACCGGCAGTACCCAGTAGAAGGAAGCCTTGAGGATCGAGGAGCGCTTCAGGCGCTGGTAGAACTCGACGCCAAAGGCGGCGGCCAGGTTGCCCGCCAGCACGTAGAGCAGGATGCTGAAGTCCCAGTCCAGGATGAAGGCGCCGATGAGCGAATTGATGAAGGAGAAGACGACGGCGCTCTGCAGATCGAACAGGAAGGCGATGATCAGCGCCCCGACGGCGAAAGGGATGCCGTACGCCAGGGCGCCGGCGTCCACCTGGATGGTGAAGGCCGTGTTCCTGAGAACCAGCGGGTAGATGAACAGCGCCAGGCGGTAGATCAGGGCGCAAACGATGAAGGTGACCCCGGAAACGAAGTTCAGCCGCTTGCGGTTGATGCCGCCGGTCTTGGTCAGGATATTCAATCTCCAGAAAAAGAAGAAGAGGATGGCCAGTGCGGCCATGATGAGAAACACGCCGGGAACCCGGCGCGAGCTGGTCTTTTCGTCGGCGGCGATCAGCTGGATCAGGCGCAGATGGTCCTTGTTGACTTCGTCGCCGCTGCGCAGCACGATCCTGCCTTTCTTGAGATGGATGAAGACCGGATTGACCAGGGCCAGCGTCTTTTCCTCCTGCAGGCGGGTCAGGATCTTGGAAAAGGTGACATTGGTGCTGATGAAGTCGAGCAGGATCGGCTGGGCCATCTCCCGTTCCTTCTCGCTCAGGCGGAATCCCCGCAGCAGCGCCGTCAGATTGGCTTCGATCTCGTTCAGGTCGTGGAAATCCCCCAGCCGGGCCTGGGCATAGCCTTTTTTCTCATTGTAGACGGTGATCTCGTCGCCCGCGCCGCGGGGAACGCCGATGCGCGAGAGGATGATCCCCTTCTCGCCCCATTTTCGCGCCGCCAGCAGCAGGCGGTCCAGGTCGATCCTGGCGAAGGTATTGGACATCATCAGCGCCCGCAGGGCCTGCGGCTGCAGCTCCAGGCCGAAATTCTCGCGGATGCCCGCGCGCAGCGCCTCAAGCTGCGACCTTTTCAGCAGGTACTCCTGGCGCGCATCCTTGATGAAGCGGAACCACTCGTTCAGCAGCATCTGGCTGCTTTCGATCTTCTGGGCGTTGAACTCGTAGACCGGAATCAGCGCTTCCCGGGCCTGGCGCCGGTTCTGCTCGGTCATCTCCTTGTCCTCGACCGTCATGTCCTTGCGGATGACGACGTCGCTGGCGGCGATGTCGCCGACCTTCAGCCCGGTGTCGCGGATGGAGCGCGCCGGGGGCACGTAGCTGATATAGGAGATGACGACGACGAAGAACGCCCCGATCAGCACCTTGCCCCATGGCGATCTCCCCTTTTCCGGCGCGTCGGGGCGCTGCTTTTTCGCCTTGCGTTCCAGGTCAAAGCTCATTTTTCCGCCTTTTCGTAGGCCTCGATGATGTGCCGGATCAGCGGATGGCGCACGATGTCCTTCTGGGTCAGGTAGGTGACGCCGATTCCCGGCACGCCCTTCAGGATCTTGATGGCCTTGAAAATGCCCGATTTCCGGGGCTGTTCCAGGTCAATCTGGGTGATGTCGGCGGTGACCACCACGCGCGAGTTGAGCCCGAAGCGGGTCAGGAACATCTTCATCTGCGAATCGACCGTATTCTGACCTTCGTCGAGGATGATGAACGCGTCGTTGATGGTGCGGCCGCGCATGTAGGCCAGCGGCGCGATCTCGATGATCCCCTTCTCGATCAGCTCCGATGTGCGCTCGAATCCGATCAGGAAGTACAGGGCGTCATAGAGCGGCCGCAGGTAGGGGTTGATCTTCTGCTGGATGTCGCCGGGCAGGAAACCCAGCTTTTCACCGGCCTCGACCACCGGCCGCGTGAGCACAATGCGCTCCACCCGCTTGCCGATCAGGAAGTTCAGGGCCATGGCGATGGCCAGGAAGGTCTTGCCGGTGCCGGCCGGACCGATGCCGAAGACCATGTCGCGGCCGTGGATGGCATCGACATAGGCGCGCTGGTTGAAGGTCTTGGGATAAACCTCCTTGCCGTCCACCTTGATGAGGTGTTTCTTGAAAATGTCATCCTGGACCTGCTCGAGCTTGCCTTCGGCGACCAGGTTCAGGCTGAATTGGATGTCGTGGTCCTGCAGCTTGCCGTTCTCCTCGTGCAGCAGCACCAGGTGCTGCAGGTACTTCTTGAACCTGCGCCCCTGGGCGCCGTTGCCCGAGTACATGACCTTGTCGCCGCGCAGGGCGATCTCCAGGCCGAAGGCTTTCTCGATCGCCTCAAGGTTTTTCTGGATCAGGAAAGGAAAATGGTTGCCCAGCCCTTCCGGGCAGTTGAACTCTTCCATTAAAAAAAACCCGCCGCTGGTCTATTCATTGCTGAAATTATAGGCAGCATTGGCGCAAAAGTCAAATCATTCCCGGCAAGGGCACCCTCAGGCGAGCCCGACCAGGGGCAGCAGCAGCCGCAGGCCAAGCCAGATCAGCAGCCCGCCGGCCAGGTCGAAGAGGAAACCGGCGCGGATCATCCTGACGATGGGCACCAGCCCCGAGCCGTAGACGATGGCGTTGGGCGGGGTGGAGACGGGAAGCATGAACCCCCAGCTGCAGCCCAGAACGGCGCCCAGGGCCGGCGGCACCGGGTTGATGCCCGCCGCAGCGGACAGGGAGATGATCACCGGCACCACCATGTTGGCCGCGGCCGTATTGGAGGTCGTTTCGCTGGCGAGGATGGCGATGAACACGGCGGCGAAAGTCACGCCCCACAGCGATTCGGCCCCGGAAACTGCCAGCAGCCCCTGGCCGATGCGGTCGGCCAGGCCGGTCTGGAACATCAGGTTCCCGAGGCTCAGGCCGCCGCCGAACAGCAGCAGCGTGCCCCAGTCGATGTTCAGCGCCTGTTTCCAGGAGATGGTGAATTCTCTTTTTTCCCAGTCCACGGGGAGCAGGAAGAGCAGGACCGCCCCGACCAGGGCCGCTGCCGCCTCGGGCATGCGGCCGCCATACCACTTGGCCACGGGCGAAACGCTGCCCCAGAACACGGCCAGGAAGCCTGGAATCACCCAGAGGGCGACCGTGACCAGGAATGCCGCCAGGGCGTTTTTCTGGCCGCGGCTCCAGGGGCCGAGCCTGGCCAACTCGCGGCGCACATACTCGCGGCTGCCCGCGATGACGGGCATTTCCGGTTTGTGCAGGGCATAGAGCATCCCGAACAGCAGCAGGTACATGGCCAGCAGCATGGGCACGGCGAACAGCATCCACTGAAAGAACGGGATCTTCACTCCGGCGAACTTCTCGATCATGGCCAGGCCGATCAGGTTGGGAGGCGTTCCCACCGGCGTGCCGATGCCGCCGGTGGAGGATGCATAGGCGGCCATCAGCATCAGCCCGGTGGCGAAGCGAAAGCGCTTGGGGTCGACCTGGCCGCCGCTCCGGCTTTCCATCATCCCGACCATGGCCGCGATGATGCCGGTGCCGATGGGCAGCATCATGGCCGTCGTCGCCGTATTGCTGATCCACATCGAAAGAAAAGCCGAAATGGCGCCGAAGGCGAAAAGAATGCGCCAGGCGCGGTCGCCCACCCAGCGCCTGGACATGATGCCGTAGGCGAACCTGCGGTCCAGGCCGTGAACGCTCATGGCGCGGGCCATGACGAAACTGCCCAGGAACAGGAATATGGTCGGGTCGGCAAAGGGGGCCAGGACGGTCCGGGCATCGGCTACCCCCGCCAGAATGCACAGAAGGGCCCCCAGCAGGGCGCTGACCGGGATGGCGACCGGCTCGCCGATCCACCAGACCACGATCCAGGCGATGATGGCGGCCAGGGTATGGGCCCCGGGGCTGAGGCCGGGCATGGGAAGGAGGCGGACGGCAAGCCCCAGCAGCGGTCCCAGGAACAGGCTCCCCCGCTGGCGCCAGGACTCCACCCGCGCCTCAAGCAGAGAGATCGCCCCGTCCGCTTCGGCGGGCGGCTCCTGGCCGGCGATGATCTCCCTGTTTTTCTCCAAAGAAGCTCCTGCCGTCAAAAATAGGCTGCCTGGGGGTGGCAGACGACCAGGCCGCTGACGCTCAGCTCGGGCAGCAGCTGGCCGCTTGAGGTCAGCGAAACGCCGATGCGGCCGGCTTCCAGGAGCCGCACGAGCTTTTTCTGGTCGGCCAGGGCGGGCCAGGCCGGGAACCCGGGGCTGAACCTGAGTCCCTGCTTCGCCGCCAGGCCCAGCTCGCTGCGGATGCGGCGCTGCAGCGCCTCGGCCAGCGCCTCGGCCAGTTCGGCCCCTAAGCCGTGCAGGACCAGGTAGCGGCTGTAGCGGTCGGAGACGAAAAGTTCCTTTTCCAGTTCGTCCAAACCGGCACCGCAGCTGGCGATGAACAGCGGCAGCGTCTCCCCGTCGCAGGCGAAATAATCGGCCAGCGATATGCCGTTGCGGCGGGGCAGGTCGAAATGCTCCTCCTGTGCCTCATGGGAGACCAGCAGGACGTTCTTTTTTCTGCGCCGGCAGGGAAAATACCCGTAAACAGCCGAAAAGCGGTCGATCCCCCTGCTGCTGAGCAGTTCCAGCGCCTCATTGAAGAACTGCCCGGCTTTTGCCCCGGGGCTCATGCGCCAGCGTGCCCGGGCCAGTACACGGCGGTCGATGAGGGGCAGGAGCTCCTCGAGCCGCCAATGCACGACCCGGGCTCCCAGGAACGGCGGTTCCGGCGCCCGGAAGGGAGCAATGGCGGCGGGTACCCTGGCCCCGGGCGCTGCAGCGCCAGCAAGCCGGGGAGGCGCGGTCTCTTCGCCGGACATGATCTTCATGGCCGCGAAAGCGTCGGCGGCATAGGCGACATTGCCCTGGTACTCCGCGCGCAGCGCCGTTTCCACGAAGGCCGGCGTCAAGGCGGCCCCGCCGCAGATCACGGGGACGCGGATCCCCTGCCCGCGCAGGTGGCGCAGGATGCCGGTCATTTCCAGCGTGGAACGGACCAGGAGGGCGCTCAGGCCGACGTGGTCGGGATGGTGACCGGCCACGGCGGCGGCGATCTCCTCGCCGCCCTGGTTGGTGCCCAGGTTGATCACCCGGTAGCCGTTGCTGCGCAGGATGATGTCGACCAGGTTCTTGCCGATATCGTGAACGTCGCCCTTGACCGTGGCCAGGACCATGGTGCCGCGCAGGCGCCGCCCGGCCTTGGGCAGGCGCGGCTCCAGGATGTCCAGCGCCGCCTTGACCACCTCGGCCGCCTGCAGCACGAACGGAAGCTGCATGTAGCCTTTTTCGAACAGTTTTCCCACCTCGGCCATGGCCGGCAGCAGATGGACGTTGACGATTTCCAGGGGGGGCGTATCGGCGGCCAGCAGAGCCAGGTCGCCGGCGATCCCGGCGGCGTTGCCGTTGAGCACCGCGGCACGCAAGCGCTCGGCCGGAGTGAGATTTTCGCTGTCTTCCGATGGAATATCAGCCTTCTTCCCCTGGAAATGCTCCATCAGGGCGCGCAGCGGATCGTGGCCGGGCCGGCGGCGATTGAAGATCAGGTTTTCGGCCAGGCGGATCTCTCTCGGGGCGATACGGTTCAGGGGCAGCACGCGCCCGGCATGGAAGATGGCGGCATCGAGCCCGCCCTGCACGGCATGGTAGAGGAAAACAGCGTTGACGATGCGCCGGGCGGCCGGCAACAGTCCATAGGAAATGTTGCTCACCCCGAGCAGGGTGTGGGCGCCGGGCATGCCTTTCTTTAACAGCGGCAGGGCGGCCAGGGTCTCCACGCCGGCGGCGGCCAGGCCGGGGTCGCCGGAGGCCAGGGTGAAGGTCAGCGGATCGAGGAAAAGGTCGCACGGCTTGAGCCCGCGCCCGATGGCCAGGTCGTGGAGCCGCTTCAGAACGGCCGCCTTGCGCCTGCGGTCGCGGGCCATCCCCTCTTCGTCGATGGCCAGGCAGACCACGGCGGCGCCGAAGTCCCGGGCCAGGGAAAGGATCGCCTCGGCGCGGGCGCCGCCGTCCTCGAGGTTGATGGAGTTGATCACAGCGCGGCCGGCGCAGCGTTTGAGCCCCGCCTCCAGCGCCGGGATGCTGGCGCTGTCGAGCATCAGCGGCAGCCGGTTCTGGGCGTTCAGCCTGGCGGCGGCCCGCTCCATGTCGCCGGCCTCGTCACGGCCGGCATAGGCCACGTTGAGGTCGAGCAGGTGGGCCCCTTCGCGGGCCTGCGCCTGGGCGACGGCCAGCATGGCATCCAGGTCGTCGGCCAGGAGCGCCGCCTTGAAGGCGCGGCTGCCGCTGGCGTTGGTCTGCTCGCCGATGATCAGCGGTCCGGGCTTCACCCGCAATTCCTGGACGGCGAACAGCGACGTGGCCTGGCCGCGGCGCACAACCCTGCGGAGCGGGCGCGGGCTCGCTCCCCCCACCGCGCGAACCAGGGCGCGAATATGGCGGGCGTTGGTTCCGCAGCAGCCTCCGACCAGGGCCGCCCCCTGCTGTTCGACGAAGGCGCCCACCAGGCGGGCGAACGGCGCGGGTTCAAGGTCGTACACGTACTTGCCGGAGCGAAAAACCGGCAGGCCGGCATTGGGCATGACAGCCAATGGGAACGGGGAGGCGGCGCTCAGGGCGCGCACCGCCTCGCCCATCTCCTCTGGGCCGCTGCCGCAGTTGACGCCGAAGGCGAAGAGGGGAAAGGGCAGGAAAGTGGCCAGCGCCGTGGCGATATCGCTGCCCAGCAGCATGCGGTTCTTTTCCAGCGTGACCAGCAGGCTGACCGGCCGGGAGGCCCGCCGCTGGCGGAAGGCCCGGTTCAGGGCGCGCAGGGCCGCCTTGGCCTGCAGCATGTCCTGGCAGGTCTCCACCTGGAACAGGTCGACGCCGCCGTCCAGCAGCCCCAGCGCCTGTTCATAATAGGAATCTTCCAGGGTGGCGAAATCGACCTGCTGCAGGCTGGGCAGGCGCGAACCGGGGCCGATCGAGCCGGCGACATAGCGCGGCTGCCCCCGGGAGCTGAAATCCGCGGCGACCTTCACGGCCAGCGCGGCCGCTTTGCGGTTGATCTCGCCGGTGCGCTCCCGCAGCCCGTGCTGGGCCAGCTCGCCGGCCTGGGCGCCGAAGGTGTCGGTCTCGATGATGTCAGAGCCGGCTTCCAGGTAGGAGGCATGGATGGCGGCGATGACATCGGGGCGGGAAACGACCAGGTAGTCGTGGCAGCCCTCGTGACCGTGGTAGTCATCCCGGCCCAGTTTGGCGGCCATGATGGCCGTGCCCATGGCGCCGTCGAGGACGAGGACCTTTTCGCGCCGGCGCCGTTCGATGTCGGGCTTGCGTGGGGCGGCCACCTGCCTCTCCTGCCTTCAGCGCGTCCCGGAAAAGACCGCTTCCAGCAGCGCCCTGGTGGCGTGGCCCTGGCCCATGGTGAAGACGTGGATGCCCGGTACGCCGTATTCCAGCAGTTGCTCGACCAGCCTGGCCATGAAGCGCACGCCGCCGGCGAAGGCCTGCTCGCGGGTGCGGGCCTCCTCGATGACGCTGACGAGCCCGGAGGGGATGTTGACGTGGAAGGAGCTGGGGATGGACTGGATCTGCCTCCTGCCGACCAGGGGCTTGAGGCCGGGGATGATGGGCACCTGGATGCCGATAGCCCGGGCCTTTTCCACGAACTCCTTGTAGAGCCGGAAATCGAAGAACATCTGGGTGATGATGTATTCGGCCCCCATGTCCACCTTGTTTTTCAGGAAGAGCAGGTCCTTGTCCAGGTTGGGCGACTCGAAGTGCTTCTCGGGGTAGCCGGCGACGCCGATGCAGAAACTGGTCGGGAAAGGGTCCTCCAGCTCGTCGATGTACCGGCCGCGGTTCAATTGGGAAATTTGCTCGACCAGCTGGCCGGCGTACTGGTGGCCCTCCTTTTCGGGGATGAAGCGGGCCTGGCCCGGGGGCGGATCGCCGCGCAGCGCCAGGATGTTCTTGATGCCCAGGAAATGGAGGTCGATCAGGGTGTCCTCCGTCTCGTAACGGTTGAAGCTGCCGCAGATCAGGTGCGGCACCGGCTCGACGCGGAAGCGGTTCTTGATGGCGCTGCAGATGCCCACGGTGCCCGGCTTCTTGCGCCGCGGCCGGCGGGTGATGACGCCGTCCTTTTCCTCATAGACCATGTGCGGCTGGTGGTAGGTGACGTTGATGAATTGCGGGTCGAAATGCATGAGCGGATCGATCCCGGCCAGGATGTCGTCCATGCCTTTGCCGCGGTCGGGCGGCGTGATTTCCAGCGAAAAGAGCAGCTTGCGGTTCTCTTTTAACCAGTCGGTCACCTTAGCCATGAAATTCCCTCGGACTTGGATTTTGCTGCATGATAGCACAAACTGAGTGAGACTCAAAGTAAGTGTTAGTGTTAGTGATAGTGTTAGTAGCGAGCCATATGCCGAATTAATTAAACTGATAAATTGCAGCTACTAACTCTGACACTGAGATTCAGTTCGCTAAAGTCACAGCTCGGCCACTTACACTTTCTTCTCTGACTTTTGCCTTTTTACTTTTACCTTTCTCTTCTCTCACCGTCTGCCGTCTACCGTATGCCGTCTGCCGTCCGCCGAGTTCGCCTCAAGCTGGTGTGAGCAGGACCAGGATCTCCAGCTGCGGGGTGCCGGCGAACATGTCCAGGGGGATGACGCGGCGGACGAAGTAGCCGCACTGTCGCCAGTGGCCGAGCGCCTCCGGCAACTCGTCCGCGGCGCAGAACAGGTGCAGCACCCGCCCGGGCCGGCGTCGGGCGATGGAAGCGATGACGGCCCTGTCGGCCCCCCGGCGGGGGGGATCGAGGATCGCATCCTCCATGGCCGGCGGCAGCGGCGGCGGCAGCGCCGCGGCCAGGCTGTCGCGGTTGATGGCGGCGGCGCGGAAATGGACCCGCTCCCCACCCGCAAAATGGCTGAGCATGTCGCGGCCGGCGGCGATCGACCCGGCGGCGACGTCGACGGCGAAGATCTCCTGGTAGCGGTCGCGCAGGCTGATGGCAAAAAGCCCGTAGCCGCAATAAAGGTCGAGAAGGCGCCCGCCGCTCCCGGCGGCCGTCATGGCCCGGGCATGCTCCAGCAGCAGAGGCAGGATGGACTCATTGACCTGGGAAAAGGAGGTGGCGGGAACGCTGAAGACGTCCATGCCCAGGCGCAGGCGGAAGCGCTCGGGGCCGAACAGCTTCTTGATAGGGAACGCCCCGCGCGGCCGGTCGGCTTCCAGGTAGTAAGGGGAGCGGCTCGGGTCGAGGAAGAGAAAGGCGGAGATGATGTTCGCCGACAGCCCCTGGAGAACGGCGGCGGCCTTCAGCAACTGGCGATGGAGGTCGCGGTCCATCGCCTGCATGTTGAAAATGACCATGAACTCTTCATAGGTGCCGCGGATGATGATAAAGTTCAGGGCGCGGGTCATGGCAGCGTATCCCGGCCGCGCCAGCAGCTCCTCCAGGGCGGAGTAGATCGCCGCGTGTTCGGCGGGTTCGAGCAGCGCCGACCCGTCATTGACGGCGAAAATCGGCATGGGAGCGTTTTTCCGACCCCGGCGCTCGCTGGTGATCCCCGGCAGGCAGCGCCGCTTGCTGGTGGTGCGGTAATGGCGCGGCCGCGGTGAAGCAACGAGGCCATCGGGCCGGCCGGGAAGCTGGTGCCGCTTCCAGAAACCTCGCAAGGCATTGTCCTTCACCCCGGTTTCCAGGCTGTAGTCCATGCCGGCCAAGGGGGCCGCTCCCGGCGCCAGCCGCTTTGCTCCCCGCCGCGACGCCTCGAGGAGGATGAAGCTTTCCAGCGAGTCGCCGGCAGCCGGGGCCGAATCCCGGCTTTTGTCCGGCGTCCTGTCCCTGCCCCGGGGAATGCTCATGCGCGCGCGCTCAGGAACGCAGGGTCGCGGTCAGGCGCAGCGGCCGCAGCAGCAATTGCAGCGCCGAGACGATGTCGCGGCAGACCACGTCGGCCGCCAGCAGGCTCTCGGTCGCCGCCCCCTCTTCCTGGATGACCAGGATGCCCAGGCGCGCATGCTCCAGCATGGCGAGGTCGTTGCGGCCGTTGCCCACGCAGGCGGTGTGTTCAGCGCCCAGTTCGTCGACATAGCGCGCTTTTTGGCCGGTCTGGTCGGCGCCCTGAAGGATCTTCAGCCGGCAGGGGATGCCGCGCACCTCATCCTCCACGCCGCCGAAGGTCCCGGCGGTGACGATGTGCAGCTGCAAATCGGCGGCCAGCTCGCGCAGCAGGCCGGCCACGCCGGGGAGGATCCTGCCGTCCAGGGCCAGGGTGCCGTTGAAGTCCAGCACCAGGTGGGCAATCGCCAGCTTTTCTCCGCTTCCGGGAATGTCAATGTCGATCATGGGCATACCTCGAAGGAATGATACGAACTACAGTGACAAGTGACGAGTAACAAGTGACAAGTAGCAGCAATAGATCGATTTTTGCTCTTGCTAAGACTTAAGTTCGGGGGGTTTGCCAGTCGTGTTATCAGCTCGTCTATATTCATTCACTTGGCCTTGCTAACACTAACACTATCACTATCACTAAGGTTCGGGTTCATTTTCGCTTTGCTATCAGGCATTTTCTCCAAAAAAAGGAATATTTCCCGGCAAATCCAGGCGTCGGTGGCGGCGTAGAGCACCTGGGCCGGGGCCAGCTCGGCACGCTCCCAGTTGGAGCATTGCGCCCCCTTGGAAATGCGCAGCCCCAACAGCTGGGCGGCGAGGGTGCGCACGCCGCCGGCCTTGATCCCCTTGCGGGCCGCCAGCTTGCCGAGATCGACGAACCCGGCCGGGTCGAAGCGCATGACCTCATGCAGCTTTTCGATGTCGCCGTTCACCGCCACCCCGGTCTTGATCACCCGGGCATCGGCGAAAAGGGCGGCCAGCGGCCCCAGATCCCCTATTTTTTTCAGCTGGACCAGGAAAACGCGGCTTTTCCCGGCCAATTGCACCAGGGCCGGGGGAAAATGGTCGCCGACCTTGAATGTCGGCCGCACCTCGATGTCGAAGCCCAGGACCGGTTCGGCATGGAGCAGGGGCATGACCGCGCCCAGGCGCCCGTCGTCGGCGACGACCTCCACCGGCCCCTCGTACCGTTTCAGGGGCAGCAGGTTGATGTCGGATTTGCTGATAACAGGCGCGGAAGTTCGATGTTCGGGTTGATTTTCCATGAGGGATCATTCTAACACAATGAAGCGATGGCGCCAAAGGAATGATTGCGGGGTTCGGAAATAGATCGATGAAATGGCAGGGCTACGGGGATGGGACGCACCGCTGTTGCGAGGCGCCCTGCGGGCGGCTTCGCCGTCCCCGCATCGCAGTTCGCGATGCGGTCGAACCCCTTGGCATACACTAAACCGGTACGCGTCGCTATGGCGAGGCTCTGCGAGCCATCTAGCGACGCCACCCCGCTTCAGTGGGGAACTAATCGCCAACATTGTTCAGAAAAGTTTTGCGATGGATACCACCTGAAGCGGGAGGTTCGGAAATAGATCGATGAAATGGCAGGGCTACGGGGATTGACGCGCATCTGCTGATGCGCGCCCGGGAGGGCAGCTCGCTTCGCTCGCTGTCCCGATTCGCAGATCGCGAATCGGTCGAACCCCTCCGGGGTTCTCATCCCCGAAAACGAAATCGAAGAAAATGGCAGGGCTACGGGGATTCGAACCCCGGTTTAGTGACTGAGAATCACCCGTCCTAACCCCTAGACGATAGCCCCGTCCATAAAGAAGTCAATGGCTGGGATGCAGGGACTCGAACCCCGATCATATGATCCAGAGTCATATGTCCTGCCATTGGACGACATCCCAGCGCAGGGAAATTATACCCGAGATTATTTTCCCTGTCAACAGTATTCCCGCGCGCCTGGCTGGAGAATCCGGCGGCCTATGACTTGTTCGCGCCGTAGTACTTGCGGATGAATTTTTCCTGCACGCTAAAAGACCAGTGCACGTCGCGCAGGAAGAGCGCCGCCGACTGGGGATCGCCGGCGGCCAGGAAATCGACGATCTCCTGGTGCTCACGGATCGACGACTCTTCCCACTCCTTGACCCATTGCCGCTTCTGGGGAAAATCGTAGAGCCTCTTTTTAAGGTTGTCGACGATGCGCTTCAGGTTGCTGTTGCCGCAAAGGCAGATGAAGACATCGTGGAAGAGCAGGTTCCGCTCGTAGAACAGGTCGAAATCGCCGGAGTCGATCGCCTTATGCATCTGGCGGTTCAACAGGTCCATTTTCTTGACTCCGTCGGGGCCCAGCCCGGGAAAGGCCGCGTTCAAGGCCGAACTCTCCAGGGCGCCGATCACTTGGTAAAACTCGCGGATCTCGTCCAGCGGCAGGGAATTAACGAATATCCCCCGCCGCGGGCTGATGGTGACAAAGCCCTCCATCTCGAGCTGGATCAGGGCGTCGCGCAGGGGCGTCTTGCTGATGCCCAGCTTCCTGGCCGTGGCGTCCATGTGGATGGCGTCGCCGGGCTGCAGGCGGTGTTTCTGGAATTGCTGGCGCAGGTAATCATAAACCTGCTCTTTCAGGGACTTTAAAACCAGGGCGCCCTTGGTTTTTTGCATGGCGGAAGTATAGCGCAGAAAAATCAATTATGGCAAGTCAGGAAAATAGTAGCCAGTAGTCAGTAGAACAGCAATTTAACGAACTCATTTTGTGAAATCTACTAATAGCCATTTCTTTATACACAGGTTTTTTAATTTCGTTGAGTGCGCTCTCCTACTAACTACTAACTACCGCCTACTGACTACTTTCTTCCGTTTTTTCCTATTGACAACAAGCCGAAGAACTGATATATCAGATATCAGGAATATGAGCATGAAGGGCACCATCTTCGATATCAAGAAATTCGCCATACACGACGGCCCGGGCATCCGCAGCACCGTTTTTTTCAAGGGCTGCCCCCTTCATTGCCAATGGTGCCACAATCCCGAGGGGATCTCGCCGCTGCGGGAGATCATGGTCTTTACCGGCCGCTGCCTGAAAGGCTGCCGCGACTGCCTGGCCGCCTGCCCGCGCCAGGCGCTGGCCAAGCGCCGGGGAACGATCGTCATCGACCGCTCGCGCTGCGACGCCTGCGGCGCTTGCGTAGCCGCCTGCCCCGCCGAGGCGCTGCAGGCGGCCGGCAGGGAGATGAGCGTCGACGAAATCATGGCCGAGCTGGAAAAGGATGTTCCTTTCTACCGCGAGTCGGGCGGCGGCGTGACCGTCTCGGGCGGCGAGCCCCTGCAGCAGCCCGCTTTCCTGGGCGAGCTGCTGGCCGCCTGCCGCCGGCGCGGGATGCGGGTCGCTGTCGACACCTCGGGCCAGGCCCCATTCTCCGCGTTCGAGAAGATCCTCCCCCTGACGGGCCTTTTCCTCTTCGACCTCAAGGTCGTCGACGACGCCCGCCACCAAAGCCTGACCGGCGTCTCCAATCGCCTCATCCTGGCGAACCTGGAAACGCTCTCCCGCGCCGGGGCGCCGCTGGCCGTGCGCATCCCCCTGGTCCCCGGCGGCAACGACG
>CAZLSH010000061.1:0-13895 GCA_964562095.1 uncultured Clostridia bacterium | reverse complement strand
CTACCTTACGCCTGAACCTTACGCCGATTTCCCTTCTTTCTCATCACGCATCACGCATAACGTAATCCGCGTCGCGCGTCACGAGAACTTTTTGATTGTCTTGCTAACGTCTATCGTCTAACATCTAACGTCTTACTTCTAACGTCTCGTGGCCGCTTCAATCCTGCCACGAATCACAAAATTCGAATCACGACAGGTCAGCCTATAAAAACTGGCTGACCAGCACCGCCAGGATCAACAGCGGGCAGACGTACTGGATGGCCACGGCCCACAGGCGGGCCAGGCGGAAGCGGGCGCCGGCGGCTGTGATCTCTTCCAGGGCGTTGGCGGTTTTCCAAACATGGGCCACGAAAAAGGAGATCAGCAGGGCGCCGGCGCTCATGGCGACGCTCCCCCATACTTTGTCCCACAGCGAAAGGAAATCCATGCCCAGCAGGGGCAGGCAACTGAAGAATTTCACCCCGCCACCGGAAAGAGCCGAAGGGATGCCGAAAACGAGAGCCGCTCCCCCCACCAGCCAGGCGGCGCGGCGGCGCGGCCAGCGCTTCTCGTCAATGAGGAAGGCCACCGGCACCTCGAGCAGGGAGATGGTCGAGGTCAGCGCGGCCACGGCCAGCAGAATGAAGAACAGGGTGCCGAACAGCGTGCCCCCCGGGATATGGGCGAAGATCACCGGCAGGATGGCGAAGACCAGCCCCGGGCCCTGGTCGGGCGCCATGTGCTGCGAGAACAGCGCCGGAAAAATGATGAATCCGGCCAGGATGGCCACCGTGGTGTCCAGGACCGCGACCCAGGCCGCCGAGGAGACGAGGTTTTCCTTCTTGCCCAGGTAAGAGCCATAGGTCAGCATGGTCCCCACCCCCAGGCTGAGGCTGAAGAACGCCTGGCCCATGGCTTCCAGGAACACCCGGCCGTTGATTTTGGCGAAGTCCGGCTGGAGATAGAACAGCAACCCCTTCTCGGCCCCGGGCAGGCTGAGCGAGTGAGCCATGAGCAGCAGCAGCAGCATGAACAGCGCCGGCATCAGCACCTTGGCGAACTTCTCCAATCCGGCCGCCACCCCTCGGCTGACGATCCAAACGGTCAGGAGGATAAAAAAAGCCAGCAGGGCGATCTGCAGCCAGGGCGCGGCGATGAATTCGCCGAACAGGGCTTCCACCTCGACATTGCCGGCCGCGGCGAACTGGCCGCTGAGCGTCTTGAAACAGTAGCCCACGGTCCAGCCGGCGATCACCGCATAGAAGGAAAGGATCATCACCGCCGTGACCACGCCCAAATAACCCAGGTAATGCCATTTGCCCCCCGGGCAAAGAGCCTGGAAGGCGCCCACGGGGTTCTTGCGCGTGGCCCGGCCCAGGGCCAGCTCGGCCAGCAGCACCGGCAGGCCCAGGACGATGACGCAGCCGATGTAGATCAGCACGAACAGCGCCCCGCCGTTCTTGCCGGTGATATAGGGAAAGCGCCAGATGTTTCCCAGCCCGACCGCCGACCCGGCGGCGGCCAGGATGAAGCCGAGGCGCGAGCCCCATTTGCCGCGAGGTGCCATGTTCCTTCTCCTATGGAGAGGATGTAGCACAAGCGGGCAATGGGAGTCAACCCGACGGCAAAGGAAACCGCCAAAATCCAAGTCAAAAGCAAAAAGGGAGAAAAGGCGCTCGCTGCGGCCCCGCCTTTGGCCGCCGCCGCCCCGCTTCCGGGCGATCGGATCCCGCCGCGAAGGGGAAGAGGCCGGGAGATCGGTGCGCTCAGCCCGCAGTCTTGACCAGCGAGTAGAGCAGCTCGATCTCGGCCGGCCAGAGCGATTCGTCGATGGTCTCCAGGATGAGCGGCATGTCGTCGAAACGCGGATCGTTCATCAGCAGCCGGAAGGCCTCGATGCCGAGCTTGCCCTTGCCGATGCTGTCGTGGCGGTCCTTGCGGCTGCCCAGGTCCACCTTGGCGTCGTTCAGATGGGCGGCGCGCAGGTTTCCCCGGCCGACGACGGCATCAAAGAGTCTCATCGTCTCCTGGTAGGCCTCGGCGCTGCGGATGTCGTAGCCGGCGGCGAACAGGTGGCAGGTGTCGAGGCAGACGCCGCTGCGCCGGGGGTCAGCGACCCGCTCCAGCAGGCGGGCCAGGTGCTCGAAGCGATGCCCGACATGATGGCCCTGTCCCGATGTGCCCTCCACCAGCAGGGTCACGCCGTCGGTCTCGCGCAGGATGCGTTTCATGCCGTCGGCGATCCCGTCCAAACATTGCTCGTCGCTCAGCTCCCCCAAATGGCTGCCGGGATGGAAGTTCAAAAAGGGCAGCCCCAGCTGCTCCGCCCGGCGGGCTTCATCCAGAAGGGCCTGGATCGACTTTTCGCGCTTTTCCGGGTCGGGGTGGCCGAGGTTGATCAGGTAGCTGTCATGCGGCAATACATGGCGCGGAGCGATGCCCGACTCGGCCAGGTTTTTCTTGAAGGCGGCGATGCTGGCCGCATCCAGGGGCTTGGCCTGCCATTGCTTCTGGTTTTTGGTGAAAAGGGCGAATGCCCGGGCTCCGATCCGGCGGGCGTTGAGCGGCGAATTCTCCACGCCGCCGGCCGCGCTGACATGGGCGCCGACATACTTCATGGGAGGACCTATTTCAAAACCTCGCGCACGGCCCAGACGTAGCCGGCCTCGTCGCTTTTTTTCGCAAGATACTGGCCCTCGGGGAGTTTCAGCGCCCAGGCCGTCCGCGGCTGGTCGCTGACCGCGTCACCGGTCCAGACGGCAAAATCTGCCAGGCCGGAATATTGGGCCCGGTCCATATGCCGCAGCGTCAAGGCTTCCTCGGTCGTGGGCAGCCTCCAGCCGCTGTAACCGGCGCTGAGACGGTTGGCCCACCACTTGGCCTTGTCATAGCCCATCGGCCTCGTGTACAGGGTCCACATCAGCCCGGAGGTCAAGTCCAGCATCACCGTGGCGCCGCCATGGGCGTGCGCCTCGAACTGCGAAGGCGGCCGGCCGCCCTGGCGGGCCAGGGCGATGACGTCGGCCGGGCTCAAATTCGTGGTTGCGCTGCGCAAAACGATCTTTCTTGCCTGCCGGATCCTTTGCAGCAGCTGTTGCTGGGCTTCCGCCTGGGCTTTCTTTTCCAGGGCGGCGATCCGTCCCAGGGCCAGGGGCAGCGAATCGCTTTGCGGGAAAGCGCGCAGGAAAGCCTGCCAGCCGGCAATGGAATCCGCTTCCCTGGCCTTGGCCAGGGCAGCGTTTTCCTCGTCCATTTCGCTCGCGGTGGGCACGGCCGTGTCCTTGGCCAGTTCTTCGGCTGCGCGGATTTTTCGCGACAGCTCCTCCTCGAGCTGGCTCAGCGGCGCGGTCACCTTGATCTTCTTGGCCTCCAGCAGCGCCTCCCGGGCATGGACCAAATCCCCGATCCGGTTCAGCGCCTCCGCCTGCCGCATTTTTTCGGCGAATATTTTCTCCTGCTCAGCCGCCTGCGGGTCGACATCCGGCGCTGTCGGCGCGACGGCAGGAGTCGTCTTGGCCGGCGGCGGCCGCCGTTGGGCCGGAGGCTTGGCCACGGGTTGCGGTTCGGCCAAAGGCCGCGGTTCGGCCTGCGGTTCATCGGCACCCGAAAAATCCAGCCTGCCGCTCAGGGCCAGCCATAAGGCGGCGGCGGCAACCAGCGGCAGGACGATGAACAGCACCGGTTTGAGCCTGAACTCCTTCTTTGCTTTCGCAGTCTCTTTCTCCGGCTCCGGCGCGAATATCGACCCTTGGGGCAGACGCCTCTCCTCCGCCGCCCGCGGCTCCACAGGCGCTTCTCTTTCCTCCCTGGGCTCGGCGCGGCGACCGGAACCGGCGCTGTCGCCGGGGGCGGCGCGCAGCGGGGCTTCCTGCTCGGGCTCGCGGTCCAGGGCGGCGGGCTGCGGCGGCGGCTCGGGCCGCGGTTTTTGTGGCGGAGGCGACTCGGGTTGTTTCGCCAGCAAATCCGGTTCGGCATCGATGGTCATGACACCGAGATTCCCGAAATCGAGATCATTTTCCTCGGGCGCCGGGCCGGAGCCGGGCTCCAGCGGCTCGTCCAATTCCAGCTCATCGACAGCGCTGCCGGCGCCATCGAGATCGTCGTGCTCTTCCCTGATGACCACCGGCGGCGGCTCGGGGGCCATGCGGAATTCCGGGGCGTCAGCGGCGATGGCATCGCCGGCGGCGGGTTCATCCATGGCGAACGGATCGGTGATGACCAGCTCGTCGGCGGCGAACGGGTCGCCGATTTCAATATCTTCAGCCTCGAGGCCAGGGCTTTCGGCCCCCGCCTCCTGGCCAAGATGAAACCCTTCCGCCTCGTTCGCGGCAGGGATCGGGGGCAGGGTGGGATCGGGAATCGCCTTTGTCGGCGGGGAGGACGGCCGGGATGGATCACTGTTTTGCGGCGCGGCCTGGCCCTCTTCAGCCGCCGGCGACGGGGCCGGCATGCCCATGTGGCGATCGCATTTGAAGCGGATCGTGTCGATTTCCGCTTCCTTGCCGTATTTCTCGTCGTAGGATGCGCACAGCTTGGCCACGTCCGACCATTTCCCGAGCTGGAACAGGATCTGGATCTTCTTTTTCAGCGTTTCGCGATGTTCATCTTCCATGGGCTTCCCCCTTTTCCGCCATACGGCCCGCCGCGGCCGTTCATTGAGTACCACAAAGGAAAAACGCTGTCAATCATTCCGCCATCCACCGTCAGCTGCACGGGGATGACATCATGTGGGTAACTTTGCCCATCCGCCTGGATCTCAAATAATATCGACCTCTAGCCACAGACGTCAGACGTTAGACGTTAATCGTCAGCAGGAAAGACAAGTGTCTCCAAAAAGCGGATCTTTTTTGACAAATCGCCCTGAGAACAAATCACTGATGCGGGTCTAATTTTCCCCACTGATACCTTTTCCTCTCCAACGCTTTCCTTCTGGCTAACGTCTGACGTCTACCATCTAACGTCTTCTTTAATACTCCTGGGGCATCTCCTGCAATTGGGCGAAGGTGAACACCGGCCCGTCCTTGCAGACGAAGTATTTTCCGGTATTGCAGCGGCCGCACTTGCCCACTCCGCACTTCATGCGGTTTTCCAGGGTCGTATAGATGTCCCCCGGGGCGAAGCCCAGCCGGGTCAGCACCGGGAAGGTGAACTTGATCATCACCGGCGGGCCGCAGACCACGGCGACGGTGTCGTGGCTGGAAGGGGCCAGCTGGTCGAGGACGGCGGGAACGAAACCGATTTTCCCCTGCCAGTCGGGGGTCTCGCCGCCCGGATCGACGGTGCTGACGAGCTGGACGTCATCCCGCCCGGCCCACTCCTGCAGTTCCTGCTTGTACACCAGGTCGGCCACGGTGCGGGCGCCATAGACAATGGTCACGTCGCGGTAGCGGTCGCGCAGATCAAGGATGTTCCAGATGACGCTGCGCATCGGCGGCAGGGCGATGCCGCCGGCGATGAACAGCAAATTCTTCCCCTGCCACTCGTCAATGGGGAACACATTGCCGAAGGGCCCGCGGAAGCCGATGATCTCGCCGGCCTCCAGGTCGGCCAGCGCCGACGTGACGCGCCCGGCCCTGCGGAAGGTGCATTCGATATAGCCCTGGCGCGTCGGCGGCGAGGCGATGCAGAAGGTGCACTCGCCTTCGCCGAACACCGAGTATTCGCCGAACTGGCCGGTGCGGAAAACGAATCCCCGCCCTTCGTCCTCGTTCTGGAACGCCAGGCGCAGGGTGCGGACATCGGGCGCTTCCTCGGTCACCCGCTCGATCCGCATCAGGAACGGCTTGAAGACATCGCGTGCGTTCATGGTCTTGCCTCGGCTATGGCCCGGATATGCCCGAGAATGTTCATGTCCACCGGGCAGGCGCGCGAGCAGCGTCCGCAGCCCACGCAACCGAGCACTCCCTGGCGCTCGGGCATATAGGAGAACTTGTGCATCAGCCTCTGCCGCCAGCGCTGGCTCTGCAGCGGCCGGGGGTTGTGGCCGGAAGTATGCAGGGTGAAGAGGCCGAAACCGCATGAATCCCAGCAGCGCAACCGCTTCCCGGATGCGCCGCCCTCGTCCTGGATATCGAAACAGGCGCAGGTCGGGCATACATAGGCGCAGGCGCCGCAGCCGACGCAGCGGCGCGACTGTTCCTCCCAGAAAGCGGCATCCTCGAACAGGCCGGCCAGGGCAGCCGCAACGGCGTCCGCGGTGAAAACCGCCGCCGGCTTGGCCAGGCGGCTTTCCTTGTCCGCAGCGCCCGCGGGGCCGAAAAGGGAATCGGCGGCCTGCAGCATTTCCTTTCCCCGCGCCGAGACAATCTCGGCCAGAAATTCCCCTCGTCCCATGTCGGTCAGGAGGATGTCGCTGCCGGTGACCGCGCCCGGGCCTCCGCCCACGGAAGTGCAGAAGCAATATTCGTCGGCGCGGGAACAGGCGACAGAAACCAGCGTGGTCCTGGCCCGGCGGGCCGAGAAAAGCCGGTCGGGAGCGTCCCAGTTGAAGATGGCCTCCAGGGCGGCAAAAGCGGCGGCATCGCAGGGGCGCAGGCCGAAAACCACGGTTTCGGGCAGAGTGTCCGGATCGCGTTCCCTGACTTCGACCCGGCCATCAACGCCGCGAAAGGAGAAAAGCTCCTCCACCCTGGGGAAGACCGCCGACTTGGGCGACTGCACGGTCTGCACATGGTCGAAGCTGACTTCGTCGAGCGCTGTGACCCAATCGAAGTCGACCTTGTCGCCGGATCTTTTTGGCGCCAGGACCCGCTTTCCTTCGCTGCACCATTGCGCCAACAGTTTTGCCAGCGCCTCGCGCTGGATCGATCGCTTGTCCGTTTCCATGCCTTTCACCTAATGAAATCCTCGGGATCGTCGGGCTTGAACGTCGACAGGGCGTTGTCGGACTTGGCGGAAACGCCGCTGCGCGAGCTGAAGTTCGTGAACACGTCGCTGATCAGCCTTTGGTTCAACAGGTGCAGGGGGATGCCGACCGGGCAGGCCCGGCTGCAGTCGCCGCAGTTGACGCAGCGGCCGGCCAGGTGCATGACGCGCATGACATTCCACTCCAGGTTGCCCAGGTCGTGGGCCGGGACGGGGATCCACTGCGGCTGGTTGCATTCGACCGTGCAGCGCGTGCAATAGCACAGGGGACAGGCGGCGCGGCAGGCATAGCACTTCAGGCAGCGTGAAAACTGCTCCTGCCAGAACCCACGGCGTTCTTCCAGTCCCATGGCCGCGAACCCGTCCAGCTCGGCTTTTTCGGCGGCGCTCAGGTCATTGTCCTGGGCGGCCACCTGCGCCTCGAGAGCCGAGAAGGTCGATAGAGCCAGGATCCCGTCAGCAGCGGGCACCAGCGCCAACAGGCTGTTTTCCGCCAGCTGGTTCTCGGCCGCCAGCTGCAGGATGGCGCGCAGAGCGGCCGGCCGGGCGACCACAGCCGCTTTGCCCAGCCGGCGCACTTCGGGCTTCATGAGATAGACCGCCAGGTTCTGCTGGCACGTTTCATCAAAGACCAGTTCGGACGCCTGCGCCGCCTCGCGGACAAAGACCGCCCGTGCCCCGCCCCCGCTGCCCCGGGCATAGCCGATGACCACCTGGACCGTTTTCGTTGCCAGCAGCTGCCGCGCTTTTTCCTGCAAGGCGTTCATGCGCCCCCCTCAGCCGACGCCCAGGCCGCGCAGCCGCTGGTAGCCGGTGAAGGGCCCGAGCGCCCGGATGTGCTCTGAGGTCTCGTTGACCAGTTGCGCCCACTTGGCCCCCTCGGCGGCCGATACCCAGGAAAACTGCACGCGGCGCACGTCGATGCCCAGGAAATCGAGCAGGCCGCGGAAGATGACCCAGCGCCGGCGGGCGTGGAAGTTGCCGCTGCTGTAGTGGCAGTCGTTGGGATGGCAGCCCGAGACGATGATGCCGTCGGCGCCGCTGGCGAAGGCCTTGAGCAGCAGCATGAAGTCGATGCGCCCGGTGCAGGGAAAGCGGATGATGCTGACCCGGGGCGAATACTTCATGCGGCTGGTGCCGGTCAGGTCGGCCCCGGCGTAGGTGCACCAGTTGCAGACAAAAGCCACGATCTTGGGTTGAAAATCAGCCATCGCGCTCACCTCGGTTCAGCAGGGCCAGCACCTCGGCGTGCACCTGCTCATGGGAGAAGCCCTGGATATCGATCGATTTGGTGCGGCAGAAGGCCACGCAGGTGCCGCAGCCCTGGCACAGGCCGGGATTGACCTTGGCCACCGTCTTGATCAGCTGCCCGTCGCGGCCGCGGATCTCCTCCTTTTCGATGGCCTGGTAGGGGCAGGCGCTCTGGCAAAGAAAGCAGCCGACGCAGGAAGAATAGACCGGGGGTGGCTGGCGGTCGACCACGGCGATCAAGGGATCGCGCACCAGCTCCGACTGCGAGAAGAGCGCGGCCACCTTGGCGGCGGCGCCGGAGGCCTGGGCCACCGACTCGGGGATGTCCTTGGGCGCCTGGCAGGCGCCGGCCAGGAAGATGCCGGCCGTGTTGGTTTCCACCGGCCGCAGCTTGGGATGGGCCTCGGCGTAGAACTTGTGGGCGTCGTAGCTGACGTGCAGCTTTTGGGCCAGATCCTCGGCGCCGGCTTGCGCCACGCCGGCGGTGGCCAGTACCACCATATCGGCCTCGATCTCCATGGGCCGCGCGCCGAGCAGGGTGTCGGCGCCCTTGACGACCAGCTTGCCGTTGCGTTCGAAGATTCGCGATACGCGGCCGCGCACGTATTGCACCCCGTCCTCCTCGATGGCCCGGCGCACGAACTCCTCGTACATCTTGCCGCCGGCGCGGATGTCCATGTAAAAGACGTACGGCTTGCCGTGGTGCACCTTGTGCCTGTACAGCATGGCATGCTTGGCCGTGTACATGCAGCAGATCTTGGAACAGTACTCGATGCCCTTGGCGGGGTCGCGCGACCCGGCGCAGGCGACGAAGACAACCGTCTCGGGCACCTTGCCGTCCGACGGGCGCCGGATCTCACCCAGAGTCGGACCCGAGGCCGACGCCAGGCGCTCGAACTGCAGGCCGTCGATGATGTCCGCATATTTTCCGTAGCCATACTCGGGGAAAAAATCGCTGTGCTTGATGTCGAAGCCGGTGGCCAGCACGACGGCGCCGACGGCAACTTCCACGATCTCGTCCTCCTGGTCGAAGCGGATGGCCTGGGTCGGGCAGACCTTCTCGCACAGTCGGCACTTGCCGGTCCGGTAATAGGTGCAGTGCTCGCGGTCGATGACCGGCTTGTTCGGCACGGCCTGGGGAAAGGGCACGTAGATGGCGGGGCGCAGGCCCAACCCGGCTTCAAATTCGCTGGGGATCTTGCGGGTCGGGCACTTCTGCGTGCACAGGCCGCAGCCGGTGCAGAGTTTTTCGTCCAGGCTGCGCGCCTTCCTGCGGATGCGCGCCTTGAAATTGCCGATGAAGCCGTCCAGGCTCTCCAATTCGGCATAGGAGTAAAGGGTGATGTCGGGGTGCTGGGCCACCTCGACCATGCGCGGCGTCAGGATGCACTGCGAGCAGTCGAGGGTGGGGAACGTCTCGGACAATTGCGACATGTGGCCGCCGATGGAGGGTTCCTTTTCCACCAGGATCACCTTGTGGCCGGCGTTGGCGATGTCCAGGCTGGCCTGGATGCCGGCGATGCCGCCGCCGATGACCATGGCCACCTTGGTCACCGGCACCCGGATCGGCTGCAGGGCCTTGTTCTTTTTTACCTTGGCCACCAGCGTGCGCACGATGTCAATGGCCTTCTCGGTGGTGGCATCGCCTTTGTCGTGGACCCAGGAGCAGTGCTCGCGGATGTTGGCCATTTCGCATAGGAAAGGATTCAGGCCCGCCGCGGCGCAGGCGCGGCGGAAGGTGGGCTCGTGCATGCGCGGCGAACAGGCGGCCACCACCACCCCGGTCAGGTTCTTTTCGCGGATGGCGTTCTGGACCAGCTGCTGGCCGGGGTCGGAGCACATGTACTTGTACTCGACGCTGTGGGCCACTCCCGGTATCCGGGACGCGGCCTCGGCTACCTTCTTGACGTCGACCGTGGCGCTGATGTTCTCGCCGCAATGACAGACAAAGACGCCGATGCGCGCCATGTTAGATATCCCTGGCGGCGGCAGTCGCCGCGGAAAATTTCACTGCCACCTTGTGCCGCTGCAAGCCCAGTTTCTTCGCCGGCAAGCCCATGGCCAGGCCCAGGGCCTGGGTGATATAGATGACGGGAATGTTGAACTTCTTCCCAGCGGTTTTCTCGATGTGCGGCCGGCGCATGTCCAGGTTGAGGTGGCACATGGGGCAGGCGACGATCACGGCTTCGGCGCCGCGGGCAACGGCATCCTCCAGGATCCGGCTGCTCAGCTGGGCCACCAGGTCGGTGCGCGAAACCGAAAAACCCGCACCGCAACACTCGGTTTTGAACGCCCAGTCAATAGGCTCGGCCCCGAGCTTCTTCATCAGCAGGTCCATCGACTGCGGCTCCTCGGGGCGGTCGAACTTCACCACGCCGGCCGGCCGCACCAGCAGGCAGCCGTAGTAACAGGCCACCTGGCGCTGAAATGGCTTCTTCACGTGCTTTTCCAGGTTAGGGACGGCGGCGAGCCATTCGATGATGTTCAGCACCTTGGCCGATCCGTGGTAGTCGGTTTCGACCAGGCCGGAGATCCTTTTCCGCAGCGCCTCATCCTCAAGCAGCTCGTGACGAGTGACCTTCAGGCGGCTGTAGCAGGCGGCGCAGGGGACCAGCACCTCGTCCATGCCGTCCTTCTCGGCGGCGGCCAGGATGCGCGCCGGCAGGGCCAGGGCCAGGTCATGGTCGAGGTTGTGGGCGGCGGTGGCGCCGCAGCAGTTCCAGTCGGGGACCTCGGGCAGCTCGCGGCCCAGCGCCTTGGCCACGGCCAGCAGCGATTCGCTGTACTCGCGCGCCGAGCCCTTCATCGAGCAGCCGGGGTAGAAGCCGGTCTTCATGGGCGCTTCTCCTTGACGCGGCGCGTCTTGGCGAATATCCGCTTCAGCGCCCGCCGGTCGCGCACGCGCTCGGGCAGCAGGTGCAGCTTGCCGACCCGGAACATCCAGGGCGCCTGCAGCATGTCCTGCAGGAAGTGGCCGCTGCGCAGCTTGTAGTCGACCACCTGGCCCATCTCGAACAGGCGGCCGGTGATCCGCACCGAATCCAGGAAAGCCCGGTGGAAGGCCAGGATGTCCTTTGCCTTGGGATGGACCATGCCCCGCGCCAGGGACTCATGGCGCAGGGCGTCCATCACCTTGGGGATGTCCAGTTCCATGGGGCAGCGGCAATAGCAGATCTCGCAGGTCAGGCACAGCCAGATGGTGTGCGAGCGCAGGGCCGTCTCGGCGAACCCGGGAAGATCCCGCAGCTGCAGCAGGTGCATGATCTGGCTGGGGGGAAAGTCCATCTCGCCGGCCAGCGGGCAGCCGGCCGAGCATTTGCCGCACTGGTAGCAGCGGGCGACGTCTACGCCGGTCTTTTCCAGGACTCGATCGGCCAGGGCCGGCCCGGCGGGATGAGCGGGGTGGTCACTGCGCATCGCGGCTCTCCTTGTCAAGGCATAAGGGGCGATTGTAGCGCATTATTGCGTTTTAAGCAAACGCCCAGGTCGAGCCTTGAATGAAGTCAGATGACGCAAGCCATTGCAGCCGCTGGCCGCGGGAGCGTCACTCCCCGCCCAGCATGCGCTTGCGCTCCTGCAGGGCGCGGATGCTCTTCTCGACCGCCAGGGGTGCGCCGGCGGGCGAAGCTTCGGCATGGTACATCGCCGTGGAGAGGGTGCCGGGCGACGGGGTGAAAATCTGCGCGTCGCACGTTTTCAGGCCCAGGGCGCGGAGCTTGTCCCTCATGACCGGCACCATGGCCGCGGTTTCGCCGGGATGGCCGACGATCAGGTACGGCGCCAGCTCGACCGGGCGGCGCAGCCCGCGGTTCAGGCGCTGGAAAAGGCGCACGAACTCCTCGAAGACGGCGAAACGCGGCTTGCCCATCAGGTCCAGCACCTCGTCCTCGGTATGCTCGGGAGCGACGCGCAGGAACCGGCCGCAGTGCCAGCGCAGGATCTCCTCCAGCAGTTCGGGGTTGCGAAGCATCAGGTCGTGGCGCACGCCGGAACCGAGCATCACCTGGCTCAACCCCGGCAATGCCCGCGCCCCGCGCAGCAGGGACAGGTATCCATCTCCGGGAGCGAAGTGCGGGCATATCCGGGGCCGGAGGCAGGAAGCGCGGCGACAAGGCTCGACGGAGCAGTCGCTGCCGTACATTTCGGCTGTCGGCCCGCCGATGTCGGAAACCACGCCGCGCCAGCGGGGGTGGCCTGCCAGGGAGCGGATCTCGCGGAAGATGGAGTCGGGGCTGCGGGATACGACCCGCCGCCCCTCGCTGCGGGTGATCGAGCAGAACGAGCAGCTCCCGGCGCAGCCGCGATGGGCGGTGACGGAGAACAGGTTCATGCGCAGGGCCGGGGAATAGGTGGAGTGCCCCGGGTGGCGGCGCCCGTACTCCAGCCCGTAGATAAAATCGAGATCGGCCCCGGCGTAACTCGCCGCCGGGTTCTGCACCACCCAGCGGTTGGCGTGACGCTGGGCAAGGGCACGGCCGCCCCCGGCTTCGTTGACCAGTTGCTGGCTGCGCAGCAGCTCGCCGGCATCGGCCTGGACCGCCTCGCAGGCGGGCAGCTCGAGGCAATCCTTGCCTTCGGGCAGGCGGGACAGGACCCGCGCCGTTCCCGGGATGTCGATTTCCTGCAGCGGCACGCCGCGGTGCAGCAGCCGGGCGATGGCCACGGCCTGCTTTTCGCCGCTGCCGCTGACCAGGATATCGGCCCGGGAATCGAGAAGCACGGAGCGGCGCACCTTTTCCTCCTGGAAATCGTAATGGGCGAAGCAGCGCAGGTGCGCCTCGACCCCGCCGATGACCAGCGGCACGCCCGGAAAGGCCGCGCGCAGCCGGTTGCAGAAGACGGTGACGGTGCGGTCGGGCCTGATCTTGAATTTGATATCGGGCGGGCGTCCGGCAAAAAACGCCTGCCCGTCGAGCTGGTACAGGTCCTCGCGGCGCCGGCGGCGGCCGGCGGTATAATTCAGCACCACCGAGTCGAGCGGGCCCGAAACCACGGCAAAGAACAGACCCGGCCGGCCCAGTAAGCTGAATGCCGCCGGATCCTGCCAGAAGGGGGTCTCAATGACACCGACGCGGAACCCCGCCGTTTCCAGCGCCCGTTTCAGCATCCCCTCGGGGAAGGAAGGGTGGTCGGCGAACGGATAGGGCTGGACGATGATGACGTCGTAGGCCGAGAGAGACATTTAGAGTCATTGTAGCACAGATAATAAGACGTTAGACGCTAGACGTTAGACGTTAGCAAGACAAGAAACAAACCAAGATTCTAGGGCTCTGCTCTTGCTAACTACTGACGTCTAACATCTGACGTCTTCCTTTTACTTCATCGGCCGTTCTGCTCGTAGGCGTGCATGTCGAAATGGCCGTGGCCCGAAAGGTTGAAGAGAATGACCGGCTCCCCTTTCCCGTCCCTGGCCTTGAGCGCCTCCTCGATGACCGCGGCGACGGCGTGGGCCGACTCGGGCGCCGGCAGGATCCCCTCGCTGGCAAAGAAGGCCTGCGCCGCGGTGAACACCTGATCCTGGTCGAAGGAACGCGCCTGCACCGTGCCGTTGCGGACCAGATGGCTGACCAGGGGCGCCATGCCGTGGTAACGCAGCCCGCCGGCATGAATGGCCGGCGGGATGAAGTCCTTGCCCAGGGTGTGCATGAACAGCAGCGGGGTCAAGCCGGCGCTGTCGCCATGGTCATAGCGCAGGTCGCCGCGCGTGATCGAGGGGCAGGAAACGGGCTCGACGGCGATGAAGCGGATATGTTTCCCGGCGGTCAGGTTCTTTCTCACGAAGGGGAAGCTGATGCCCGAGA
>CAZLSH010000060.1:12797-13994 GCA_964562095.1 uncultured Clostridia bacterium | reverse complement strand
GGGAAGCGGTGCGCTTCCTGCCGGGCGGCGACCGCCATCTGATCGAATCGTTCGTCGTCGAGGATTTCAACAAGAAGCCGGTGGGCGAGATCTTCGTCAGCGTCAACATCGAGAACATCATGGCCGCCAAGCAGGTCAGCATCACCAGCCTCCTGTACCTGTCGCTGCTGATCGGCCTGATCGTCATCCTGACCAGCATCCTGCTGGGCCGCCGGCTCACTTCGCCCATCGGCAAGCTGGCCCGCGGCGCCGAGGCCATCGCCGCCGGCAACTACGACGTGCACATGCAGGTCGATTCTCGCGACGAGATCGGCGAGCTGGCCGGCGTCTTCAACAAGATGTCGGACTCGATCAAGGTCCAGCGCGACGAGATCCGCGAGCTGCAGCAGTTTTTCGAGAGCATCGTCGAGCACTCGCCCTCGGCCATCATCATCGGCAACGAGAGCGCCGAGGTGATCGCCATGAACCCGGCGGCCGAACGGCTGCTGCAGCGCCCGCTCGCCGAGCTCAAGGACCGGCCGCTGTTCGAGATGCTCCCGGCCTTCACGCCGCTGAAAGAGGACTACCTCAAGGTGCTGCTGACCGGCGATCCCTGCTTCCACGACAATTATTCACTGGTCCACGAACGGGAGGGGGAAAAAACCCTGCGCCTGACCCTGTACAAGATCCCCCTGCCCGGGACGCCGGCCGAGGTCCTGCAGATCGAGGACATCAGCGAGAAATTCGAGCTCGAGGAGAAACTGGTCCACGCCCAGAAGCTCGGCACGCTCGGCGAGCTCCTCAGCCGCTTCACCCACGAGTTCAACAACCTGATGACCAGCCTGCTGGGCCACCTGACCCTGCTCAAGCGCGAAGCCGGCGAGGAGAACCCCCTGGCCAAGCGCACGCAGCTGATCGAGGATGTGGCCCTGCGCGCCCATCACCTGGGCAAGGACATCCTGGATTTCTCCCGCAAGGAGAAGCTGAAGAAGGAGGTCATGAACGTCCACGACGCCATCGACACCGTGCTCAACCTGCTGGGCAGGACCGTCCTCAAGCGCATCCAGGTGGAGAACAGGTTCACGGGCAGCGACCTGACCGTGCTGATGAAGGGCGGCGAGGTGCTCTGTGCCGGACCTACAGAGGCCGTCCTGACCGACGAGTGGCTGACGCGTGTTTACGACACGCCCATTCTGGTGCAACGCATCGACGGTCACT
>CAZLSH010000060.1:12219-12787 GCA_964562095.1 uncultured Clostridia bacterium | reverse complement strand
CAAGGAAAAATTCCTGCTGGCGCTGTTCAATATCCTGATCAACGCCAAGGACGCCATCCTGGCGGCGGAACGCGAGAAAGGGCTGATCCGCATCAGCGTCGACCGCATCTTCGTCCCGCGGGCGCAGCAAAACTTCGTGCGCATCCGCGTCAGCGACAACGGCGAAGGCATCGATCCCAAGATCATCAGCAGGATCTTCGAGCCTTATTTCTCCACCAAGGGCGAGAAGGGCACCGGGTTGGGTCTGACCACGGTCAAGGAGATCGTCGAGGAGAACGCCGGCTGGATCGAGGTCGACGCCAAGAAGGGGGACGGCACCTCCTTCAGCCTGCTGCTGCCGGAGTACGTGCTGTCATAGCGTTGAAGAATGAAATATCCGCAATTGGTTTACGGTTGACGGTTTACGGTAGACGGTGACCGACATGAATTGAAATCGGTTGACGGTTTACGGTTTACGGTAGACAGTCAGAAAAGGAATACTAAGACTTAAATCCCAAATCCCAAGCACCAAATTCCAAACAAATCCCAAATTCCAATGACCAAAACGAAGGCAAAACAGCGTAGGGGC
>CAZLSH010000060.1:0-12209 GCA_964562095.1 uncultured Clostridia bacterium | reverse complement strand
GGCCGGTCGCCCCTACAAAAAAAAACAGCCATGGGGATTTGCCCCAATGTTCTTTCGCATAACGCATAACGCCTAACGCATAACGCCTAACGATAGACCGGTGAACCGATTGCCGATTCGGGAATAAGGCCCGCCGGCAACGGTTGACATCCGGCGGGGAAACGATTACCATGGCCAGGAGATGAAAGGCTGGAAAAGCTTGCTTTTTTCCGCCTTGTCGGCTTTCTTCGTCTGGCTGTTCCTGCGCCGCGTCGACTTCGCCGGCATGGGCGCCGTCTGGGGGTCCATCCATTGGAGCTACCCTCTGCTCTTCCTTCTGCTCATGCCGCCGCAGTACGCGCTGCGGGCGCTGCGCTGGGGCGTGCTGCTGCGGCCGTTCCGGCGCGGCATCCCCTTCCGCAGCCTGTGGAACTTCTCCTTGATCGGCTTCATGATCTCCTACCTGCTGCCGGGGCGGCTGGGCGAGATCGCCCGGCCGGTGCTGCTGGCCGAAAAGGAGGGCATGAGGAAAAGCCAGACCATCGCCACCATCGTCAACGAGCGGCTGTTCGACCTGCTCACCGTCCTGGTCCTGTTCACCCTCTACCTCGCCGTGGCCCGCGATGCGGCTTCGCCGGTGCTGCGCCAGCTGCGCACGGCGGCCCTGCTGCTGCTGCCGCTGGTCATCCTGGTTTTCCTTTTCATCCTCCTGGCCAACCACCCGCGCGTTTTCCCCTGGATCGAGCGGCTGGTGCGCGGCCTGTCCCGGCTCCTGCCGCGGCGCTGGCGCGAGGGGGCGACCGCTTTCGCGCTGCACTTCGTCCGGGCGCTGCGCCTGGACCTGGGCGGGCGGGGCATGGCGGCGGTGGCCGCCCTTTCGCTGCTGCACTGGGCCGTGATTCTCTTCTCCTATTGGCTGCTGCTGCGGGGCTTCGGCGTCCATCCCGGCCTGCTGCCCGTCATCCCCTTCATGGCCGTGATCTTCGTTTCGGCCGCCGTGCCCACCCCGGGCATGGCCGGCAGCCTGGACCTGGCGGCGGCCTACGCCCTGACGGGGCTGTTCGCGGTTCCCGGCAAAACCGCGGCGGCCTTCACCATCCTGTTCCATTTCCTCATCCTGGTCGTGCCCATCGCCCTGGGTTTGGCCGCCCTGTGGCACGAGGGGCTGAGCATCCGCTCGCTCGGCCGCCTGCGAGGTAAAGATGAACTGCCCGCAATGCGCTGAAATCGCCGACCGGGTGATCGAAACCCGCGAGAGCAAGGACGGCATGTACATCCGCCGCCGCCGCGAGTGCCTGCACTGCGGCAAGCGCTTCACCACCTACGAAAAGATCGAGGACGTGCCGCTGATGGTGGTCAAGAAGGACGGCCGGCGCGAGCCGTTCGACATGGACAAGATCCGCAAGGGGCTCTACCGCGCCCTGGAGAAGCGGCCGGTGCAGACCAAGCAGATCGAGCAGCTGGCGCGGCAGGTCGAGGAATTCTTCTCGCGCTCCGACCGCGAGGTGCCCACCTCCAGGATCGGCGGCATGATCATGGAGAAGCTGAAGAAGCTGGACAAGGTGGCCTACGTGCGGTTCGCCTCGGTCTACCTGGAATTCAAGAGCCTGGAAGAGTTTCTCGCGGAGCTGCAGGGCCTCTTGAAAAAGGAGGAATGAGATGGGCAAGAAGAATTTCCCGTTTTTCGAGGTCGAGATCAGCAAGAATTATCCCGCGGGCATCAGCACGCACACCGACTGGAAGCCCAGCACCAATATCGTCGAAACGCGCGACTCCCTGGTCATCGAAATGGAACTGCCGGGCGTGGCCAAGGAGGACATCGCCATCACCATGGTCAACAACCAGGAGCTGATCATCAAGGGGGTCAAGAAGCAGCCGCGCCTGGAGCCCGTGACCTATTACCTGTTCGAGAGGGAATTCGGCGCCTTCTTCAAGAAGATCGTCATCGATTTCCCCCTGGAGACGAGCACGGTGCGGTCGCTGATGGAGAACGGCGTGCTGACCATCGAGGTGCGCAAGCGCATCGAATCCAAGATCGCCGTGGAGATCAAGTAGGGGGGCGCACCATGGCTGAAGAAAAGAACCCAACCGCCGGCGGCGAGAAGGAAGAGAAGCAGGACAAGATCAAGATCCCGGAAAACCTGCCGGTGCTGGTCCTGCGCGACATCGTGGTCTTCCCCTACATGATCGTCCCGCTGTACGTCGGCCGCCCCAAGTCCAAGAAGGCCGTCGACGCCGCCCTGAACGGCGATCGCCTGATCCTGCTGCTCACCCAGAAGGACATGAACGTCGAGGACCCCGGCCAGGACCAGCTGTTCGGCTTCGGCACCGTGGCCCTGATCGTGCGCATGCTCAAGCTCCCCGACGGCCGCATGCGCGTGCTGGTGCAGGGCATTTCGCGGGCGCGCCTGCGGGCGCTGCACGACGACGGCAAGTCGCTGCAGGCCGAGGCCGCGGTGGTGGAAGACCGGGAACCGGCCGAACTGACCCTGGAGAACAAGGCCCTGATCAAGAACGTGCGCCTGAAATTCGAGCAGGCCGGCAAACTGGGCAAGCCGATCTCCAATGAGATCCAGGTCATCGCCGAGAACATCGAGGAGCCCGGCAAGCTGGCCGACATCATCGCCTCCAACCTGGAGCTGAAGATCGAGGACTCGCAGTCCATCCTGGAGGAGGTGGATTCGCTGCGGCGGCTGGGCCGCGTCCACGAGTTCCTGAACTACGAGATCGAGATGCTGAACATGCAGAACCAGATCAATCTCAAGGCCCAGGGGGAGATGGACAAGAACCAGAAGGAGTATTTCCTGCGCCAGCAGATGAAGGCCATCCGCAAGGAGCTGGGCGAGGATTCCGAGATCATGGAGGAGGTCAACGCCTACCTCAAGAAGCTGGAGGAGGCGCGCCTGCCGCAGGCGGCGCGCAAGGAGACCGAGAAGAACATCGAGCGCCTGAGGAAGATGCATCCCGAATCGGCCGAGAGCGCCGTGATCCGCACCTACCTCGACTGGATGTTCGAGCTGCCCTGGGACACCGCCAGCAAGGACAACCTGAACCTCAAGCGGGCGCGGACCATTCTCAACCAGGACCACTACGGGCTGGAGAAGGTCAAGGAGCGCATCCTGGAGTACCTGAGCGTGCGCAAGCTGACCAGCAAGGCCCAGGGCCCGATCCTCTGCTTCGTCGGGCCGCCCGGCGTGGGCAAGACCTCGCTGGGCAAGTCGATCGCCCGCGCCCTGAACAAGAAGTTCGTGCGCATCTCGCTGGGCGGCGTTCGCGACGAAGCCGAGATCCGCGGCCACCGCCGCACCTACGTCGGCGCCCTGCCCGGCAAGATCATCCAGGAGCTGAAGAACGCCGGCAGCCGCAACCCGGTGTTCATGATGGACGAGGTGGACAAGATCGGCATGGATTTCCGCGGCGACCCTTCATCGGCCCTGCTGGAGGTCCTCGATCCCGAGCAGAACAATTCCTTCACCGACCATTACCTGGGCGTGCCCTTCGACCTCTCCAGCGTGCTGTTCATCACCACGGCCAACCTGCTGGAGCCGATCCAGCCCGCTTTCCGCGACCGCATGGAGGTGATCGAGATCCACGGCTACAACGAGGAGGAAAAGATCGAGATCGCCCGCCGCCACCTGATCCCGCGCCAGATCGAGGCCAACGGCCTCAGCGCGCGCCTGGTCGAGTTCACGCCGGGGGCGCTGAAGAACATCATCGCCCTGTATACCCGCGAGGCGGGCGTGCGCAACCTGGAGCGCGAGATCGGCGGCATCTGCAGAAAGGTGGCCCACCAGGTGGCGCTGGGCAACCGCAAGCTCTACAAGATCACCGCGCGCAACCTGGAGAAGTATGCCGGCGTGCCCAAGCTGTTCCGCGACCAGCTGCTGGAGGAGAACGCGGTGGGCGTGGCCACCGGCATGGCCTGGACCCCCTACGGCGGCGACATCCTGTTCATCGAGGTGCGGCTGATCCCGGGCAAGGGGACGCTGATCCTGACCGGCTCGCTGGGCGATGTCATGAAAGAGTCGGCCAGCGCCGCCCTGAGCCTGATCAAAGCCTCTTCCGGAGAGCTGCGGCTGGCCATCGAGAAATTCGAAAAGAACGACATCCACATCCACATTCCCGAGGGCGGCATCCCCAAGGACGGCCCCTCGGCCGGCGTCACCCTGGCCACGGCGCTGATCTCGGCCTTCACCGGCACCGCCGTCAGGCGCGAGATCGCCATGACCGGCGAGATCACCCTGCGCGGCAAGGTCCTTCCCGTCGGCGGCGTCAAGGAGAAGGTGCTGGCGGCGCGGCGCGCCGGCATCCGCACCATTATTCTCCCCGAAAAGAACAAAAAGGACCTGAGCGAGCTGAAGGAGGGCCATCTCCAGGGCATGACTTTCATTTTCGTCCGCGAGTTCAAGGAAGCGGTGAACGCCGCCCTGGTGGAGAAGATCTTCTGATGGACGAGCCGGGCTTCGTCGACTTCCTGCAAAAAAAATTCCCCTTCCGCTTCGGCCTGGGCATCGGCGACGACGCCTCGATCGTCCGCCGCGGGCGCTCCTTCCAGCTGATATCGACCGACCTGCTGCTCGAGGACGTGCACTTTCGCCTTGCCGACGCCCCCCTGGACGTGCTGGCCGAAAAGGCCCTGGCGGTGAACGTTTCCGACATCGCCGCCATGGGCGGCCGGCCGCAGTACTTTTACTTGAACCTGGGGTTCCCCGACCGCCTGTCCCCCGCCGACCTGCGCCGCTTCTTCTCCGGCCTCGCCCGCGCCGGCCGGCGCTGGGGAGTGGAGCTGGCCGGCGGTGATTTCTCCCGCGCCGACAAATTGCTCGTCGCCGTCACCATCGTCGGCGAGGGCGCCCGGCCGCTGCGGCGCAGCGGCGCCCGGCCCGGCGACCTGGTGGGCATCACCGGGACGACCGGCGGCTCGGCCCTGGGCCTGCGGCTGCTGCTGGCGGGAGAGCGCCGCTCGCGCTTCATCCGCCTGCACCAGCGCCCGCGCCCGCAATGCGCCAAGGGGCTGATGCTGTCGCGCTTCGCCCATGCCATGATCGACATTTCCGACGGCCTGCTCCTGGACCTTTCGCGCCTGCTGCGGGCTTCGAACGCCGGGGCGGTGATCGACTACGAAAGTATCCCGCGCTCCGCCGCGTTCAGCCGGGAGTGCCGGCGCCTGGGGCTGGACGAAAAGGAGCTGGTTCTTTCCGGCGGCGAGGATTACGAGCTGCTGTTCACCGTTTCCCCGCAGCGAGAAAAATCCCTGCGCCGCACGGGAACGGGCTATCACATCATCGGCCGCGTCGTCCGGGGGCGCCGCCTGCGGCTGCTGGAAAACGGCCGGGAACTGCCCCTGGGCAGCCTCGGCTTCGACCATTTCGCCGCCGGCAAGGAGGGGAAGGCATGAGGATCATCAGGAAAAGCTCTTTCCGGCCGGAGCCGCATGCCTGCGTCGTCATTCCGCTCTTCAAGGGCATGGACTTCGCCGGCCTCTGGCGCAAGTTTCCAGCCCTGGAGTTCCCCGCCCGGCAAAAGCAGCTGAAGGGCGAGATCGGCGAAACGCTGGCCTGCCATGCGCTGGAGGAACAGCGCCTGTTCCTGCTCGTGGGCGCCGGCAGCGCCGGCTCGCCCGCCGACGCCCGCAAGTGGGCCTGCCGCGCCATGGCGCTGCTGCGCGACCAACGCGTGGGCCGGGCCTGGATCCTCCTGCCCGCCGCCGCCGGCTGCCCTTCCGACTGCCTGCGCGACCTGGTCGACCACCTGCACCTGAACAACTACCGCTTCGACCGCTACCGCAAAAAGAAGCAGAAGGCCGTCGAGCGCATTTTCCTGGCGCCGGGCGCCGCCGCCTTCCCCGCGCTTGGCCGGCGGGCGGCGGCCTCGCGGAAGCGCCTCGCCCTGGGCGCCCCGGAATTGCGGGAGCGCGAAGCCGTCCTGGAGGAAGTGGAACGCGTCCGCGACCTGGTCAACGAGATCCCGGCCCGGATCACTCCCGATTCCCTGGCCGCCGCCTTCGCCGAGAGCGCCCGCCGCCATGGACTGGGGCTGGAGGCCTGGCGCCGCCGGCAATTGCAGGAGAACCGCCTGAACGGCCTGCTGGCCGTGGGCGCATCCTCGTGCTGCGAGCCGGCGCTGCTGCTCCTCAGCCACCAGCCCGAATCGTACCGCCGCTCCGTGGCCCTGGTGGGCAAGGGGATCACCTTCGACGCCGGCGGCCTGAACCTCAAGCCCGGCAACAGCATGGAGGAGATGAAGAGCGACATGGCCGGGGCGGCAACGGTGCTGGGCGTGATGAACGCCGTCGCCCGGCTGAAGCTGCCGCTGCGCGTGACCGCCCTGGCGCCGCTGGCGGAAAACCTGCCCGGCCGCCGCGCCTACAAGCCCGGCGACGTCATCACCTTCGCCAACGGCAAGACGGTGGAGATCGCCAACACCGACGCCGAGGGACGCCTGATCCTGGCCGACGCCCTGATCGTCGCCGCCCGGCGCAAGCCCGACATGATCATCGAACTGTCCACGCTGACCGGCGCCATCGTCACCGCCCTGGGCGATTCCTATGCCGGCCTCTTCTGCCGCAACCGCCGGCTGAGTTCCGGCCTGCTGCAGGCCGGCGCGGCCAGCGGCGAGCTGCTTTGGGAGATGCCGCTGCCGGCGGAATACCGCGAGAGCATCGTCTCCAAGGTCGCCGACTTGAAGAACGCCAATTACGGCGGCGGCTCCTCGATCAAGGCCGGCCTTTTTCTGTCCGAGTTCGCCGGCAGGACGCCATTTGCCCACATCGACATCGCCGGCACGGCATTCCTGAGCAAGCCGAATTCGCGCCTGGCGGCCGAAGGCGCGACCGGCTTCGGCGTGCGCCTGCTGGTCCAGTTCCTGCAGGACCTGGCCAAATGAAAATCCAATATTCCCTTGAGTTCGACGTTCGATGTCCGACGTTCGATGTTGGAAGAACAAGACAAACTCTTCCAAATTCAATTCAAGTTATGTATTCCTTTCGATATCGATCTTCGAATCTGCCAAATCGCAAAAGCTCATTTCTTTGCCCCTCAACCTCGAACTTCGAACCTCGAACTTCGAACCTCATTTTTCTTGCAGGGCCTGCGTCACCTGTCACTGAAGACCGTAATACTCTTGCATTCGGGAGGCCAGCATGACCGAGCTATTCAGCGTCCATTCCCTGGTGCGCGGCTTTGCCTACGAGGGGACGACCTACGAGGAGGTCCGCGTCACCTGGTTCGTGGTTGGCCGCCAGGTTCCCCTGGCTCCCTATGAAAGCGCCATCATGGACTACGGGCAGTTGGCAGAAAAGGACCGCGCTTTCCCCGAGGAGTACATCAACGAGCAGTTCAGCCGCCAGGAGGCCGAGGCCCTGAAAGCCCACCTCGCCCGCCGGCCGGAAGTCACGACCGTCATCGAGGCCGTCGAGCTCCCGGTCATGGCCAACACCAGCGGCTGCCGCCGACTGCCGCGCGGCAACGGCAGCGATTTTCTCGGGCTGCACAAGGAGAAGGGCTATCCCCTGCCCTTCCAGGTCGAAGGCTACTTCAGCGTGCGCTTCGCCGAAGCCCGGGTCCAGGGCGACGACGGCCAAACGGTTGCGGTGCGCCGGCCCGAAAAGATCGAAGACAAATGACGCGTAACCCATGACATGTGAAGAATCAAATTCCAAGCACCAAATTCCAAATCCCAAATAAATTCCAAATTCCAATTACCAAATGACCGAAACAAAGAAAAAAGTATTGCCAGGGGCCTTCGTTTTGGAAATTGGAATTTGGAATTTGGATATTGTTTGTAATTTGGAATTTGGGATTTGGAATTTAAGTCTTCGTATTGCCTCTTTTATTCCCGTCAACCCTAAACCGTCTATCGTCGACCGATTTCATTTATTTCTTCTACCTCTCGCCAACTTGTCACGCGTCACGCCCCACGAATGTCGGCTATCGAATCGATTGACAAATCCGGGAATTGATACTATATAAGTGGGGAACATGGAACGATTCGTCGAAGTGAACCTCGTCGGCCTGATCATGGACCAGGTGTCCAAGTCACCGGTCATGGTGCTCAAGGCGCTCGACGAGAAGAAAGTCATCCCCATCTGGATCGGCATGAGCGAAGCCAATGCCATCGCCATGGAGCTGGAGAACGTCTGCTCGCCACGGCCCATGACCCACGACTTGATGAGGAACATCATGCATGACCTGGAAGCCATCCTGGCCAAGGTGATCATCACCGACATCGTCGAGAACACCTACTACGCCGAGCTGCACATCCAGAAGGACGGCCTGGAAAAAATCATCGACTGCCGGCCGTCGGACGCCGTGGCCCTGGCGCTGAAAAACCGCGCCAAGATCTACGTTTCGCGGCAGGTGCTGGAGACATCGGTGCTGGCCGACGTTTTCAGCAACTGCCTGGGCGGCGCGGAACGGATCGACCGCTGGTTCGATTCCCTGTCCGACGACGACTTCGGCGAGATCGAGCAATAAAATTCACGCCCAGTTCCACGTTCGAAGTTCGAAGTTCGAAGTTGAGCAATACGGCAAAATCTGATTCAGTGGTTCCGTGTCGGGAAGAAAAACTGCCGCTCCCGGACTTGAAAACCCTTGAACTCTTACACTATTGAACTGAGGTTCAGCAAACGTCGAACTTCGAACATCGAACCTATTCTTCGGTCTTGGACCTCTGCCAAAGCGCTTCCATCTCCTCCAGGGAGGCGGAGGCGATATCCCGGCCTTGCCGGCGCAATTCCGTTTCGATGGAGCGGAAGCGGCGGGTGAACTTGCGGTTGGCGCGGGCCAGGGCAAACTCGGGATTGATCTCCAGCAGTCGCGCCACGTTGGCCACGGCGAACAGCAGGTCGCCGATCTCGTTCTCGGCCTGGTGCCGGCGGCCGGCGGCGATCTCGGCGCGCAGTTCCGCGGTCTCCTCGACGACTTTTGCCAGCGCCTGGGAGGCATCCCCCCAGTCGAAACCGACCCCCGAGGCCTGGGAAGCGATGCGCTTGGCCAACAGCAGGGAAGGCATGGTGGCCGGGTAATCGGAGATGACGCTGGGCTTGTTCTTTTCGGCGATCTTGATCTGCTCCCAGTTGGACTTGACCTCGTCGGCGCCCGACACCCGGACCTGGCCGAAGATGTGGGGGTGGCGGCGCACCAGCTTGTCACTGATGCCGTCAATGACCTCGGCGATGGAGAACGAGCCCTGCTCGGCGGCGATCTGGGCCAGGAACACGATCTGCAGCAGCAGGTCGCCCAGCTCTTCGCGGACAGCGCCGGGATCTTCGCCGTCGATGGCCTCGATCAGCTCGTGGGCCTCCTCCAGCACATACTCCTTCAGCGAGGCCGGGGTCTGCTGCAGGTCCCAGGGGCAGCCGCGCCGCGGGTGGCGCAGTTTTTTCATGATCGCGAGCAAACGGCTGAATTCCTTCATGGCAGCGCCGCCTCCCAGCGGCAAGGATAGGTATCATAGCGCGGTTGCCTGCCGCTGGCAAGGGACGCGCTTCCGGCCGGGGCGGTTGACTTTGAACAAGGACGGGGCTTGTGGTATAGTTATCGGCATGGGAAAAGGGAAAGCATACCCGGAGCAGAGGGACATCCGCGCCATCGTGGTCCTGCTGGCGGCCCAGGGCATGATTCGCCTGGGCGAGGTCCCCGATCCCCTGAGCGGCAAGGCCGCCCTGGATGCCGAGGGGGCGCGCTTCTTCATCGACCTGCTCCAGGAGCTGCGGCGCAAGACCCAGAACAACCTGTCTCCCGAGGAAAAGGCCTTCCTGGGCGATGTCCTGGCCAATATGCGGCAGGTATATGACAAGAAAACGGGTGCCCATGGCTAAGCGGGTATCCTGGACGGCCGCCGGCTTGTTCCTGCTGGCCTCCCTGGCCCCGGCCGCGGCCAACCCCTGGGGCGACCTGAAAAAGATCTATTTTTTCGAGGCCAGCGGCAACCTCGCCGAAGCGCGGAGATGCCTGGAGCGGCTGGACGCCGAAGCACTGACCCCGAACGACAGGGTCGAACTGGTCAGGAAACTGGTCGAACTGGGAGACCGCCACCTGCGGCAGAAGAACGATGCCCTGGCCGGGGCTTTCTTCCGCCAGTCCCTGAAGATCTCGCCGCTGGACGCCTGGCCGGTGTACAACCAGCTGGAAAGGATCCACCGGCGCCGCGGCGGGTTCTTCTGGAAATTTTCCGACCTGGGGCGGCAGTTCTCCCTGGTGACGCGCGGTTTCAGCTCTTCCGTCCTCCTGCTGGGCGGGCTTTTCAGCGTGCTGATGTTCTCGGGGCTGCTGCTCTTCTTCATGGTGGCCGCCGCCCTGGCCGCCCGTTACTTCAAGCTGTCCGCCCACGATTTCATCCTGGAAGGCCAGAACCGTTTCAGCATGGTGAAACTGCTGCTGCTGCTCCTGCTTCTTTTGTGGCCGCTGCTGATCACGGGCGGCTGGGCGTTCTACCCCTTCCTGCTCTGCGGCATCCTCTGGAGCTACTTCAACCATGACGAGCGCGTCCTGGTCAAGCGCATCCAGGTCCTGCTGCTGGTGCTGACCTTGCTGTACGGCCTCGGCCAGTACCTGGAAAAGAGCATGCTCAGCCCGGGCTTCCAGACCGTGCAGCAGGTCTACTCCGGCCGGCTGTACCCCGCCGCCGCCTACCACCGTTTCGACAACGAGATGAAGGTCATGCAGGCCTATGCCTACTACCACGACGGCCAGCCCGATGCCGCCATGGACATCCTGCAGGACACGGGAAGCGGCTACGGCACGCCGCTGAAATTCAACCTGCTGGGCGACATCCATTACGAGAAGGGCCAAATCGCCCAAAGCATCCAGTACTACCGCCAATCGCTCAGCCTGGACGACCGCAACCCGGTGACGCTGAAGAATTTCACGGTGGCGCTGCTCAGGAACAACGACCCGGACCTGTTCCTCTTTTACAGCAAGAACTATCCGCAGCTCAGTGGCATCAAGGACAAGGTCGGCGCCCTGCAGAAGCAGCGCCTGCCGGAAAGCATCCTGTGGCGGCGGCTGCTGAACTTCTCCTGGAAACGCTTCCACCCCTGGCACTTCCTGCAGGTCGTCGCCGGCGAGTTCCTGCGCTTTCCGGTACTGCTGGCCCTGCTGGCCATGGCGGCCTACATCTTCCTGCTGCGCCGCTTCGTTCCCGCCCTGGGACAAAGCATTTTCTGCAGCAAGTGCGGCAAGATCATCCGCAAAATGTCGATCGAGCAGGCGCAGTCGCACGCCCTGTGCGAGGAGTGCTACCAGCTGTTCCTGATCAAGGACCCCATCTTCCTGGAAGCGAAGCTGCTCAAGGAAAAGGAGATCGACCGCCAGGCGGGCCGGAAACACCTGCTGCAGCTGGCCCTCTCGCTGGTCGTGCCGGGCTTCATCCTGAATTTCCGCGACCGGAGCAAGGTCTTCGCATCGCTGTTTTTCCCGTTCGCCGTGGTCTTCGGGCTCTTTCTGGTCAACACCTTGAATTTCACGGGCGTGTTCGGCGCGGCGCCGATGTTCCTGAACCTGATCGGCCTCGCCGCCGTCGTCCTGTACCTGGTGATCGCCGTGGTTTCGCTGCGGGGGGCCGGCGATGGCGTTTAAGGGAACGCTGCGCGAATTCAAGGTGCCGGACATCCTGCAGCTGATCTCGCTGCAGAAGAAAACCGGCATTTTGACCTTCAACAGCCAGGAAGGGTTCATCACCATCATCTTCGAGGACGGCTTCATCATCGGCATCGATGCCTTCCCCAAGAAGCTGGAGATGCGCGTCGGCAACGTCTTCGTCAAGCAGGAGATCATCAGCGAGGAGATGCTGCAGCGGGCGCTGGCCATCCAGAAGCGCACCAGCCAGAAAGTCGGCGAAATCCTGATCGGCATGGGCCTGATCGACGAGAAGATCATCCCCGAAGTGCTCAAGATCCAGGCCACGCAGATCGTGCTGTCGCTGTTCAACTGGAAGAAGGGCGAATACAACTTCAAGGTCCTGGACTACGTCGACAAGGAACTGCGGCTGCTCACCCCCATCGCCGTGGACAACCTGATCATGGAAGGGGTGCAAATGCTCGACGAGTGGCCGCTGATCAAGAAGGTCATCCCCGCCGAGGAGATCGTGTTCGAGCCGGTGTTCCTGGGCAGCAAGAAAATCGTCCTGGTCTCCGAGTACGACGACGAGTCCAAGCCCGCCGACGAAAACACCCTGCTGATGACCGAGACCGAGGTCAGCCTGCTCAAGCACATCAACGGCCGCAACAC
>CAZLSH010000059.1:574-14022 GCA_964562095.1 uncultured Clostridia bacterium | reverse complement strand
GAGGCCATGACCAGGTGGCCGGTCTCGGCGGCCTTCAGGCAGGTGTCGACCGTCTGGTGGTCGCGCAGTTCGCCCACCATCAGCACGTCGGGGTCCTGGCGCATGGCGGCGCGCAATGCCGAGGCGAACGACTCGGTATCCGGGCCGATCTCGCGCTGCGAGATGACCGAGAGGTTTTTTTCAAAGAGGTATTCGATCGGGTCCTCGATGGTGATGACGTGGGCGCGGCGCTTGAGGTTGATATGGTTGACGATGGCCGCCAGGGTGGTCGACTTGCCGTTGCCGGTGGCGCCGGTGACCAGGATCAGGCCGCGCTTGAGGGCGGCGATCTTCTCCAGCACCTTGGGCAGGTTGAGCTCCTGGAAGGTCCGCGGCTTGAAGGGGATCAGGCGCAGCACGGCGGCGTAGCGCCCGTTCTGGCGGAAAACGTTCACGCGGAAACGGGCCACGTCGGCCAGGGCGAACGAGCCGTCGTAGTCGCGGATCTCCTTCTTGAACTTCTCGGCGTCGGGGTACTTGGCCAGCGTCTGGCAGATGGCCACCATGTCCTCCTCTGCCAGCGGGGGGTGCTTCAGGGGAAAGAGCTCGCCGTGATGGCGGAGCAGGGGCGGGGAGCCCACCTGGAAATGGATGTCGGACGCCCCCTTTTCGGCGGCAAAGGTCAGTATCTGGCTCAAATTGACGATCGGCATGGTTTCCTCCAGGGAACGGCCAGCGCTCGGGTCATGCGGAGATTGTAGATGACTTGGATGGAAAATTCAAGTGCATAACAAGAAGACGTCAGACGTTAGACGTTAGTGGTTAGCAAGAAAAAGGCAATCAGCATTTTCCGTTCGTGAAATGGTTCTTCTCTTGCTAACGTCTAACATCTAACGTCTAACATCTAACGTCTAACATCTAACGTCTAGCATCTAACGTCTAACATCTAACGTCTAGCGTCTTTCTTCTAATGTCTACTTCTTCCGGTCCCTGAATCTCTGGACATCGCGATCGACCTCGCGGCGGATGTCGCGCTCCTTCAGTTTCTGCTTCTTCTCGTATTCCCGCTTGCCGCGCGCCAGGGCGATCTCGACCTTGATGCGCCCCTTGTCGTTGAAGTACATCTGCAGCGGCACGATGCTGAAACCGCGCTCGCGGACTTTCTGGTCCAGGCGGTGGATCTCGCGATCGTGCAGCAGCAGCTTGCGCCGCCGCTCCGCCTCGTGGTTGAAGACGCCGGCCTGCTCATAGGGGCTGACGTGGCAGCGCAGCAGCCAGGCCTCGCCGGCCTGCACTTCCACGAAGGAGTCCTTCAGGCTGACGCGGCCGGCGCGGATCGACTTGACCTCGCTGCCGACGAGGGCGATGCCGGCCTCGAAGCGGTCGAGGATCTCGTAGTCGTGGAAGGCTTTTTTATTCTGGGCGATGGGCTTCATGGCCGATGATGACGACCTCCTCGATCTTGCGCCGGCCCATTTTCTTGGCCACCAGCAGGATGTTCTTCACCTGGACGCGGGCATTCTCCAGGGGCAGCCGGCCGTATTCGTAGATGAACAGGCCGGAAAGGGTCGTGTAATCCTTTCTTTCGGGCAGGTCCAGGTCCAGTTCGTCGTTGATCTCCTCCACCGGCATGCTGCCCTTGACCAGGAAGGCGCTGCCGCTCAGCTTCTTGATGCCCAGGCTGCGCACTTCGAAATCGCCCAGGATGCCGCGCAGTATGTCGCTGAGGGTGATGATGCCGCTGGTCGAGCCGTATTCGTCCAGCACCACCGCCAGGTTCAGCCGCTGCTTCCTGAATTCATTGAGGATGGAGTTCAGCGACGAATACTCCGAGACGAAGATCGGCTTGACCGCGACTTTTTTCAGGTCCAGGCGCTCGATGCCCTCGCTAAAGACGGCGGCCAGCAGCTTCTGGGTGTCGATGACGCCGATGATGTTGTCCGGCTTGCCACGGTACACGGGGATCTTTGAGAAGCCCTTCTCCAGGATGAGCCGCATCAGCTCCTTGACGCCGGCTCCCTCGCGGATGGCGCTGATGGCCACGCGCGGGGTCATGATGGCCTTGATGTCCTTCTGCGAGATGTCGATGATCTCGGTGAGCATCTTCAGGGTTTCCGGATGGTGCTGGAACAGCTGGGCTTCCATGGAAAGGAACTGCTTGATCTCCTCCAGGCTCAGCTCCTTCCGGCCCCAGGCCTTCACCCCCAGCCGGCGGTGAAACAGCTTGGGCAGCAGGGCCAGCGCCTTGACCAGCGGGTAAAAAACGAGGGAAAGGAAGCGCAGCGGGCGGGCGTAGAGGAACGAGAGCTTGTCGGCATGGCGGTAGGCGTAGGATTTGGGCGTGATCTCGCCGAAGACCAGCAGGATCAGGGTGGTCAGCAGGCTGGAGATGAGCAGCAGCGTCGCCTCGCTGCCGCGGAAGAAGCGGGTCAGCAGGTAGGCGGATACCGAGGCGGCGGCGACGTTGACCAGGTTGTTGCCGACCAGGATGGTGGAGAGGAACTCCTCGGGCTTTTCCAGCAGCCGCGCCAGCAGCAGGGCCGGCTTGTGCTTCTTGCGGGCGCGATGGGCCAGCTTGGCCCGGCTGATGGTGAGCACCGAGGTTTCGGCCGAGGAAAAGAAGGCGCTGGCCAGGATCAGCAGGATGAAGAGCAGAAGAGGAAGAAGCAGGTTGCCGCTGTCCATGCGCGCCTCAGCTCCCGTTCGCGACCGGCCGGGTCATGGCGCTTACTTCCGGCTGTACAGCTGGTAGACGATCTTGTACAGCGAGGTGCCGATGCAGTCGTTGATCAGCTGAACGTCGCGGGCCTCTTTCGGCACTTTCAGGATCTTGGGCGCGAAATTGACCACGCCCTTGACGCCGTGGCCGATCAGCCTGTCCAGCGTCTCCTGGGCCGCCTCCTCGGGAACGGTCAACAGGGCGATGCGGATGTCGGGGTTCTCGTTCAGGTAGGCTTCCAACTGGTCGATGTGCAGGACCGGCTTCTTCTGCCCCGGCTTGCCCACCTCGGTGCCCACCAGCTCGGGCTTGATGTCGAACAGGGCCGTCACCGTGATGTTGCGGTCCTTGAACAGCTTGTAGTTGGAGAAGGCCTGGCCGATGCGGCCGGCGCCGATGATGATCACGCGCGCGCCGTGGTCGATGGAAAGGATCTTTTTCAGCTCGCGGAACAGCTTCTTGACCAGGTAGCCCTTCTTCTGCTTGCCGATGGAGATGCCCAGGTAGAAGAAATCCTGGCGAACCTGGTTGCAGGAGACGCCGGTGACTTCCTCCAGTTTTTTGGAGGAGATGTAGGTGTTTTCCGGCAGGTTCAGCTTGAGCAGGGCCTCGTAGTAGAATGAAATTCTGCGAATCACCCGCAGGCTGATCTTCTTTTTCATGGATCCCTCATATATAGTTTACGTTAAAATTAATCTTATCCGACCTTGGCCGAAAAGTCAATGGCCGGCCGGCGCGGTAAAAAAGCCGGCGGAAGGGTCTAGCGGTCCCCGCCGAGAGGCGAGCGCACGGCGGCCTCCACGTCCGGGGCTTGCTTGGGAATGGCGGGACCCAGCACGCGCCTGCCGCGTGCCGTGACCAGCACGTCGTCCTCGATGCGGATGCCGCCGAAGCCGCGCAGCTTGTCCACGCGGTCGTAGCGGATGAACCGGGCGTGCCTTTTTTCGCCGCGCCACTGGTCGATCAGGGCCGGGATGAAGTAGATGCCGGGCTCGACGGTCAGCACATGGCCGGGCTCGAGCTTCCTGGCCAGGCGCAGGTAAGCCAGGCCGAACTGCTGGCTGCGTTTGAATTTGTCGTCGTATCCCACCCAGGTTTCGCCCAGGTCCTCCATGTCGTGGACGTCCAGGCCCATCATGTGCCCCAGTCCGTGGGGGAAGAACAGCGCGTGGGCGCCGGCGGCGACGGCGTCATCGCTGCCGCCTTTCATCAGGCCCATGTCCTTCATGTGCTCGACCAGGACGGCGGCGGCCTTGAGGTGGATGCTGCGGTAGCTGATGCCGGGCCGGATCATGGCGATGGCGGTCAGCTGCATGTCCAGGACCGTTTCATAAACGGCCCGCTGCAGCGGATCGAAGCGGCCGCCCACGGGGATGGTGCGGGTGATGTCGCTGGCATAGCCGCCCGCCGTCTCGGCGCCGGAGTCGATGAGCAGCAGGTCCCCTTCCTGCAGGCGATTGGCGTGGCAGTGGTTGTGCAGGGTCTCGCCGTGCACGGTGACGATGGCGGGGAAGGCCAGCTGGCCGCCTCCGGCCAGGGCGATGCCCTCGATCCAGCCGGCGATCTCCCGTTCATAGATGCCCGGCTGGGCCATGGCCATGGCTTCGCGGTACATGGCGGCGCTGACGGTCAGGGCGGCCTCGATCTCGCGGATCTCCTCCGGGCTCTTCAGCGCGCGCTGGGCGACCACCGCCCTGACGAATTCGATCGAGGCGTAATCCTTGACCGTTGCGGCGCGGATGCCCAGCAGCTTTTCCAGCCACAGGGCGTTCTCGCCGCGGTAGGGGGGCAGGAAGTGGACCTTGCGCCCCTGGCGCACAGCCTGCTGCAGCACGCCCGCCAGCTCGGCCAAAGGCCGCGGTTCGGCGATCCCCGCCTTGGCGCAGCGGCTCTTCAGCGACGGCTGCGGTCCCATCCAGATGATATCTTCCATTTCCACGTCATTGCCGAACACCGTCTGCCGGCCCTCCTCGATATCGATGACGGCGGCCAGGTTGGGAAAATTCAGGCCGAAAAAATACAGGAACGTGCTGTCCTGGCGGTAATGGTAGGTGTTGGCCGGGTAGTTCATCGGGCTCTCGCCGTTGCTCAGGAACAGCAGCAGCCCCGACTTCACCTGCTTGGCCAATTGGGCTCTTCTCTGCTGGTATGTTTTCTTGTTGAACATGGCAGTTTCTCCTTGTATAAAAAACAGTTTACCCAAGCCCGGGAATTAAATCAAGGGCGGCGGCATGCCGCCGCGGCGCGCGCGGCGCCGGAACGGGCGGTTGCCCGCGGCGCCGATTCGATCTATAATGCCCTTTCTTTCGCTGCAGGAGGCACGATGAGAAAACTCGCTGTGTTGGCGCTGGCTTTGTTTTTCCTGCTGGACGCGGCCTGGGCGCTCTCCGACGCACGGCTGCTGAGATTCCCCAATATCAGCAACGACCTGGTGGCGTTCGTCTACGCCGGCGACATCTGGTCGGTGCCGGCTTCTGGCGGCGACGCCCGGCGCCTGACCTCGCACCCGGGCCTGGAATTGTTCCCCAGAATCTCCCCCGACGGCCGCTGGATCGCCTTCTCGGCCGAGTACTCGGGCTCGCGCCAGGTCTGGGTCATCCCCGCCGAAGGCGGCACGCCGCGGCAGCTGACCTGGTACAACGACGTGGGCATCATGCCGCCCCGCGGCGGCTACGATTACGTGGTCATGGACTGGACCCCCGACAGCCGGAAGGTCCTGGTGCGCTGCAACCGCACTCCCTGGGGCGAGCGCATGGGCAGGTATTTCCTAGTGGCGCTGGACGGCGGGCTGGAGACGCCGCTGGCCATCCCCGAGGGCGGCGGGGCCTCTTTTTCCCCCGACGCCGCCCAGATCGTCTATACGCCGATCGAAAGGGAGTTCCGCACCTGGAAACGCTACCAGGGCGGCCGCGCCCAGGACATCTGGATCTACGACCTGAAGAAGAACGCGTCACGGCGCCTCACCGACTTCCCCGGCACCGACCAGCACCCCAGCTGGTGGGGGGAAAAGATCTATTTCGTTTCCGACCGTGACCTGACCCTGAACCTCTATTCCTTCGACCTGGGCAGCGAGAAGGTGGAACAGGTCACGCGGCACAAGGAATTCGACGTGCTATGGCCATCGGGACGCAACGGCCTGCTGGTCTACGAGTGCGGCGGCTTCCTGTACAGACTGGATCTGGCGACCGGGCGCCAAGCGAAGCTGACCGTCAACCTGAACTTCGACAATGCCGACATCCTGCCGCAGTTCCGCAAGGTGAACGAGTTCGTCTCGAGCTACGACCTGTCGCCCAGCGGCAAGCGCGCCCTGTTCGACGCCCGCGGCGACCTCTTCACCGTCCCCGAGAAAGAAGGCCTGACCTACAACCTGACCCGCAGCCAGGGAGTACGCGAGATCTTCCCCGCCTGGTCGCCCGACGGCCGGTCGATCGCCTACTATTCCGACGCCAGCGGCGAATATGAAATTTACCTCATGGACGGCAATGGCGCCGGGGCGCCGCGGCAGCTGACCCGGGACAGCCGCGCCTGGCGCTTCCCGCCCAAATGGTCGCCCGACGGCCGCATGCTGCTTTTTTCCGACCGCGAGCAGAAGCTGCAGTTCCTGGACGTGGCCAGCGGCGCCGTCACCCTGGTGGACAGGGCCCGCGGCCACGACCTGACCGACTACGACTGGTCGCCCGATTCGCGCTGGCTGGTCTACAGCAAGGACGGCGACAGCGGCCAGGACGCGGTATGGGTCTATAGCCTGGCCCTGAAGCGCTCCTTCCAACTGACCGATGCCAGCTACAATGATTTTTCGCCGGTGTTCTCCCATGACGGCAAGTATATCTATTTTCTTTCCAACCGCGATTTCAACCTGGCCTTCTCCGCCTTCGAGTTCAACTATCTTTACGAAAAGGCGACGCGCATTTACGCCCTGGCTCTGACCCGCGACACGCCGCCGCTGTTCAGTGACAAGAACGACCTGGAGCCGGCCATGGCCCAGGGCGCCGGCGCAAACCCGGCGGCCAAGGCGGACAAGCCGGAGATAAAAGCCGCCACGGCCAAGGAGCCGCCGGTCCAGGTGCGCATCGATGTCGAGGGCAGCAACCGCCGCATCACGGTCTTCCCGCTGAAGAGCGGGAATTATGCCGCGCTGCGCGCCATCGACGGCGGCATCCTTTATTTCAAGGAAAAAGAGATCCGCCGGTTCAAGCTGGAAGACAGGAAGGACAGCCTGGTGATCGACGGCGTCGATTCGGCCGTCCTGGCCGCCGGCGGTTCGAAGATCCTCTACCAGGCCCGGAACCAGTTCGGCATCGTCGGCCTGGACCCCGACCAGAAAGCCGGCGCCGGCGCCCTGGACCTCTCGCGGCTGGAGATGAAGATCGAGCCCCGGCGCGAATGGGCGCAGATCTTCCACGACGGCTGGCGCATCTTCCGCGACTGGTTCTATCAGAAGGACCTGCATGGCGTCGACTGGCCCGGTTTGCGGGAAAAGTACGCCCGCCTGCTGCCTTTCCTGTCCCACCGCGCCGACCTCGACTTCGTCTTCGGCGAAATGGTCGGCGAGGTCAACGCCGGCCACACCTACGTCAACTGGGGCGATTTCCCCCGCGTGCCGCGCATCGACACCGGCCTGCTCGGAGCCGAACTGCAGGCCGACGAGAAGGCGGGGCGCTACCGCATCGCCAGGATCTTCGCCGGCGAGAACTGGAACGAGTCCACCCGTTCGCCGCTGAGCGAGCAGGGCGTGGACGTCCGGGCCGGCGACTACCTCATCGCCCTGAACGGCTCCGAGGTGACGGTCAAGGACAACCCTTACCTCTTCCTGGAGAACACCGCGGGCCGCAAGATCTCCATCAGGGTCAATGCCCGCCCCGAGCCGGCCGGCGCCCGCGAGTACTGGATCCGGCCGGTCCAGAGCGAGCTCGGCCTGCTGTACCTCGACTGGGTGCGCTCGCGCCGCGAGCTGGTCGACCGGCTTTCGGGCGGCCGCATCGGCTACATCCACGTTCCCGACACCGCCCAGGCCGGCAATACCGAGCTGTTCAAGGGCATGTACGCCTACCGGCACAAGGAGGCGCTGATCATCGACGAGCGCTACAACGGCGGCGGCTTCATCCCCGTGGTCATGGCCGAGCTACTGGCGCGCAAGACCCTCAACTACTGGGCGCGGCGCGGGCTGGAGATGAACCCCGACCCGGGCGTGGCCCATGACGGGCCCAAGGCCATGCTGATCAACGGCTACTCCTCCTCGGGCGGCGACGCCTTCCCCTATTACTTCAAGAAGAAGAAACTGGGGGTGCTGATCGGCACGCGCACCTGGGGGGGGCTGATCGGCCTTTCGGGCAATCCCGATTTCGCCGACGGCGGCTCGCTCAGCGTCCCCACCTTCGGCTTCGTCGACGACGAGGGGCGCTGGGCCGTGGAGGGCGAGGGGGTGGCGCCGGACATCGAGGTCATCGACCGGCCCGAGCTCATCGCCGCCGGCCAGGACCCCTGCGTCGAGAAGGCGGTGGAGGTTCTGCTGGAGCAGCTGCAGCGCCAGGCGCCCCAAAAGCCGGTTATGCCCGCCGAGCCCGACCGCTCCCAGTGGATCGAGAAGGAGAGCAAATAATCAAGATCAATCGGTCGCATGGCGGGGCGAAGAATTTTACGCTCCTGCGGGCCTGAGAACGCGGGAAATCCCGGGCATTGACCGCCGGCGGTTGACATGCGGGGAAAAATCGGTCAGAATACCCCCTTGGCAAGAGAAGCCTTCCGCAAATCAAATCCCGAATGGTGAAAATGGAAAAGAAATTGTATTCGGTCATCGTCGGCACCGGGTCGTGCGTCCCCGACCGGCGGGTATTGAACAGCGATTTTTTGGACAAGACCTTCTTTGATGCCAGCGGCGAGAAGCTCAAGAAGAGCAATCAGGAGACCATCGACAAGCTCAGCGAGATCACCGGCATCCGCGAGCGGCGGCACGTGACCGACGACCTGGTCGCCTCGGACATCGCCGCCCTGGCCGCCGCCGACGCCCTGGAGTCGTCGGGGATCGACAGGGAATCGCTGGACTATATCATCGTCGGCCACAACTTCGGCGACGTCCGCGCCGGCAACGTCCGCTCCGATTTCACCCCCTCCCTGGCTTCGCGGGTCAAGCACAAGCTGAAGATCGCCAATCCCGGGACCGTCTGCTACGACCTGGCCTTCGGTTGCCCGGGCTGGCTGCAGGGCGTAATCCAGGCCAACTATTACCTGAAGTCAGGCGACTGCAAGCGGGCCATGGTCATCGGCGCCGAAACCATCTCCAGGGTGAGCGATCCCTCCGACCGCGACAGCTTGATCTATGCGGACGGCGCCGGCGCGACCATCCTCGAGGCCGTGGCCAGCGAAAGCCCCATCGGCATCCTGGCGCACGCGGCGCGCACCGACGCCATCGAGCACGCCTACATGCTGTGGATGGGCAGATCCTACGACCCGGCGCACGCGGGCGACGAGCTCTTCCTGAAGATGGACGGGCACAAGCTCTACGAATACGCCTTGAAGACGGTGCCGCTGGTGGCCAAGGAGAGCGTCGAGAAGGCCGGGCTGGGGATCGCCGACATCAGGAAGGTCCTGATCCACCAGGCCAACGGAAAGATGGATGAGGCCATCCTCAAGCGCCTCTTCAAGATCTGCGGCGGCGAGTACAAGCCCGAGGTGATGCCCATGATCATCTCCTGGCTGGGCAACAGCTCGGTGGCCACCGTGCCCACCCTTCTCGACCTGCTGCTCAAGGGCCGGCTGCCGGATCACGCCCTCGTTAGCGGGGACCCCATCGTCCTGACCTCGGTGGGCGCCGGCATGAACATCAACGCCGTCGTTTACCGCATGCCCTGAGGCGGCAGCCTCCCGTTCCGGAATTGACAACCGTTGCTTTTTGCTTCAAAATAAGAGCGACAAATAACGAAAAGGAGAATATGTCATGGGAACCAAAGCCAGAGAGATCGCCGGGGTGAATGTCGCTGAACTGCTGAAGATGCTGAACAAGGCCTACGCCGACGAGTGGTTGGCCTACTACCAATACTGGGTGGGCGCCAAGGTCGCCAGCGGCCGCATGCGCGGCATCGTCGCCGGGGAGCTGGAAGAGCACGCGACCGAGGAACTCAAGCATGCCGGCATGCTGACCGGGCGCATCGTGACCCTGGGCGGCACGCCGCTGCTGACGCCGCAGGAGCTGCTGAAGGAATCGGGCTGCGGCTATGACGCGCCGTCCGACCCGGATACGAAAAAACTGGTCCAGCAGAACATCAAGGGCGAGCAGTGCGCCATCGTGACCTACAAGAAGATCCTCGATTACGTGGCCGGCAAGGACCCCGTCACCTACCACATCATCCTGGACATTCTCGAGGACGAGATCGAGCACGAGGAGGACCTGGAGGCCATCCTGGCCGACATGGGCGTCCCGGCCAAGTAACCGGCCTTCCCCGCCTCGGGGGCGGGAGACGCCGCCCCGGGGGACGCGATGATGCGCAGAATCCGCGGGCTGCTGGGCAGCCCCTATCCTTTCGAGCCGTCGCTGCCATCCCTGCTGCTGTACGCCCTGGGCAGCGGCCTGTTCGTCTCGCTGTTCTTCTTTGCCGTTGAACCGTTCGGCTTCTCCCTGCTTCCCCTGGCGCCGCGCCGGGCGCTGTACGTCGGCTACGGCCTGGTCACTTTTCTGGCCATCGCGGCCAACGGCATGCTCGTGCCGCGCCTGCTGCCGCGCCTGTTCCGTGAACAGGACTGGACGCTTGGCCGGCAGATTCTCTGGATGGGCTGGGTCACCTGGACTATCGGCCTGGGGGCCTGCTGGCTCTCGGGGGCGGTCTGCGCCCATTATGCCATCCCGGCCGGCTGGGTCAGGCCGCGGACGATCGTGCTCGACACTTTTATCGTCGCCATTTTCCCGATCACCGTCATCAACCTGGCCAACTCCGCCCGCCTGCTGCGTCGCAACGCCCGCGTCTCTGCCGAGGCCAACCGGCGCCTGGAAAAGTCCGGCGGGCCGCCACAGGGGGCCGCGGGCGGGGAACGCCTGCGGATCACGGCCGAGAACGAAAAAGACTCCCTGGACGTCGCCCTCGCCGACCTCCTCTACATCCAGGCGGAGGAGAACTATGTGCGCGTGCATGTGCGGGGAGCAAAGACGCCCCCGCCGCTGCTGCGCAGCAGCCTGACCCGCGTCGAGCGCCGGCTGCGCTCCTGCCATCCGCCCCTGTTCCGCTGCCATCGCGCCTTCATCGTCCATACCGCCCAGATCGCCAATGTCACGGGCAACGCCCAGGGCTTGAAGCTGGCGTTGAAGGATGCCCCCGCCGTCATCCCGGTGGCGCGGCGCTACGTCGCCGAATTCCGCCGGTTGATCCGCGAAATGTAGCTCGGCGTTTCCCCTTCCTTGCCTGTCGTCACGACCCCTTGCCGCCCGTCCCAAGACCCCTTTACAGCCGTGATGACCGTGTTAAGTTGGAGCCGGCGCCGACCGTCCCTGCGCCGGGCTCCAAGGTCCCGGTTTCATCCGGATCGGGAAGGTCATGCAGCCTGAACAAAGGAGGAACCAATGAATAAATCGCTTGCGGGTCAACATGTTCTGAGGATCACGGCCTGGGCGGCCATGCTGATCGTTTCCGACCTGCCCGACATCATGATGACCTGGCTGGGAGCCGCCGTGCCGCCCTGGATGTTCTGGGCCAAGGCCGCTTTCCTGGGGGTCTTTTTTGCTCTGACGCGGATGAGCGAAGCCATCCGCCCGCTCTGGCAATATGCCCTGGCGCTCCTCACCCTGTTCCTGGCCCTGGGGCTGACCGGCATGCTGCGCGCCACGGCCTGGTTCCAGGTTCGTTTCAATTATCGGGGTGTTCCCTTTTTCAAGGGCTTCGCCGCGCTGATGGTCCTCGACATCCTCGTCGCCCTGGCGGTGATCGCCGTCCTCCGGCTGATGAAGCGCGACCGCCGGGCGTTCTTCCTGGCCAGGGGACGGCTGGACGCGCCCATCGCGCCGATCCGCTGGCTGGCGATCAGGGCGGGGGAGTCCTGGAGAAAATTCGCCTGGATCTTCGGCGGCGTCGCGGCGCTGGCCGTCGCCGTCCCGACCATCCTGGGCATCGCCCCCTCGGGATCAACCTTCCTGAAGGCGTTGCCGCTGCTGCCGGCATGCGTCCTGCTGGCGGCGGTCAACGCCTTCACCGAGGAGGCCTACTTTCGCTGCAGCCTGCTGTCCACCCTGCACGATGTCATCGGCCGGGGCCATACCCTGGGATTGATCCTGGTGTTCTTCGGCCTGAGCCACTGGCTGTACGGTTCTCCCAACGGCTGGGTGGGCTTCGCCATGACCGGCTTCCTCTCCTGGATCATGGCCCGCAGCATGCTCGAGACCAAGGGCATGCTGGCGCCGTGGATCATCCATTTTCTCCCTGACGTGGTGGTCTTCTTTTCCTATGCCCTGCTCTTTGTCAGGCCGTGAACGGAGCGGGTGAAAGATCCCGGCGGATCCCCGTTCGCCTCAGCGGCAGCTGGCGGCGATCGCGGCGGCGAAGTCGTCGACCTGCTGCTCCGTGGTGTTCCACGAGCACATCCAGCGCACCTGGCACTTCTCCTCGTCCCAGGTGTAGAAGAAATACTTTTCCAGTAATTTCTCGATTGCCTTGCGTGGCAGGGAGGCGAAGACGGCGTTGGCCTGGACCGGCTGCACGATCTTGACGCCGGGAATATCCTTCACTTTTTCTTCAAGGCGCTTGGCCATGCGGTTGGCGCGGCGGGCGTTCTCCAGCCACAGGTCGTCGGTGAAAAACGCCGAGAACTGGGCGGCGAGGTAGCGCATCTTGCTGGCCAGCTGCATCTTCTGCTTGCGGATGAAGATCGTGTCGCGGCACAGCTCGGGTCGGAAGCTGATTACGGCCTCGCCCAGCAGCAGCCCGTTCTTGGTGCCGCCGAAGGAGAGGATGTCGACGCCCAGGTCGCCGCTGATCGCGCCCAGGCCCAGGCCCAGCGCGGCGGCGGCGTTGCACAGCCTGGCGCCGTCCATGTGCAGGTAGAGGTCATGCCCGTGGCAGAAATCGGCGATGGTTTTCACCTCCTCGGCCGTGTAGACGGTGCCGAGTTCGCTGGTCTGGGTGATTGAGACCAATGCCGGCTGCACGCGATGCTGGTCGAGGCGCCCCTGCAGATGGCGGGAGATCAGCTCCGGCGTCAGCTTGCCGCCGGTGGCATGCACGGTGAGCAGCTTGCAGCCGGTGGCGCTTTCGGGGGCGCCGCACTCGTCGGAGTTGATGTGGGCGTGCTCGGAGCAGATCACCGCCTGGAATGAGCGGGCCAGGGTCGAGATGCTGATGACGTTGGCCCCGGTGCCGTTGAAGACCATGTAGACGTCGACGTTCCCGCCGAAGTGCCGGCGGAACTTCTCCAGGGCCGCTTCGCTGTGGCCGTCCAGGCCGTAGGCCGGTGCCGGGCCGCAATTGGCCGCCGCGATGGCCTCCAGTATCGCCGGGTGCACCCCCGAATGGTTGTCGCTGCCGAATGTCGTGTCCACTGCCATGTTTCCTCCTGGAGGCGGCCCGGGGCCGCCGCGGTTCACGTTTTTTTGATGATCACCACGGTGACGTCGTCCTCGGGCGCGGGGCTGAAGGCGAGCAGGTCGGCCTTGACCGCGGCGAAGATGGCCCGCGCCGGCAGGTGCTTGACGGTCCTGAGCACCGCCTCCAGCCGGCCGGGGAAGTACTTGCTCCCGCCCGGGTCGCGGTGGTCGGAAAGGCCGTCGCTGTAG
>CAZLSH010000059.1:0-564 GCA_964562095.1 uncultured Clostridia bacterium | reverse complement strand
TCTCCTTGACGCCCAGTAGCGGCACCGTCTTCTCGCTGTGGCCGCGCGAGGGCATGGTGCCGATCTGGGGAAAGGAGACGAGCTGCGCCTCGCTGATGGCCACCAGGCGGTCGAACTGGTTGGAGAACACCAGCGGCGGCGGGTGGGCCGCCGACAGGAAGCGGAAGGTGCCGCGCTCGGTGATCTCGCCGTAGACCATGGTCAGGGTCTTGTCGATGCCCGACGAGTTGAAGAAGCGGGTGTTGATGTTCTCGAACAGGGTGGTGGTGATCTCGCCGAAGAACTTCAGCTCGTAGGAGACGCCGAGCAGGAAGGCCTGGTGGAACACCGAGGCGATGAACGCCGCCCCGAAGTCGTGGCCCTCGACGTCGATGACGGCGATGCCGGCCCGGGCGGCGGTGGCCCGCAGCTTGGCCTTCAGCTCCTCCGGCGCCTCGCGGATGAGTTTGTCCATTTTGTAGCGCTTCTTGAAGTCGACGTAGATGATGTGGTCGCCGCCGGCCTGGCCATTCAGCGGCAGTGCCTCGCCGTAGACGTCGATCCAGGGCACTTCGGGCAGCTCGC
>CAZLSH010000058.1:557-14676 GCA_964562095.1 uncultured Clostridia bacterium | reverse complement strand
GAAATTGGAATTTGGAGCTTGGAATTTATTTGGAATTTGGAATTTGTTTTTTGGAATTTAATTCCTACTATTCCTTATTCTTCCACCTTACGCCTTAAACCTTACGCCTTACGCCGATTGTCATTTCTTTCTCCATCCCGCGTTACGTGTTATGCGTCAGTTTGGATCGTTCAATTCCTGGACCAGCTTGTCGCGCAGGCGGTTGCGCCCCTGACCGCTGCCGCCGCCGTAAATGGCGGCGATGCGCCGCAGGATCTCGCGGCTGCCGTTGCCCTGCGATTTCTGGAGTTCCGCCTGGGTCCAGAGCGCCGGGGGGTAATCCGGGGTGAATTCCAGGCACTGGGCGACGGCTTCGCGGGCGGCGGAAGCGTCGTTACGGCGCAGGAGAAATTCGGCGTATTCGTTCAGGAAGAACGGGTAGCAGTAATAGGTGATCCAGAACGAAAGCTGGGTCTTCATGGCCAGCAGCTCGCGGAAAAGCCGGCCGGCCTTTTGCGGGCGATTTTCCACCTCGGCGATGCGGGCTTCTAGGTGCAGGCAGAATTTCAGGGCGGCGTCGAAATTGTCGGCCGACAGGTGATAGGCGTCGCGCAGCCCCTGCAGCCAGGCCAGTTCCCTGCGCGCCGCGGGCAGGTCGTTCAGGGCGATGCGGCAGAGCCCCGCCAGCCAATGGCTCTCGGCGCTGTGGTCGTTGATGGAGGTGGAATCATGGCGGCTCCAGGCCTCGGCGAGCAGGGCCAGGGCGGCGGCATGATCGCCGTCCAGATGGCGCATGAACGCCTTCTTGGCCAGAGCATCGGCCTGGGCCTTGGGATAGGCGGCGAGCGTCTGGTAGCTGGCCAGGCTTTTTTCAGCCTCCAGGAAATCGGCCCGCAGGACGGCGATGTCGGCGATGGTCAGGTAGGGCCATTCCATGGTGTTGTCCAGGCTGACCGCGTAGATCTTGTTGTTCTCCGCCTGGGTGTAATCGCCGAGATAGAAGTAGCCGTCGCCGAGCGAGTCAAATGAGTTGGCGGTGCGGTCGATGTCGCGGTAGCGCTCGAAGCACTCGATCGCCTGGCGGTGGCGCCCGAGGTATGAGTAGCAGTAGCCCAGGTGGTTGAGGGCCGCGGCATAGTTCTTGTCCAGGGCCAGGGCGGCATCGTACTCCGGGATGGCGCGGACGGCGTCGCCGCGACGGAAGTAGGCTTCTCCGAGTTCAAAGATCTTTTCCTTGCTGAAGGGGAACATGGCCTTCAGTTCCCGCAGGCAGCGGACCTGCTCGCGGAAGTCGAAGGCGAACTTGGCTTTCAGCGCCCGCACGTTCAGGCTCATGGGCAGGCTGAAGCGGTGCCGCGCGGGCGCCAGCGCCTGGATGTGCTCCAGCGCTTCGCCGGCGTCGCCGGTGTAATCGGCCAGCAGGGCCAGGTGGTAGCGGGCGGCGGGCAGCCCCGACGCCTGGCTGTCGGCTTGCAGCAGCAGGCGGCGCGCCGAGCCGAAATCTTTCCTGTCCCACAGGGCCTTGCCCTGGTAAAAAAGATCAAAGGCCCGCCAGCTGCTGCCGAACATGGCCGCGAGCGGAGCCGTTCCGGACGATGCGCCTTCCGTGCCGGCGATGGATTCCTGAACGCGCCGGGCCAGGTTGTCGATCTGGTCGGTCAGCAGCGAGTCGCGCTCCTTGCCCGGGATGAAAAACGGGGCGTGGGTTTCGCTGTCGCCGACGCGGGAGAGGCGGGCCTCGATGTTGAACTTGTCGGCCACGCTGCTCAGCTCCCCGCGCAGCAGGTAGCGGATGCCGTATTTTTTCGCCAGTGCCGGCAGCTGCCCGGCGTCGATCCGCTGCACGCCTTCCAGTTCGCGCACGGTCTCCTCCGTCAGCACCTTGAACCCCGGGGATTGGTTCAGCGCTTCCTGGATCAGAAAATCGATCTCTGCGCCGACGCGCGCGTCGGGGGTGCGGTTCGCGAAGGGGAAGAGCAGCACGTGCTCCAAAACCGCCGGCGCGGCCGGCTTAAGGAAAAAGAGCCAGGCGGCCAGGGCGGCGGCCGCCAGCAGCACGGCGGCCAGGACGACCCGGGCGCGGCGGCCGCGGCCCGTGCGCAGCGCCTCGGTGGACGCCTTCAGCTTTTTCAGCCGGCGCACCATCTCGCTGAGGTGCTCGTTGTCGCTGGCGGCCGGGGAGCCGTCGGATGCGCGCAGGAGCTGCAGCTGCTCGCGGGCGTCGATCACCTCGGTTTCGTCCTGGGCGTCCGGAACCATGGCTGCCTGGCGGTCGGCTTTCAGGGCGGCCAGGGCCTGGCGGATCTCGTTGAAGTCGCTGTAGCGCCGGTTGCGATCTTTCTGCAGGCAGCGGCGCACGATCGCGCGCAGGGCTTCGGGCGCCGGGCGGCTGAACTGCACTTCGCGGTGCAGGATGTTGTACAAGGTGACGATGTTCTCGTCATCGGAGAACGGGTTGCGGTTCTCGATCATTTCGTACAGCACCACGCCGAAGGAAAACACGTCGCTGCGGCTGTCCAGCTTCAGCCCCTTGGCCTGCTCCGGGGACATGAAGGAGACGGTGCCCAGGACGATGCCCTTTTCGGTGAGCTCGTTGTCGCGGCGATCGGCCGCGCTGTCGGCCTCCGTCTCGCCGCAGATCTTGGCCAGGCCGAAATCGAGGATCTTCACCTGGCCGCTGCGGTCGATCATGATGTTGCCGGGCTTGATGTCGCGATGGACGATGTTCTGCGCCTGGGCGGCGGCCAGGCCGTCGGCCAACTGGGCCGCGATCTGGATGATCTGCCCGATGGCCAAAGGCTTCATCTTCAATAGCTGGTCCAGCGTGACCCCGTCGATGTGCTGCATGACGATGAATTCCCGGCCATTCTCCTCGGCGATCTCGTAGATGGTGCAGATGTTGGCGTGCTCCAGCCGCGAGGCCGCCCGCGCTTCGCGCAGGAAACGCGCTTTCGAGTCGCATTCGCTCAGCGCCGTGGGGCTGATGCTTTTGATGGCCACCTTACGTCCCAGCTTGACGTCTTCGGCCAGCAGGATCTCGCCCATGCCGCCCTTGCCCAGCGACTGGATGACCTGAAAGCGGCCGCCGAGAATCGGCCCGGCGACGGAAAGACGGGAGGGGGGGAGCGGCGAGCGGCAGCCGGTGCAGAGGCGGCCGCTATCGTCATTGTCGGTTCCGCAGCGTGGGCAGATCATGGGTGCCGTGCCACTTTCAAGCGCTTGGGTCTTGAGTCTCCGAGCTGTTCTCCATGTTCTTATGATACTTTTTCCTGAGCCAATGTCAATGCGTGCCGTTGCCTCTGCACTGAAAAGAGCCCGCTGCGAACATGAATTCCGGCAACGGGGGATGAACGAGCGCCGAAGGAGAAGCGCTTGCCCGGCAGCGGGCAATTGACATTCCGGGAAGGTTATTCTATATTACCCCGATGAAGGGCTTTTCATTTCAGCCATTCTTGACTTATCCGTCCGTCAGGGCGGCAATCCGCTTCCCCAGCAAGACGAACCGGCTGAAAGCCGCCGCCAGCTGGACATGTTCACTCCGGACCGGAGCGAACCTGTCCGCCGCGGCCGGCAGCTCGGCATCCGGATTCGGGAATTCGAGGAGGTTTCATGCCCGCAGGCTATATGAACAAATATCTGCTGATCGACCTGGATTCGCAAACTTGGCGCGCCGGCGTCCCTGATCCCCAAGATCTCGAGCGTTATATCGGCGGCAAGGGGCTGGGGCTCAAATGGCTGCTCGACCAGGGACTCGTCACGCAGGACCCCTACGCCGCCGAGAACCCGCTGATCTTCCTGACGGGGCCGATGACCGGGACTCCGGTGCAGACCTCGGCCCGCTCGGCGCTGGTCACCAAGTCGCCGCTGACCGGAACGTTCCTGGACTCCCATGCCGGCGGCAGCTTCGGCCCGGCGGTCAAGCGCGCCGGCCTGGATTATTTTGTCATCAGCGGCACGAGCCGCCGCCCGATCTACCTGCACATCACCCCCGGCGGCGTCCGCTTTGAGGATGCTTCCGCGCTCTGGGGCATGGGGATCATGGCCGCCGAGAAAAAACTGCGCGCCCTCCATCCCCGGGCCAGGGTGGCGCTGATCGGCCCGGCCGGGGAGAACCGAGTCCGCTTCGCCTGCATCGGCACCGACTACTACCGCCAGTTCGGCCGCGGCGGCGCCGGCGCGGTCATGGGCGCCAAGAACCTGAAGGCTGTGGTGGTCGAGGGCGACGAGCAGATCACCTTCCACGACCGCAAGGGTTTCCAGGAGCTGAACCGTGCCCTGACCCAGGATGTCATGGCCCATCCCAATCGCCAGCGCCGTTTTGACCTGGGCACCATGATGTGGATCCGCATGGGCCAGGAAGAGGGCCATTTCCTGCCCACGCGCAACTTCCAGGACGTCGCCTTCGCCGACTACGAAAAGATCACCTCGGAGACCATGAAGCGGGAACTGGATTGGAAGAGCGTGGGGTGCTTCAACTGCGTCATCAAGTGCTCCAAGCTGGCCCGCTGGGACGGGCAGGAAGTCGAAGGGCCCGAATATGAGACCACGGCTTTTCTCGGTTCGGGCTGCGGCATCGCCAGCGCCCGCGACGTGGCTGCAGCCAACTACCTCTGCGATGACCTCGGGCTGGACACGATCTCGGCCGGCGTGGTCTGCTCATTCGCCATGGAGGCTTACGAGAAGGGCCTGCTGACCACGGAGGATTGCGGCGGTCTCGAGCTGAATTTCGGCAACAGCCAGGCGCTGCTCAAGCTGCTGGAGCGGATCGCCAGGCGCCAGGGGATCGGCGATTGGCTGGCCGAAGGCAGCAGGCGCGCGGCCGAGAAACTGGGCCAGGGCAGCGAGTATTTCGCCATCCAAACGGCGGGGATGGAGTTGTCCGGGGTGAACGTCAAGGGCTGCGCGACCATGGGCCTGTCCCTGGCCACCTCGGATTTCGCCAGCCATACCCGCTTCTGGCCGGCCACCGCCGAGATGAAGGGGCTGGTGGACTATGAAGGCGCGCCGGCTTTCATCGCCAAAGGGCAGGACGAAGTCAACACGCGGAACTCGCTGATCGTCTGCGATTTCCTGCCCTTTGATTTCGCCCGGCTGGCGCCCCTGCATGAAAAGCTGACCGGCATCCGCCTGGACGAGAAACAACTGTTCCGGATCGGCGAGCAGATCTCCAACCTGACCCGCATGTACAACCTGCGCAACGGGCGCACGGCAGGCGACGACACCCTGCCGCAGAGGTTCTTCAAGGAGAAGCACCTGGCCGGACTGTTCAAGGGCCAGCTCATGAGCGAGGAAAAATTTCGCGAGTGGCTGCAGCTGTATTACCGGACGCGGGGCTGGGACGAGCAGGGGGTCCCCACGGCGGAAAAGCTGGCCGAGCTGGAGCTGGAACGGCTTTGATTATGGACGTTTTATTGGGTTGGACCGCAAAATAAAAATAAGGAGACGCACCATGAAATTGCTGCTGATCGGCTTCGGAAACGTTGGCCAGGGCCTGGCGGAATTGCTGTTGGAAAAGGGCGAAGCGCTCTCCCGCGATTACGGCATCGATTTCCAGGTGACCGGCATCGCCGACATGCAGAAGGGGTCGCTGTACAACCGGAAAGGGCTGGACCTGGAAAAGGCGCTGGCCGAGGTCAAGGCCCATGGGAGCCTGGCGGGCCTGACGGCGGACCGCTACGGCCAGGACGCGCTCAGCCTGATCCGGGAAGCCAAGGCCGACGCCATGTGCGAGGCCACGTTCACCGACATCCAGACCGCCGAGCCGGCCACGAGCCACGTGCGGGCAGCGCTGGAACGGGGAATGCACGTGGTCACCAGCAACAAGGGGCCGCTGGCGCTGCATTTTCACGAGCTCAGCGAGCTGGCCCGCCAGCAGCGGGTGAAGTTCCTTTTCGAAGGGACGGTGATGAGCGGCACGCCGGTGCTGAGCCTGGTCCGCGAGGGATTGGCCGGCAGCGCCGTCCATGAGATCAAGGGCATCCTCAACGGCACGACCAACTACATCCTCACGCGCATGGAGGAGGGCCTCGCCTACGATGCCGCCCTGAAGAAAGCCCAGGAGCTCGGTTTTGCCGAGGCGGTTCCCGACGCCGATGTCCTGGGCTGGGACGCCCTGGCCAAGGTCACCATCCTGGCCAACGCGGTCTTCGGGGCCCGGCAGCAGCCATTCTCCTATCCCTGCCAGGGCATCACCCAGATCACCCCGGGGGACATCGCCACCGCCAAGGCTCAGGGCAAGCGCTACAAGCTGATCGGCAGGGTCTGGCGTGAAGGCGAATCGGTCAAGGCGTCGGTCGCCCCCCAGCAGGTCGACATCAACCATCCGCTGGCCGGAGTGATGGGCGCCCACAACGCCCTGACCGTTTCCTGCGACACCCTCGGCGACGTTACCATCGTCGGCCCCGGCGCCGGCCGCCGCGAGACCGGCTTCAGCTTGCTGGCCGACCTGATCCACATCGGCCGCCGCAATGGCTGACGCCGTTCAGCGTCCGTCGCCCGTCGTTCTTTTCCTGATCCTGGCCGCTTGCTGCTGGCCATGCGCCTGCCGTGCCCGGAGCGCCAGGGATGCCGTGGCCTCGACCCTGGACGATCTGGCCGCGCGCGTGGAAGCCAGGGACGCGCAGGGGCTGGTCGCTCACCTGGCCGAGGATTACCGCGATCATGAGCATCGCAATCGCGAGGCGACGCGGGAGATGGCCGAGGATTATTTCCGGAGTTACCGGGGCATCAAGACCAAGTTGCTCTCCACGCGCATCGCGATGGGGGAGGGCGGGACGGCCTCGGCCGAGATCGACGTCGCGCTTTACAGCGGCGTAGCCTCCGCCCTGCGCAAGGCGGTCGGCTTTGACGGCGAGAACTACCGGGTTTCCTGCCGGCTGCGCAAGAGCGACCGCTGGCGCCTGAGCGAAGCGAGCTGGGAATACGTCCCCGTGTCAGGGCTTTTCCCGGAATCGCTCCAGGTCCTGCGGGAACTGTTCCCCGATGCCTGAACGCCGCCGGGACCGCCGCTTTCCGGTGCCGGCCAAGGAGTGACATGCCCAAGCTGCAGTTCATCGTGTTCCTGGCCATCGTACTGAGCGTCTATGCCGCCATGCATCTGTTCGTGTACTGGCGCGTCGCCTCCGGACTTTCCCTGGCCCCGGGCCCCCGACTGGCCTTGAAATGGATCCTGGCCGCCGGCGCCATGCTGTTCATCGCCGGCGAGTTCCTCAGCCGCCTGGCGTCATTCCGCGCCCTGCTCTGCGCCGGTTCCATCTGGATGGGCATGCTGGCCATCGCCCTGAGCGTTTTCCTGCTCGAGATGCTGCTGTCCCTGCTGCTGCCTCAACAGCGGCGGGCGCTGGTCCTGGCCGCACTGGCGCTGGTATTTTTGGTCAGCGCCTTTTCGCTGATCAACGCCGCCCTCGGCCCGCTGGTCCGCGAAAAGCGTATTCCGCTGCGCGGCCTGCCGCCGGAGCTGAACGGATTCACCATCGTCCAGTTGTCCGACCTGCATGTCGGCAACCTCACCTCCATAAAGCGCCTGCGCCTCATTGTCGAGAAGACCAACGCCCTGAATCCCGACCTGGTCTGCGTCACCGGCGACACGCTCGACGGCGAGATCGGCCGCGACGGGAAATACTGCGCGGTGCTGGGAGGGCTGAAGGCGCGCCACGGCGTGGTGGCCGTTACCGGCAACCACGAGTTCTACGCCGGCATCGCCAAGTTCGCCGAGTTGACCCGCTGCAGCAACTGGCGGGTGCTGCGCAACGAGTCGTGGGTCATCGCCGGCAGGCTCGCCGTAGCCGGCCTGGACGATGATGCCGCGGCGCGCATGAAGCTGCCCGGGCCCGACCTCGATGCGGCGCTGGCGGGGCTGGATCCGGGAATGCCCACGGTGCTTCTCTACCACCAGCCCAGGCTCTTTGCCGAGGCCGCGCGTCGCGGGGTCGGCCTGCAGCTCTCCGGCCACACCCATGCCGGTCAGATCCCGCCCATGGATCTCCTGGTCCTCCTGGCCTACAGGTACCCGGCCGGGCTGTACCGGCTGGGCGATTCGTTCATCCACACATCGTCGGGGACCAGCACCTGGGGCCCGCCCATGCGCTTTCTTTCGCGCTCGGAGATCGTCAAGCTGGTCCTGGTTTCTGACAAAAAGTAAAGATTAGAATCGTTGAAATGTTGAAACGTTGAAGCGAAAGAAATATAGAGCTTTGGTTTTTTACTACCACAACCACTATCACTACCACTAAGCCTGTAAGGCTGACACTGACACTCAGTCCGCCTTGCCCTTGGCTTCGGCGATCAGGCCGTCGATGCGCTGACGTTCACCGGCCGGAAGTCTGGAGTAGCTTGCGTCGCGGTACTTCTGCAGGTGCTCCAGCGCCTCGCCGGCTCGTCCCGTCTCGAGCAGGGTGATGCCCAGGTTGAGCAGGGCCGGGGCGAAATCGGACTGGACGGCGAGCGTCCGGCGCCAGGCCGCGAGCGCATCGTCCAGGCGGTTGCCGCGGCGGTAGACGATCCCCAGGCCGTTGCCCGCCGACAGCAGCGCCGGGTCGATCTTCAGCGCCCCGAGGAAGCGCTCCTCGGCCAGCCTCAGGTCGGCCTCGCTGCCGTCGCGGGCGAAGCGGGCCAGGCGGGCGCCGCCGGCGTGGCTCAGCAGGATGGCGTTTTTCGGGTCGAGCTCCAGGGCCCGGGCGTAGCTGGCCAACGCCTTGTCGATCTTCCCTCCCTGGAAATAGGCGATCCCCAGGTAATGGAACTTGTCGGGGTCGAAGTCTTCCAGCGCGACGCAGCGCTCCAGGATGGGGATGGCCCGGCGCCAGTCGCCGTCCAGGGCCAGGATGGTGCCCAGGCGGGTCAACAGCTGGAGGTTCCCCGGGTTGTTCTCCAGCCCCTGCTCCAGAACCGCGATCGCCTCCCGGTTCCGCTGCTGCTGGTGACACATGTAGCCCAGGTGATCGTAGGCCTGGACGAAACCGGGGCTGGCGCTGATGACCTCGCGCATGATCGCGGCGGCGGCGGGGAAATCGCCCCGCTGGTATTCGCGCACCGCGACCAGCATCCGCGTCTGCAGCGGCAGCAGGGTCTTCAGGTCGTCCTGTTCCGTGTAGCGTTTTTTGCGCGGACCGGAACGGCTCGCGGAAATATAGCCCAGCGATTCCAGCCGCCGCTGCGCGTCGGGATCGAGGCGGGTTCGCCGGCCGGAAGCCTGGGGGTTCCGCAGCCGCTCCATCAGCCGCTCCAGCTCGGACTGCAGCCGCCCCAGCTGGCGGACTCCTGCCAGGTTGCGCTCCTCGTTCATGTCGCCGGCCAGGTCATACAATTCCTTGACGGGCAGGTCGATGAACTTGGTGTCGCCGGAGATCATGCCGCGCAGCGGCGCCCAGTCGCGGTTCAGGTGCGGGGTGAGCGACTCGAAATAGATCTCCGGGCGCTTGCGCTTCCCGGCCGCCATGACGGCCAGCAGCGATTCGCCCTGCAGGCCGGCGGGATGGGGAATGCCCAGGGCGTCGCAGACGGTGGGGAAGATGTCGGCGTGGCAGACGTTGCCGGCAAAGGTCCCCGGCTTGCGGCCGGGCAGGTGGACGAACAGGGGGACGTGAATGGTGTTGTTGTAGGCGAAATACGAGTGGGTGTCCTCGCCCTTTTCGCCCAGCGCCTCGCCGTGATCGGAGGTCAGGATGATCAGGGTCCTGTCCATCCGGCCACGCGCCCGGAGAAAGTCGAACAGCACGCCCAGCTGGGCGTCCAGGTAGGCGACCTCTCCCGAATATGGGTCCGAGGCGTACTCTTCACTGAATGGCGATGGCGGCCGGTAGGGGTGGTGCGGGTCGAACAGGTGGACCCAGGCGAACCATTTCCCGGCCCGGGCCCCGAGCCAGGCCATGGCCGGGGCGACGACCTTGTCGGCAGGGCGCTCGACGAACAGGAACTCGTTTTCAGCGCGTCCTCCGAGGTCGTCGTCGTAGAGGTCGAAGCCCTGGTCGAGGCCGAAGCGCGAGTCGAGGGGAAAGGCGCCGATGAAGGCGGCGGTGTCGTAGCCGCGCCCCTTCAGCAGCGTGGCCAGGGTCGTGAACTTTCCGTCCAGGCGGAAGCCGGAGTTGTCGCTGACGCCGTGATGCAGGGGAGTGGCGCCGGTCAGGATGTTGGCGTGCGAGGGCAGGGTGACCGGGTTGTGGGCGAAGGCCCGGGTGAAGACCAGCGAACGGGCGGCCAGACCGTCCATGTTGGGGGTCCTGGCGTGGCGGGGGTCCAGATAGCCGACGCGATCGTAGCGCAGGGTGTCGACGGTGATCAGCAGCACGTTGAGGTTTTGATTCCCGCCCCTGCCGCGCGAGCAGGAAAGCAGGGCGGCCAGCAGGAAGAAACCAAGCAAAAACTTAATCTTCATCGGTTTTCCTCGAAATTTCGCATGATGATTATACCACCGCGTGCGATGAAATCCCATCGCTTACGGCAATGATGGGCTCAATAACCATCCATCATCCGGGCCGCGATCCAAACCGAGCGCTAGGCGGATCCGGCCGGCTTGATCCCCAGGCTCTCCATCTTGTAACGCAGGGTGGATTCCGAAATGCCGAGCTCCCTGGCGGTCTGGGTCACGATGCGCCGGTTCCTTTCCAGGGCCTGGCGGATGAGCTCGCGCTCGAACTGGCGGATTTTCTCCGGCAAGGGCACGTCAACAGAGGCGATCGCGGCCGCGGGATCGATGTTGACATCCGGAAGCGGGAACGCTTGCCATCGGTTTCCTCAAGATCGATGCGTTGCACGATCCCCTGTACATTGACCAGCTTTTCCCGGGTCAAATAAGTGGAAACCGGCCGGCAAGGAGCGCAGGCTGGGCACCAGGAAAATGACCGCGGCTAGCATCATTTTCGCCTGTTTGCTAGGTTTTTTGCGTTGAATCAGGCACTGGGGCGCGATATTTTCGCTTTTCCGCAGTTTTTTGCGTGTGCTCGATGATATTCTCGACAGGGGAGCGCTCATCAGGGAGACCGCGCCCGGTTGTTGAATTTGAATCTGGTTTGCAATATAATTTGATGGTCATCGCCGTCCAAGCGGTGCCAGAGGTATACCATGAAAAAGACAGCTTGGTTCCTGGTTGTATTGGCCGCGGCGGCGCTGCTGCCGGCCGGCAAGGCGCTGGTGGTCCAGGTGCTGCGCACGAACCTGCTGGCCCAACCCGACTTTCTCTCCGCCAGCCTTTGCTCCCTGCAGAAAGGGAACCGGCTGGAGCTGCTGGAAACGCAGGGGAGCTGGCACCAGGTGCGCAGCGCCGGCGGAGTGAAAGGCTTCATCCACCGCAGCGCCGTCCTGGAGAGCCAGGTGACGTTGAGCGCCATCGCCCCGGGCCCGAAAGGTGCCAGCCAGGATGAGCTGGCGCTGGCCGCCAAGGGGTTCGACGAGGGCAACGAAAAGAAACTGCGCGGCCGCAAGGGCTATAATTACGCCGACCTGGGCTGGGTCATGGAGCAGGGCGTCGAGGTCCAGGCCCTGGCCCGTTTCCTGCGCGACGGGAGGCTGAAATGAAGAAACTGCTGCCGATCGCCCTGTTGTGCGCGCTCCTGGTGGCCTGGAAGCCCCCGGTCAGCCTGAGCAAGGTCCAAAAGGCGAAGAAGGGGATGGATCTTGTTTCCGGAGCGGCGCACAAGATCAATGAAGAAGAGGAATACCATATCGGCCGCGCCGTGGCGGCGAACATCCTCAGCCAGTACAAGCTGTGGAAGAACGGTGCGCTGACGCGTTACGTCAACCTGGTGGGTGGGGCGCTGGCGCTCCGCAGCCAGCGGCCCGAAACCTATGGCGGCTACCGCTTTGCCCTGCTCGACAGCGAAGAGGCCAACGCCTTCTCGGCTCCGGGCGGCATCATCTTCCTTACCCGCGGCATCGTCGAGATGGCCGGCGACGAGGATGAGCTGGCGGCGGTGCTGGCCCACGAGATCCAGCACATCGTCGCCAGGGATCCGCTCAAGGCCATCCGCTCGCAGCGGCTCAAGGCGCTGGGAACCTTCACCGCCGGCGAGGCGGTCGGATCCCGCGGCGGCGCCCTCGGCGTTTTCCAGGATTCGGTCATGGACATCAGCGGCACGCTGCTGCAGAAGGGGTATTCGCGCAGCCAGGAAAAGAATGCCGACCTCGGGGCATTGGAACTGCTGGCCGTCACCGGCTACGACCCCGGGGCGCTGCGCGCCATGCTGAAAAAGATCGAGGCGATCGAGAAGAAAAAGGTCAAGGCTTTCTCGGCCCACCCGTCGGCCGCCAAGCGCATGGCCTACGTCGATGGCCGCGCCGGTTCCGCCGCGGGCAAGAACGGCCGCGAAGCCCGTGGCGCCCGCTTCCGGCAGGCGCTGGCGCACCGCTGAGATTGAAGCGCTACGGGCTGTCGACGGCTCTGATCTTTGCCGCCACATTCTTTCTGGGCGGCCTGTTTTCCCATCTGTACGAGTCGAGGATCTACGACCAGAAGATCCTCCTGTCGGCTCCCGTCGCCCCGGACGATATCGTTCTGGCCAAGATCGACCAGGGCAGCATCGATTTCTACAGCCGCGAATTCAACATCTCCTGGCCCTGGCCGCGCAGCCTGTACGCGCGGGCCGTCGACTATCTCGCCGCCGCCGGCGCCAGGGCGGTCGCCATCGACCTGGTCCTCAGCGAGCCCGGCCTGTATGACGGCGAGGACGAGCGGCTGGCCGCCTCGATCAAGAGCTCAGGGCGTGTTTTCCTGCCGCTGGTCTTCCGCAAAGGCCAGGGCGCCAGTGAGGGCCTGGATGTCTTCGCCCTGCCCTCCGCGCCTCGGCTGAAGCGCCTGCCGCTGCGACCGGGGCCGGTGCTGATGCCGCTGCCCGCCCTGCGCGGGGCGGCGCGCGGCGCCGGCAATGCCCAGGCCGATCCCGACCGCGACCATGTCTACCGCCGCATCCGCCACTTCGTCGAACACGGCGGAAGGGTATACCCTTCACTGGCGCTGGCCATGGCCCTCTACGCCGAGCCGCGGCTGCAGCTGGGGGATGTCCCCTTTGCCGCCGACGGGGGATTGAACCTGCGCTTCTACCGCAGGGACAGCTTCCGGGCCTATGCCATTTCCGAGCTGATCCAGTCGCAGGTCCGCCGCGACGCGGGCCAGGAACCGGTCGTGGCGCCCGCCGGACTTAAGGACCGGATCGTCGTCATCGGGGCCACGGCCGCAGGCCTGCTGGACAACCGCGCCACGCCGGTCAACGCCGAAGGCAGCGGCTTCGAGCTCCACGCCACGGCGCTGGCCAACCTGCTGCGGCGCGACTTCATTCGCGTGGCCGATTCCCGGCTGCAATGGCTGCTGGTGCTGCTGGCGATCGCCCTGCTGAACCTGTTCCTGCCAGGGATCAAGGCCCTGACCTGGCAGTTGCTGGCGGCGCTGGCGGCCATCGTCCTCTCCCTGGCCGGGAATTTCATCCTGTTCCGTGCCGGCCTCGACCTGGACTTCATCCCCCTGCTGGTGGGCCTGGTCGGCTGCTCGGGCTACGATGCCTATATCCGTTACCAGCGCGTGCGCCGCGAGAAGAAGTTCATCGAGAGCGCCTTCAAGGGCTACATGTCCGACTCGCTGCTGGCCGAGATCAAAAAGAACCCCGGCGGCCTGCACCTGGGCGGCGAGAAGAAGCGGGTGACCGTTTTCTTCTCCGACCTGGCCGGCTTCACTTCGCTGTCGGAAAAGCTGCCCCCCGAGGAGGTGGTAAGCATCCTCAACGCCTACCTCGAGCGCATGACCGCGGTGATCATGGAGGAAAGCGGCTTCGTCAACAAGTTCGAGGGGGATGCCATCATGGCTTTCTGGGGGGCGCCGCTGCCCGCCGAGCGCCAGGCGGCGCTGGCGATGCGCGCCGCCCTGCGCTGCCAGGAGAAGCTGCGCGGGTTGAACGACGAATTCGCCGCCGCCGGCCTGCCGCGCCTGGGCATGCGCGTGGGCGTCAACAGCGGCGATGTCATCGTGGGCAACATCGGCTCGCGCCGGCGATTTGAGTACACGGTCATCGGCGACGCCGTCAACCTGGCCTCGCGCCTGGAAGGGATCAACAAGCAGTACGGAACCCAGGTCATCTGCGGCTCGCTCGCGGCGCAAATGGCGGCCGGGGAGATGGTGCTGCGCCGCCTCGACCGCGTGCGCGTCAAGGGCAAGCAG
>CAZLSH010000058.1:0-547 GCA_964562095.1 uncultured Clostridia bacterium | reverse complement strand
GCGCGTCTGCTCAAGCGCAGCGGCCTGGCCGAACGCGTCAAGGGCAAGCAGGTCCCGGAGGAAATCTTCGAGGTCGTCGCCGCCAGGCCCGCGGCGCTTGCCGCCGGCGCCGAGCGCCCGCAGGAATTCGAAAAGGGCCTGGGCCTCTACTTCGCCGGCGATTTTGCTCCGGCCATGGACGTCTTCCTGGCCCTGGCCGGCGATGCGCCGGCGCAGGTCTTCTCCAGGCGCTGCCGCTGGCTCCTCGACCACCCGCCGGCGAATTGGGACGGGTGCTGGACGTATACAGAGAAATAGAAGACAGACGTCAGACGACAGAAAGACGTCAGACGTTAGACGACAGACAGACGACAGACGTCAGACGTTAGACGACAGACGTTAGGTGCCAGAAGACAGACGACAGAAGACAGATATCAGATGCCAGACTTCAGCAAGAAAGCGCAATTTTCACGATCAATTCGATGACACAGCTCATTCAGTTTCTTCTTCTTGCTAACATCTAACGTCTAACATCTAACGTCTAACATCTAACGTCTAACATCTAACG
>CAZLSH010000057.1:0-15424 GCA_964562095.1 uncultured Clostridia bacterium | reverse complement strand
CGCGCTCCTACCGCGGTCTCGACGTCCCCGAGGTGCTGCTCTCCGGCAACCACAAGGAGATCATGGCCTGGCGCTCCCGGCACAGAAAAACAAGGAGAAAAAAATGAAACCGATCGTTGAATGCGTTCCCAATTTTTCGGAAGGCCGCGATGCCGGCGTCATCGCGCTCATCACCGACGAGATCAAGAAAGTGGCCGGCGTGGAGTTGCTCGATGTCGACCCGGGGCGCGACACCAACCGCACCGTGGTCACCTTCGCCGGTGCGCCGCCGGCGGTCGAGGAGGCCGCGTTCCAGGCCATCCGCAAGGCGGCGCAGGTGATCGACATGTCCCGGCACAAGGGGGCCCACCCGCGCATGGGGGCCACCGACGTCTGCCCGTTCGTCCCGGTTTCGGGCGTGACCATGGCCGATTGCGTCGAGATCGCCAGGAGGCTCGCCCTGCGCGTTGGCGAGGAACTGGCCATCCCGGCTTACCTTTACGAGGAGGCGGCGAGCAGCCCGGAGCGCCGGAGCCTGGCCTATCTTCGCGAGGGCGAGTACGAAGGGTTGCCCGAGAAGCTGAAAAAAAAGGAGTTCAAACCCGATTTCGGCAAGGCCGTGTTCAACCGCCAGGCCGGGGCCACGGTCATCGGCGCCCGCGAGTTCCTGATCGCCTACAACGTCAATCTCAATACGCGCAACGTCAAGCTGGCCAAGGCCATCGCCAACCGCATGCGCGAGAAGGGCTACACGGTCAAGAACCCCGAGACCGGAGCCAAGGAAACCGTACCCGGCACGCTCCAGGCCGTGCGCGCCGTGGGCTGGTACATCCCCGAGTACCAGATGGCCCAGATCTCGGTCAACCTGCTCAACTACAACACCACGCCGCTCCATCGGGTGTTCGAGGAGGCCGAGCGCCTGGCCGCCGAGTTCGGCGTGCGCGTGACCGGCAGCGAGCTGGTCGGCCTGATCCCGCTGGAGGCGGTGCTGCAGGCGGGGCGGCACTACCTGCGCAAGCAGGGCAACAGCCGCGGCGTCGATGAGAAGGAGCTGGTGCGCGTCGCCGTGCAGAGCCTGGGCCTGGCCGAGCTGGCGCCGTTCAAGCCCGAGCACAAGATCATCGAGTACCGTTTCCGCCAGCCCGGCCCCCTGGCCGCCATGGACCTGGTGGCGTTCTGCGCCGAGCTGGCCTCCGATTCGCCGGCGCCAGGAGGCGGCAGCATCTCCGCCCTCAGCGGCGCGCTGTCGGCGGGCCTGAGCGCCATGGTCGGCAACCTGACCTTCGGCAAGAAAGGCTACGAGGAAGTGCGCGGCGAAATGGAGATCGTGGCCGAGAAGGCCCAGCCATTGAAGGATTTCTTCATCGAGGCCATCGACAAGGACACCGAGGCGTTCAACCGCCTCATGGCCGCCTTCGCCCTGCCCAAGAAGAGCGACGAGGACAAGCAGGCCCGTCAGGAAGCCATTGACGAGGCGACCCGAGGGGCGATCCGGGTGCCGTTCACCGTTCTGGAGCGTTCGCGCACCGCGGCCGAGCTCGCTCTGGCCGTGGCCAAGAAGGGCAACCGCAATTCACTCTCCGACGCCGGCGTCGCCGGGCTGGCCGCCGCCCTGTGCGCCGAGGGGGCGTTGTACAACGTCCTGATCAACACCCAGGAGCTGCCCGCCGATTCCTTCCGCAGCGAGACCCGCGCCCAGGCGCGCAGCCTGTGCGCCTGCGTGCTGGAGACCGTGGCCAAGGTCAGGGCGGAGATGGACGGCGCCCTGGCGGATTAAAAAGAAAAACCGACGTTCGAAGTTCGACGTTCGAAGTTCGACGTTGAAGAATAAGGCAAAGGGCAAGGTAGGGGCGACCGGCTGGTCGCCCAATTAGAAAAGCGCGCTAGCCTGTTTTCCCGGGAGGGTATATGAAAAAACAATGGCTGATCCTATCAATCCTTTGGATTTTCCTGTCTGTGCCGGCCTGGCCGGCCGAGGAATCGGCGCTGGACCGGCTGCCCATCGGCAGTTCGCCGCAGCGCCTGAAGCTGGCCTCCCTGGAGGCGGGCGGGGTCATGGATACGGCGTCCGGCCGTGAAACCGCCCTGCCGGAACTGGCCCGCAGCCACCTTGACAAGGATCTGTACATCATCGGCGAAATCCACGACAGCTTTGCCTGCCATGCCTGGCAACAGCAATTCATTGAAGCTCTGGCCCGGGAGCATCCGCGCCTGCTGGTGGGGTTCGAGTTCTTCACCCGCGACGACGATGCGGCCCTAGCGGATTACCTTGAGGGGAAGATCAATGAATCCGAGCTTCTGCAGCGGACCGGCTGGTACCGGCGTGGCACGCTGAACTTCGGCTACACGCGCCAGGTGCTGGAAACGGTGAAGCGCCTGGGGCTGAAGGCCGTGGGGCTGAACGTTCCCCGCGAGCTGATCCGCCGCGTGGCCAAGGCCGGAAGCGCCGGCCTCTCCGCCGAAGAAAAAGGGCTGTTCCCGGGCGTCGAACGCGGCGATCCCCGGCACGAATTCTTCATCCGCGCCACCCTGGGCGATTTCGCCGTGCAGGTGCCCATGTGGTTCCGCGGCATCTACGCCGCCCAGAAATGCTGGGATACGGTCATGGCCGAATCGATGCGCCGGGCCCTGGCCCGCCCCGGTCTGCGCGGCCACAAGGGGGTGCTCATCGCCGGCAGCGCCCATGTGGCATACGGCCTGGGCATTCCCTGGCGCTACCGCCGAGCGCAGGGGCGCGCCAGGATCCTGACCCTGGTGCCGGTGCAGGTCATGGCGGGGAAAAAAGAGAGCGGCGCCGAGGAGAATCCCATGGTCAGCGCCCTGGCCGGACAGCTCAAGCCGGCGGCGGTCTTCTCGCGCGGCCTGGCCGACGTGGTCTTCGCCGTATCCGCCGAGAGCAAACCTTATTTCGCCGAGGCCGGCTTCAGCGGCAGGATGAACGCGGACGGGGCCTGTGAGGTGGAGCGCGTGCGTGAAGCGAGTCCCGCCGCGGCGGCGGGATTGAAGAAAGGCGACCTCATCCTGGCCGTCGACGGCGTGCCGGTCAAGTCCCTGGAGAGCCTGCGCCTGCTTCTGGCCGGCAAGAACTGGGAAGACGCGATCATTCTGGATATCCGCAAGTGCGTTCCCCTGAGCGATAACTAGAGCGGATCCCATCCCTGGAATTTGGATCCGCAGGGGAATCCGCGGAATCAGGTCTTCGCCGCCTTGATTCGCGATTCAAAAAGGCCGAAGCATTCGCCGGTGCCGGGATTTGAAATCCGCCGGGAAAAGTGTTAAACTGTAAACTAATCGCGGTGAACCCCGGGCCGGACCTGCAGGCCGCGGCTCGCTCGCGGCGTTAGGCCAGGAACGGCTGCTCGCTGCAGCCTCTTGACGGTTCGCCAAAATCGCTTGACATGGAGGCACGATGGCGCTCGATAAAAAACTGCTCGACCTGGTGACGCGCAAGGAGAAGGCCCGCCTGGCCGGCGGCGAGAAACGCATCGCCAGCCAGCATGAGAAAGGCAAATACACCGCGCGCGAACGCATCGAGAAGATCCTCGACGCCGGCAGCTTCGAGGAATTCGACATGTTCGTCACCCACCGCTGCAACGACTTCGACATGCAGAAGAACCAGCCCCTGACCGACGGGGTCATCACCGGCTACGGCACCATCCAGGGCCGGCTGGTCTTCATCTTCTCCCAGGACTTCACCATATTCGGCGGCTCGCTTTCCAAGGCCTACGCCGAGAAGATCGTCAAGGTCATGGAGATGGCGGCCAAGGTCGGCGCCCCGCTCATCGGCATCAACGATTCGGGCGGCGCCCGCATCCAGGAAGGGGTCGACTCGCTGGCCGGCTATGCCGACATCTTTTTGCGCAACGTCCTCTATTCCGGCGTGGTGCCGCAGATCTCCCTGATCCTCGGCCCCTGCGCCGGCGGCGCCGTCTACTCGCCGGCGATCACCGACTTCGTCATGATGGTGGAAAAGACCTCCTACATGTTTCTCACCGGGCCCAAGGTGGTCAAGCAGGTCACCCAGGAGGACGTGACCACCGAGCAGCTCGGCGGCAGCGGCGTGCACGCCAGCAAGAGCGGAGTGGCCCACCTCGTCTACCCCAGCGAGGATGCCTGCTTCGAGGGGCTGCGCAGGCTGTTCTCCTACCTGCCGCAGAACAATGCCGCCAGCCCGCCGCGGCTGGAGTGCGGCGATCCTCTCGACCGCCTGGACAGCAAGCTGAACGACATCATCCCCGACAACCCCAACAAGCCCTATGACATGAAGGAAGTCATCACCCAGGTGGTCGACGGCCACGATTTCTTCGAGATCCAGCCCCTGTTCGCCGGCAACATTCTCACCGGCTTCGCCCGCCTGAACGGCCGGTCGATCGGCGTCGTGGCCAACCAGCCCAAGGTCATGGCCGGGGTGCTGGACAACGCCGCCTCGATCAAGGCGGCGCGCTTCGTGCGCTTCTGCGACGCATTCAACATCCCGCTGGTCGTCTTCGAGGACGTGCCCGGCTTCATGCCCGGCACGTCCCAGGAACACAACGGCATCATCCGCAACGGCGCCAAGCTGCTCTACGCCTTCGCCGAGGCCACGGTGCCCAAGATAACGGTCATCGTGCGCAAGGCCTACGGCGGCGCCTACTGCGTCATGAGCTCCAAGCACATCCGCGGCGACGTCAACCTGGCCTGGCCCAGCGCCGAGATCGCCGTCATGGGGCCCGACGGCGCCGTGGAGATCATCTACAGCGAGGAGCTGAAAAAAGCCAAGGCCGAGGAGCTGGGGGCGAAAAAGGACGAGCTGAAGGAGATGTACCGCGACCTGTTCGCCAATCCCTACAGCGCCGCCCGCAAGGGGTACATCGACGACGTCATCGAGCCGGCCGGAACTCGCCTGCGCCTGGCCAAGGCCCTGGAGATGCTCGATGCCAAGCGGGACGGCAACCCGGTCAAGAAGCACGGGAACATCCCGCTATAAGGGAGGGAACAGGTGGCCATCCGTGATGCTCTCATCATTTCGCTGGTCGGCATGGGCGTTGTTTTTTCGGGTTTGCTGCTTACCAGCTTTCTGATCTCGGCCATCTCGCTGGTTCCGGCATGGATCCAGCGGCGCAAGCTGGCGCCGGCCGCGGAGGCTTCGCCGCCCGCCGCCGCTGCGGCTCCGCTCCGCGAGGCGGTGCCGCCGGCCGTCTTCCCGCCCCCCGCTCCCGCCGTCCTGGCCGTGATCGGCGCCCTGCTGGATGTCGAGATGCGCCTGCATGGCGTCAACCGCTCCGATCGCTTCACGTTCCGGAACGATCCCGATGCCCACGAATGGCGGGGCGACGCCGGCATGCGCTCCGCACAGCCCATCAAAGGAGTACGATAATGCGCGAATACGTCATGGCCGTCGGCGACAGGGAATACCGCGCCGGCATCAAGGAACTCAACGCGGAATACGCCCTGGTGCAGATCGATGACCAGGAATACAAGGTGGTTCTGAAGCACCTGGGCAGCGGCCAGAGCGTCTTCACGGGTTTGGCGCGGGGAGCGGCCCCCCAGGTTGCCGCCATGGCCCCGTCCGCCGTCCCGGCCAAGGGGGGGGCCGATGCGCCCCCGGTCATGGCGCCGCCGCCGCAGGCCGCGGCCGGCCAGGAAGGATCGAGCACCATACCGGCGCCCCTGCCGGGCTTGATCCTGGAGGTCATGGTCAGGGAGGGCGACGCCGTCAAGGCTGGCCAGTCGCTCCTGGTCATGGAAGCCATGAAGATGGAGAACCAGATCCAGGCGCCGTTCGACGGCAAGGTAAAAAAGGTCTTCGTGCAGAAGGGGGCCAACATCAGCGAGGGCGACAAACTCATCGAAATTTCCCGGCCGTTCATGACCACCCTGTAGGGCGGGATGCGCGCTTTCGAGGTCAAAATGAAAAAATGGTTCGTGTGGCTGGTCATGCTGGCGGCGCCGCTGGCCGCCCTGGGCGCCGATCGGGCCGCCGTCACCCTCTTCGATCTTCCGGTCATCAAGCTGATGAAAGGCGGGGAGAGCGGCATCGCGGTCGGCTCGCGGGGCATGCTGCTCAACAGCCTGGGCGAGGAGATCGGCCGCTGCGAGGTGATGGAAACCGAGCTCGCCTCCTCCCTGGCCAAGGCCGTTCTGGCACCGGGGCGGCAGATGCTGGAACTGTCCGGGGTGCGCATGCTGCAGCCGGAGCTGGCCGGCATGCCGTTCCGGGTCGAGCCGGCGGGAACGTACGTCTACCTGGACCGGGGACAGGGCGCTCAGGTGCGTGTGAACCAGAAGGGGCGGCTGGATGACGCGAATGGCGAATTGGTAGGATTTTTCCGGATCGTCGCCACGGAAGCGGGGCGCAGTGTGGCCATGGTCACGTCGCTGGCGGCGGGAATGGGACCGGAGCATGCGTTCACCGCCAAGTTCCAGGGCTATGTCGAGCAGATCGCCGGTTCCAGCGGCGTGCTGAATTTTTCCTACAAGAACCTGATCATGATCCTCATCGGGCTGCTCTTCATCTATATCGCCATCCGCAAGGAGTACGAACCGCTGCTGCTGGTGCCCATCGGCTTCGGCATCATCGTCGGCAACATCCCCCTGCCGGTGCAGCTCTTCAACAGCCTGTCGGTCTACATGATCGACCCGCTGACCCGGGAATATGTCTTCAACACGACCAGCAACTCGGTCCTGGGTATCATTTACCAGTTCGTCACCTCGGGGATGTTCCCGCCGCTGATCTTCCTGGGCATCGGCGCCATGACCGATTTCTCCACCCTGCTCTCCAACCCCAAGACCATCCTGCTGGGCGCCGCCGCCCAGATCGGCATCTTCGCCACCTTCCTTGGCGCGCTGCTGCTCAAATTCACCCCGGCCCAGGCGGCCTCCATCGGCATCATCGGCGGCGCCGACGGACCCACGGCCATCTTCCTCACCTCCAAACTGGCGCCGGCGCTGATCGGCCCCATCGCCATCGCCGCCTACTCCTACATGGGGCTGGTGCCGATCATCCAGCCGCCGATCATGAAGCTGCTGACCACGGACAGGGAGCGGCGCATCCGCATGAAGCCCAGCCGCAAGGTGCCGCAGTCCGAGAAGATCATCTTCCCCATCGTCGCCTTCATCGCCACCACCTTCATCGCCCCCGGCGCCATCCCCCTGCTGGGCATGCTCTTTTTCGGCAACCTGCTGAAGGAGTCGGGGGTGACCGGGCGCCTGGCCAAGACCGCGTCCTCGGCGCTGATCGACATCAGCACCATGCTGCTGGGCCTGGTCGTCGGCGCCTCCACCACCGCCCAGGTCTTCCTCAACACCCGCTCCATCCTGATCTTCGTCCTCGGCTGCGCCTCGTTCGCCGTGGCCACCGCCGGCGGCGTCCTGTTCGCCAAGGCCATGAACCTGTTTCTGAAAGAGGGCAACAAGGTCAATCCGCTGATCGGCTCGGCCGGCGTGTCGGCCGTGCCGGACTCGGCGCGAGTCTCGGAGATCGTCGGCCGCGAGTTCGACCCCGACAACCACCTGCTGATGCATGCCATGGGCCCCAATGTGGCCGGCGTCATCGGCTCGGCCATCGCCGCCGGCATCCTGCTGGGAATCTTTTAATCTGAAGGAGAAGCCATGAACAAGATCATTTCCTGCGTGCCCAACATCTGCGAGGGCAAGGACCAGAAATTCATCGACTCGCTGGTGGAAAAAATGAAGACCGTGACCGCACTCACCCTGCTCGATGTCTCGCGCGACAGCGTGCGCAACCGCACCGTCTTCTCGTTCACCGGCCCCCAGGATGCCTTGTTCGAGGCGGGAATGCTGCTCTACCGCGACACCCTGGCCCATGTCGACATGCGCCAGCACCTGGGCGAATACCCGCGCCTCGGCGCCGTGGACGTTTTTCCCTTCGTGCCGCTGAAGGAGGCGACCATCGAGGAAACGGCGGCCATGTCGGAGGCCTTCGCCCAGAATGTGGCCGCCGAGTTCAAGCTCCCGGTCTTCCTGTATGGCGAATCGGCGCGCAGCCCCATGCGGCGCTACATCGAGAACATCCGCGAAGGGGAATACGAGGGGTTGGAGAGCAAGCTGAAGGACCCGCGCTGGAAGCCCGATTTCGGCCCCGCAACCTTCCATCCGGCCTCGGGGGCGACCATCATCGGCGCCCGCTACCCCATGATCAGCTTCGAGGCGCTCCTGGATACCGCCGACGAGGCGGTCGCCGAGTCCATCAGCCGGCTCATTCAGCATGCCCATGGCGGCCTGGCCCACGTCAACGCCTACGCCGGCCTGGACAGCGAGAACAAGGTCGCCCAGATCACGGTGACCATCGCCAACTACCGGGCCATGCCCATGTACCGCGTGCTGGAGATGCTGCGCTCCGAGGCGCGGCGCTTCGGGGTGAGCGTGCGCAAGGTGGAAATGATCGGCCTGGTGCCGGAAACGGCCTTCATCGAGTCGGCGTTTTACTACCTGGGCATCCAGGACTTCAGCTTGGACAAGATCCTGGAGCGCAAGATCCAGACCGACCTCGACGAGCAGAACCGTCCGGCCTGAAGGCCATTGCCCCAGCCGCGGATATTTTTCATTGCAATCGCCGGCGCGAACCCGTACAATAGCACCATCAGCACCCTGACCTTGTGAGGGAGGAGCTATGTCCGATTTTTTTCAGAACGGCATCATCACCACGCTGCACCGGCTGGGCAAGCCGGCGCTGGAGCGATTGGAAAGCGAGCTGCTGGAGTACTCGCGGCTGCGCTCGACGGCGCTGGTCCTGCCGGCCCTGTATTCAGAGTTTGAAGGGCCGGCCATGCCGGGCATCATCGCCGAGCTGGCCAAGGTGAAGTATCTCCATGAGGTCGTCCTGGTCCTGGACAAGGGCTCGGAAAAGGACTTCGCCCGCGTCCGCCGCCTCATGGAGCCGCTCGCCTGCGAGGTAAAGGTCATCCACAACGACGGCCGGCGCATCGCCAAGATCTATGATACCCTGGCCGACAACGACCTGTCGGTGGGACACCGCGGCAAGGGGCGCTCCGCCTGGCTGGCCTACGGTTACATCATCGCCCGCAACCGCAGCCAGGTCATCGCCCTGCACGACTGCGACATCGTCACCTACAGCCGTGAGATGCTGGCCCGGCTGTGCTACCCGGTGGTCAGCCCCGCCCTGGACTTTGTCTTCTGCAAGGGCTACTACAGCCGCGTCACCGACCGCATGCACGGCCGGGTGACCCGGCTGCTGGTCACGCCGCTGCTGCGCTCCCTCGAGTCCCTTTTGGGCCGGCACGGTTTTATCGACTTCCTGGACAGCTTCCGCTATCCGCTTTCGGGCGAGTTCTGCATGGTCGCCGACATGGCCCGGGTCAACCGCATTCCCTGGGACTGGGGGCTGGAGGTCGGCTCCCTGTCCGAGGTGTACCGCAACTACTCGGCGCGGCGCATCTGCCAGGTCGACCTGTCGGACAACTACGAGCACAAGCACCAGAGCCTGTCGGCGCACAACCCCGAGCGCGGCCTGCTCAAGATGACCGTTGACATCTGCAAATCCATCTTCCGCACGCTGGCATCGGAAGGCGGCATCTTCTCCGAGGCCTTCTTCAAGTCGCTGGCCGTGACTTACCTGCGCAACGCCGAGGATACCATGGTCAAGTACGAAGCCGACGCCACCATCAACGGGCTGTCCTTCGACCGCCACGAGGAGGCCAAGGCCGTGGAAGCCTTCGCCCGCGGCATCGCCATGGCTTCCGCGGCATTCCTGCAGAACCCCTTGGGCACCCCGCTCATCCCCAATTGGAACCGGGTGCTGGCGGCGATCCCCGGCATTTCCGACATGCTGGTGGCCGCGGTCGACGATGACAACCGCTGAGCCTGCGGCCGGCCCGCGGCCGGTTGCGCGCCGGCGAACGTCCCATGCTTGTCATCTTCACTGACCTGGACGGCACCCTGCTGGAGCCGGGGACATATTCCTGGGCGCCGGCCCGGCCGGCGCTGCGGCGCCTGGCCCGGCTCCAGGTGCCGCTGGTCTTCTGTTCCAGCAAGACGCGGGCCGAGATTCTTTTCTGGCGCCGGCGGCTTCATAATGACCATCCTTTCATCAGCGAAAATGGCGGCGGCATCTTTATCCCCCGGGGCTATTTTCCCGGATTGGAGGGCCTGCCCCTGACCGACGGGCTGGCCGCCATCGCCCTGGGGACACCCTATGCGCGCCTGCGCGAGGAATTTTCCGCATTGCGGCGGCAGCTGAACGCCGGCGTGCGCGGTTTCGGCGACATGACCGTCTCCGAGGTCGCCGTCTTGACCCGCCTCTCCCGATATCAGGCCCGGCTGGCGCGGCAGCGCGACTTCGACGAGCCGTTCGTCTTTCAAGGTCGCGGCCGCGAGCGCTTCCTGCAGGCCATCGAAGCCTCGGGCCGGAAATGGACGCGCGGCGAGGTGTACCATATGCTCGGCGACCACGACAAGGGGCGGGCCGTCGCCATCCTGCTGGAGCGTTACCGCGCCGGGCGCGGCCTGGGATGCAGCCGGGACGGCCCGGTCATCAGCGCCGCCCTGGGTGACGGATTGAACGACCTGCCCATGCTGCGCTCCGTCGACCGACCGATCCTGGTGCGCCAAGCCGATGGCGGCTATGCGCCGCTGGCCGGCCTGCCCGGCCTGGCACGGACGCGGGAAACCGGCCCGGCCGGCTGGAACGAGGCGCTGCAGGCGCTTCTGGATGAGGTCGGGGACGGCGCAGCCCCGGCTGGCGGCTGGTCCCAACGATGAACCGCTCAGCGCTCGGGATCTACGACGCCGCCTTGGCGGCGGTCGATCCCTACGATGCGCTGCAGCGCTCGCTGGCGCTTGCCGGTGGCCGCCTGGTGGCCAAGGATCGGACCTACGCGCTGGATCAGTATGACCGGGTGCTGGTCATCGGCGGCGGCAAGGCGGCGGCGGCCATGGGCAGGGCGGTTGAGGACATTCTGGGGGAGCGGATTGGCGCCGGACTGCTGATCGCCGGCCACGACAGCGCGCCGATGTTGCGGCGCATCGAGTTGGTCCGCGCCTCGCACCCATTGCCCGACGAGGCGGGGATGGCGGCGGCGCAAAGGATTCTGTCCCTGCTGCAGGCGGCCGGCGCCCGGACGCTGGCGCTGTGCCTGATCTCGGGCGGCGCCTCGGCGCTGATGGCTGCCCCGGCCCGGGGATTGACCCTGGTCGACAAGCAGCGAACCACCGGCCTGCTGCTGCGTGCCGGGGCGTCTATCGATGAACTGAACGCCGTGCGCAAGCATTTGTCGGCGGTCAAGGGCGGCCGGCTGGCGCGGGCCGCCCATCCGGCATCGCTGCTGACCCTGATCTTGTCCGACGTGATCGGCGACCGACTCGACGTCATCGCCTCGGGACCGACGGTTCCCGATGCCTCGACCTTTGCCGACGCCGCGGCGGTGATCGACCGCTTCGGACTCTGGCCGCGCCTGCCGGGGCCGGTGGCCGCCCACTTGCGCCGGGGCCTGGCCGGCGGGGAGCCCGAGACGGTCAAAGCCGGTGACCCTTGCTTCGCCACCGCCGCCCACCTGCTGGTGGGCAGCCTGTCGCTGGCCCTGGAGGCCGCCTTTACCGAGGCGGTCCGGCTTGGCTACGTTACCGAGATCGTCAGCCGCGATCTGCAAGGAGAGGCGCGGCTGGCCGCGCGCGACCTGGCGGAGCGTGCCCGCGAAACGCTGCGGCGCATGAAGGCCGGCGAATGCCGTTGCCTGCTTTCGGGGGGTGAGACAACCGTGACCGTGCGCGGCAACGGCCGCGGCGGCCGCAACCAGGAGCTGGCGCTGGCCTTCGCCCTGGAGATCGCCGGCAGCGGGGGCATCACCCTGCTCTCGGCCGGCAGCGACGGCATCGACGGCCCGACCGACGCCGCCGGCGCCCTCGTCGATGGCGCCACCGCCGCCGTTGCGGCCCGGCTGGGGCTTGACGCCGTTGATTTCCTGGAGCGCAATGATTCCTACACTTTCTTCCAGGAGCTGGAGCGCCGCGGCCGCCCCGGCTGCCACCTGAGAACCGGCCCCAGCGGCACCAACGTCGCCGACCTGCAGGTCATCCTCGTCTCGCGCCCCGGCTGAAAGCGTGGCCGCGGTTGACTTTTTCCCGTTGCCGCCGATATAATGCACTTTCTGAATCCTCCACAGGAGAAATCTATGAGCCAAGAGTTCAAACCGTTCGTTTCCGCGGACAAGAACCTGAAGGAATTCACCGTCCGCGCCCTGCTGATCGGCCTCGTCCTGGCGGTCGTGCTCGGCGCGGCCAATGCCTACCTCGGCTTGAAGGCCGGCATGACCATCGCCGCCACCTACCCGGCCGCGGTGCTGGGCATGGCCCTGCTGCGCCTGTTCAAGGACAGCAACATCATCGAGGAGAACTTCACCCGCACCGTCGGCTCCATCGGCGAGTCGGTGGCCGCCGGCGCCATCTTCACCCTGCCGGCCTTTCTCATTGCCGGCGTCTGGTCGCCGGGATTCTTCGGCAGCTTCGGCGGCTGGCTGAAGTCCACGGTGATCATGCTGGTCGGCGGCGTGGTGGGCATCCTTTTCGTCACCCTGCTGCGCCGGGTCATGGTCGAGGACCCGGAATTGAAGTTCCCGGAATCGGTCGCGGCTTCCGAGATCCACAAGGCCGGCCGCGGCGGCTCCACCGGCGCCAAGTACCTTTTTTACGCCATGGGCATCGGCGGCTTCATTGAACTGCTCAAGGGTTTCAACCTGCTGGCTGGAAAATGGGACCGCTTCTCGGCCTTTGCCTCCAAGATCATCCCGCGCACCGGCATCGGCGAGAATTTCAAGGGCGTGGCCACCGGCGGCGGATTCATGCTCAAGTCCCCGGCGCTCAGCCCCGCCTTTCTCGGCGTCGGCTACATCATCGGCCCGCGCCTGGCGGCTCTGAACTTCGCCGGCGGCGTCCTTTCCTGGGGCCTGTTCGTGCCGCTGCTGACGCTGCTGCTGGCGCCGCAGTACGCACCGGCCGTCAGCGCCGGGCTGCTGAGCTGGGCCGAGGTCTCCAACGCCGTCTTCCAGAACATCGTTAAGACCGTGGCCATCGGCGGCATGCTGATGAGCGCCGCTTTCACCCTGTTCAAGATGCGCAAGAGCCTGATCGGCGGCATCCGCCGCTCGATCGGCGACGTCAAGAAGGCGGCTTCCAGCCAGCAGGCCACCCTGCGCACCGACAAGGACATCAACATCAAGATCGTCTTCGCCTCCCTGCTGGGGCTGGCCGTGATCACCTTCATCGTCTATTGGTGGTTCATGGGATTCACTTCCGCCACCCTGGCGCCGGCCCTGGTGGCCGCTCTGGTCATGCTGGTGGCCGGCTTCTTTTTCGCCGCCGTTTCCGGCTACCTGGTCGGCCTGATCGGTTCCTCCAACAACCCCATCTCGGGCCTGACCCTGTCCACCCTGGTGATCGCCGCCATCCTGATGGTCATCCTGGGCGCCAAGGGCATACCGGGGGTGACCGCCACCCTGGCCGTGGCCGGCGTCATCTGCGTGGCCGCCGCCGTGGCCGGCGAGATGCTGCAGGACCTGAAGGTCGGCCACATCCTCGGCGGCACGCCCTGGAAGATGCAGGTCGGCGACCTGATCGGCGTCATCGTTTCCTCGCTGGTCATGTGGATCCCGCTGTTCATCCTCAACGCCGGCGACCTGAAGATGGCGGCCATCAAGGGCTACAAGGGCGGCTTCGGCGGCGAAGTGCTCGCCGCGCCGCAGGCCGGCCTGATGGCCAACCTCTCGCAGGGCATCGTCGGCGGCGAGATGGTCTGGCCGCTGATCGTGGTCGGCATCCTGCTGGCCGTCGGCCTGATCCTGGTGCAGGTCAAGAGCCCGATGCTGGTCTGCGTCGGCATGTACCTCTCCTTCGATACCGTGGCGGCCATCTTCGTCGGCGGCATCATCCGCTGGGTGGTCGACATGCTGATCGCCCGCCGCAAGTACAACGACAACCAGAAGTCGCGCATCGACAACCGCGGCGTGCTGCTGGCATCCGGGTTGATCGCCGGCGAGGCGCTGGTCGGGCTGCTGTTCGCGGCCATCGCTTTCTTCCGCGAGGCCGGCGTGCCGCAGCTGGGCAAGAACCCGACCTACCTGATCAGCGTCCTGATCTTCCTGGCCCTGGGCTACCTGCTGGTCAGGCTGCCGCTGGCCAATGCCGGCGATCCCGACGAACCGGCGGCGCCGGCGGTCATGTAAGAGAAAAGACGCCAGATGTTAGATGTTAGACGTTAGTGAAGAAAGAATGCAATGGGAATGACCATTTCTTCTTTCTTGCTAACGTCTAACGTCTGACGTCTAACGTCTAATGTCTAACGTCTGAGCTCATGGATAAGAAAGACAATTTTTTCGACTATCTTCCCGTGCAGAACTGCCCGTGGGACAAGGATGGCAAAGGGCACGTCTATCTCATCAAAGAAAAGACAAGGAACAAACTGCTGAAGAAGATCATCGACTGGGCGGGCCGCAGCCAGGAGTTCCACATCCACCTCGACGAGCCGGGCACGGCCGCCTGGCTGGCGGTGGACGGCCGCCGCTCCATCCTGGAGATCGCCGCCTTCCTTCAACAGGGCAGCGGCAGCGAGATGACGCAGGCCGAGCAAAGGCTGGCCAAGTTCTTCGCCATGCTGGCCAGGGACAAGTTCGTGATCCTGAAATCAAGGGACTCGGCGTAAGGCGCAAGGCGCAGGGTGGAGGGTAAGAGGTAAAGGGGTAGAGTGGTAAAGAACCAAATTCCAATTTCCAAATGACCAAAACGAAGAAAAAGGTATTGCAAGGTGCTTTTGTTTTGGAAATTGGAATTGGAATTTGGTGCTTGGGATTTGGGATTTAAGTCTTAGTATTTCTATTTCTGACCGTCTGCCGTAAACCGTCCACCGTAAACCGATTTCATTTTCTGTCCGTGAAACGGTCACTGACTTCCGCTCTGATCTCCTGCTAACACTAACACTTTGAGCTCATTTAGCTTCTTGCTGACACTGACACTGACACTGTCACTTCTTTTCCTTAGTGCCCTTGACTATTTATTCCTCCGCGATTACAGTTGATTTTCCGAAAAATATTGTTTGACTATTAACGACGAAAAGGAGGTTCCGATGAAAAAGCCCGATCTGAAATTGGCCAGCTTGAACGAGCTCTTCCCCGACAACTTCAGCCAGGAGCAGGTCGCCAAGGCCAAGACGGTGTTCCTGAAGGAACTGGCTTACTCCAGCCACAAGTTCTACGGCGGCAAGATCGCCACCATGCCCAAGGCCGGGGTGTACGGCTTCAACTGGTTCAACGTCTGGTACACGCCGGGAGTATCCAAGGTGTCAACCACCATCCGCGACGACAACGATACCTCCTTCGAGCTGTCCAACCGCGGCAATTTCGTGGCCGTGGTCTCCGATTCCACCCGCGTGCTGGGCGACGGCGACTGCACCCCTGCCGGCGGCCTGGGGGTCATGGAAGGCAAGGCTTTCCTGATGAAG
>CAZLSH010000056.1:0-15451 GCA_964562095.1 uncultured Clostridia bacterium | reverse complement strand
GCTGGGCCTGCTTGAGCGAGTACATGCAGCAGACGCGCGAGCAGATGGGGTTGTCGACCGTGCGGTCGCGCGAGCCGGCGCAGAGGACGTAGGCGATGTTGGCCGGGGTCCTGCCGTCGCCGGGGCGCAGCACGTAGTTGTAGGGCCGCGTCGGCGCCACCAGCCGGTCCATCTGCATGGCGCTGATGACGTTGGGAAACCTGCCGAAGCCGAAGTTGGCCAACCGCTCGGCCGGGAACAGGCGGAAGCCGGTGGCCGCCACCACTGCGCCGACATCGTACTCGTCCGTTTTTTCGCGCTGGTCGAAGTCGATGGCGTCGGCCGGGCAGGCCTTCCTGCACTCCTGGCACTCGCTGCAGATGCCGCAGTTCAGGCAGTTGGCGGCCGAAGCCAGCGCCTCGGCCTCGCTGAACGGCAGGTCCACCTCGGCGAAGTCCCTGACGCGCTCGGCCGGGTGGCGTTCGCTTTTCTCGACATTGAGGGACGGGTATTCAACCTGGCGGGCCAGCACCTGCTCGCGGCTGACGACCGGCAGCCGGGGGGCGAACTCGGCGTTGTCCAGGGATTCGCCGCGCAGCCAGCGGTCAATGAAAAAAGCGGCCTGCTTGCCCAGGCCGATGGCCTGCACGATCATGGCCGGCCCGGTCACGGCGTCGCCGGCGGCGAACAGCCAGGGGCTCTCAGTCTGCAGGGTGCGCGCGTCGGCCCGGACGGTGCCGTCGCGGTTCAGGCGCATCTCCTGCCTCAGGGCGGCCGCCTCGGCGCTCAGGCCCACGGCGACGATGGCCAGGTCGAAGTCGGCGGAGTATTCCGAGCCGGGGACCGGGACGGTGCGCTGGCGGCCGTCGGCTTCCGCCCCGACCGTTTTCATGCGCATGCTGCGCACGCGCTTCAGGCGGCCGCCGTCGCCCTCGAAGGCGACGGGGTTGCTGAGCAGCGCCAGCTCCACCCCTTCGGCCTCGGCCGCCGCGACCTCCTCGTGGAAGGCGGGCATCTCGGCGCGGGTGCGCCGGTACTGCAGCACGACCCTGGCGGCCCCCAGGCGCAGCGCCGTGCGGGCGGCGTCCACAGCCACGTTGCCGCCGCCGACGACCACCACCCGCTTGCCGGCCAGGGCGACCTTCTGGCCGCAGGCGACCTCGGCCAGGAACTCGATGCCGCTGGCCACCCCGGGCAGGTCCTCGCCCGGCACCATCAGCTTCTTGGGCTTCGGGGTGCCAATGGCGACCAGCACGGCGTCGTAACCCTCCTGGCGCAGCCGGGCCAGCGACTCCACGGGCGACGCGGTCCGGATCTCCACCCCCAGGGCGGTGACGTTGCGGATGTCGCGGTCAACCACGTCCTTGGGCAAACGGTATTCGGGCAGGCTGGAGCGCAGCATGCCGCCGGCCTCGGCGTCGGCCTCGAAGATCGTGACCGGGTAGCCGTCGCGGGCCAGGAAGTAGGCGGCGCTCAGCCCCGCCGGCCCCGAGCCGATGACGGCCACCTTCTTTTCGCGTTTCTCCGCCGGCGGCCCGAATTCGGGCTCGGCGTGGCGGGCATAGTACCAGTCGGCGACGAAGCGCTTGAGGTGGCGGATGTGAGGGGCGTCGCCGATCTCTTCGCGCGTGCATTCGTTCTGGCAGGGGGCGTAGCAGGCGCGGCCCAGGGTGCCCACCAGCGGCGCGTCCTCCAGCACCAGCTTGAAGGCCTTGGCGAACTCGCCCTGGCGGATGAGCGAGATGTAGCCGTTGGCCTTGATCCCGGCCGGGCAGGCGAAGGTGCAGGGCGACGTGCCGGCGCGGGTCAGGACGGCCTTTTTGGGCACGGCCTGGGGAAAGGCGATGAAGGCGGCGCGCCTGGAGACCAGCCCCTCGTTGAACTCGTCGGGGACGGTCACGGTGCAGGCCTTTTCGCAGTCCTGGCAGCCGGTGCACTTGGCGAAGTCGACGAAGGCCGGCTTTTGCGCGACCCTGGCGCGGAAGCCGCCGCCGTCGCGGCGCACCTCCCTGACTTCGCTGTAGACGCGCAGGTCGATGTTGGCGTGGCTGGCCGCCTGGGCCATCTTGGGGGTCGAGATGCAGCTGGCGCAGTCGAGGGTGGGGAAGACCTTGCTGAGCAGGATCATCTTGCCGCCGATGCTCGGCTCCTTCTCCACCAGCAGCACCTTGTAGCCCATGTCGCCCAGGCTCACCGCGGCTTCCATGCCGGCGATGCCGGCGCCGATGACCATCACATCATAGTCCATGTCAGCTCTCAAGGGCCTTGCGGTCGGTCGCCCGCCCCATCTTGCGCAGCGCTTCGCTGAACGAAACCATGTGCTTCTGGAACGACTCGGCGCAGACGGAGCATACGGCCGCCATCTTGATGCGTGCCGGCTCCAGCGCCTTCTCCTTCAGCTGCGCCTGGGCGGAGGCCACGACGGCGGCCGTTCGCTGGGTGCAATCCGCGACATAGGAGCAGTCGCTGCCGTCGGCGGCGATGAAGACGCCGTCAAAGCCGTTCGTCAGGGCGTGGGTGATCCAGCGCGGCTTGATGGCGCTGGAGCAGGGGACGGTCACCACGAACACCCTGGCCGGGTAGTGCATCTTGTTGCGCCCGGCCAGGTCGATGCCCGGATCAGAGACATTGTCGGTGGAAAACACGAGGATGCGCGGCTTGAGTTCACTCATTGAATATCTTCTCCATATGGAGGATCAGGGCGGACAATTTGGGATCGACGATGCGGTAGTGGATGAAGTTGCCTTCACGCCGCGCCTGGACGATCCCCTCGCGGCGCATGCGCGTCAGGTGCTGCGAAATGAGCGACTGCGAGGCGCCGCTGGCGCTGCGCAGCTCGCTGACCGTCGACTCGCCCTTGGCTAGGCGGCAGAGGAGGAACAGGCGCTGCGGGTGGGCCAGCGTCTTGAGGATCGGTGCCACGCGGGCGCAGCGTTTCTTGGCTTCGGCGATGTCGGGCATGAGGCGGGCGGCGCTAAGGGGCAGGATGACCCTGCCCCTACTTGGATCTCTTGACAAAGAGGCGCCAGAAGCCGGCGTCCTCGAGCACGCCCAGGAACTCGTACTGCATCTTCCTGGCCCACAGGGGGATGTCGTTGTTCGTCCCCTCGTCCGATGACAGAACTTCCATCAGGCCGCCCACGGGGACGGCGGTGATCGCCTTCTTGGCTTCCAGCAGCGGCCCGGGGCAGGCCATGCCGCGGGCGTCCACGACCTTGTCGGCCTTGAGGTTCTTCAGTTCGTCTGGGTTCATGCTGCGACTCCTTGGTTCTCGATTTTTTAGAATATTAGAATATTAAAATGTTCTAATGTGACTTGTCAATAGCCCGGAGCAGAGAAAAAACGCCGCTCGGCAAACGGACGGTGCACAGAATGCGGCGGCGAATGGAAACCCGGGCGCCAGCGGCTCGAGGTGAAAAATAGCGCAGGACCGGGGTCGGGGTGGACGGCGTCCCCGGACGGGCCGGGGCAAAAACTGAATGGGGATTATCTCCAGCGAAAGCTGGCGGCGTCTCGCCTGATGGCGCTCCAGGACCCCTGGCTCGTGCCGTTGTCCCATGTCCAGTTGCCTTTCATGGCCGGGATGGCGGCCACGTACTTGTGGCCCACCAGGTCGCCGTACAGCAGGGCGACGGAGCCGGCGCCCGCCAGCCAGGTGCCGCCATGGCCGCGGTCGTCGCTGAAGGTGCCGGAGAGCCGGTCGGCGCCGCTGAGCATGACCGTGAACTCGCTGGCATTGCTGCCGGCGTCATAGGCGGTGATGGTCCAGGGCCCGCGGGGATCGAACAGGCGGGCGACCAGGACCGTGTCATGGTAGATGATCAGGCTGGACTCGGATGTCGCGGCGCCGTCGTCGATCAGGACCTCGACCGTGTGCTGGGAATTCTCCGGCACGTACTTGTAGGCGACTTCTTCCAGGTCGGCGTGGGCGTAGACGCCGCTGGCCGGCGAGCCGGTCACGCCCGACTCGACCGAAACCGCGAGCTCGTATTCGGGGCTCTTGAGATACTTGCAGCCGGCCAGGGGCAGGAGCAGGACGCATATGGCCAGTACGGTTCCAATCGGTCTTTTCATGGGCATCGCACCTCTGGAGGTCATTTCAATGTTTTATTATAATACAAATGGCGCGGATAACCAAATCTCACAGGGGGCGGTGGCCGGGGATCATGTGTTTCTTGATTTTCGGTTGCTTGCCCCCCGTTCCACGTCTCGAAAGATCATTCCCATGCGCCCGCCCGTCACGCGTCACTCGTCACTCGTCACCCAGTCTGTGAAACCCTGGTCGACATCCCGGCGTCTAATGTGCTAGATTATGCGGGAATCAGGAAATATCCATGGGCAAGCGTATGCGGGCGAATGACGGGAGCAAGGGAGAAGACCGCGACCGCGAAAGCGAGGTCCGGCGGCGGATCATCCTGCTTTCCCTTCTGCTGCACCTGCTTTTTCTCGCCCTCTGGGACTCGGCGGTCCGGCTTGACCTGGCCACGCTCGCCCCTTCCGTTCCCGAGACACCGCCCCGGGCCGCACCGCTGGTTTTTGACCTGCAGCCGCCCGATCTGCCCCGCGAAGTGATCGCCACGCCCGATGACGCCCGCACGACGGACACGCCGCGAAAAGCCGATTTCCTCTCTGACAAGAACGCCCTGGCCCGCAACCAGGAACCGGCGCCGCTGCTGCCCGAGACCGGCGAGCCGTTCTCCCGCGGCGACCTGCTTTCTCACGACCTGCCGCCCTCCCCGCCCGCTGCGGAGCAGCCCCTGCGGCCCGAGCCGGCGCGGCCGGAGGCGCAAGCCGGCGACGAACGACGGCGCGACCGCCCGGAGCCCGAAACAGAAGCGAACGCCGATCGTGCCATGCCCCGCGAGCGGAAAGCGGACGCCGCGCCGCGCCGCCCGTTCCAGCTCGACCTGCCGGGCGTGCCGCACCGGCAGCTGGAAGGGCGCGCCGCCGAGGAGGGCGGGTTGTCCTTCAACACCTACGATTGGGACTTCGCCCCCTACATGCTGGTTCTGAAGCAGCGCATCGGGCGCAACATCTTCCCGCCCCTGGCCTATTCCATGCTGGGCATGATCGACGGCGACACCATGCTGCGTTTCAAGATTTACCCCAACGGCCGCCTGGCCGACCTGGAGCTGCTGGGCTACCGCGGCCACCACACGCTGATGGAAACCAGCCGCTCGGCCATCACCATCTCGGCCCCCTTTCCCGCCCTGCCGGCCGATTTTCCCAAGCCCTACCTGGAAGTGACCGCCCGATTCTCCTATTTCGTCAAGCGCTAAGAGAGGAGCAAAATGAAAAACATCCTGGACCTGCTGGCCAAGGGCGGCATCATCATGATCCCCCTGTTCCTGTGCTCGATCGCCGCCCTGGCCGTCGTGATCGAGAAGGCGATCGCGCTGCGCCGGCGCAAGATCATCGTCCCCGAGGTGGTCGGCGTGCTGGAGAGCGTCAAGGGCCCGAACGACTTCGAACTGGCCGTCGCCATTTGCGAAAAGCACCGCGGCCCCTTCGCCGGCATCGTCCGCCTGGCCCTGGAAAACCGCCACTTGTCGCGGGAGGAGCTCAAGGAATCGCTCCTCGACCAGGGGCGCCAGGAGGTTCACCGCCTGGAGCGCGGGCTGGGCGTCCTGGAGACCGTCGCCGGCATCTCCCCCCTGCTGGGGCTGCTGGGCACGGTGCTCGGCCTGCTGAAGGTGTTCAAGGTCATCTCGCTGATGGGCGTCGGCCAGGCGGCGGCGCTGGCCGGAGGCATCTCCGAGGCGCTGATCACCACCATCGCCGGCCTGTTCATCGCCATCCCGACGCTGGTGGCGTTCAATTACTATTCGGACAAGGCCGAGTCGCTGGTGCTGGAGGTGGAGAAGCATTCCAACCGGCTGCTGAACAAGCTTTCCTCCCTGCAGCCGGGGGCGGGGGCCTGACATGCGCCTGCAGGCCCGGCCGCGTCGCCAGGCGGCCATCCACATCACCTCGCTGATCGACGTCATTTTCATGCTGCTGCTCTTTTTCATGATCACGTCCACTTTCCTGGAGCAGCCGGGCATCCAGCTCGAGCTGCCGGCAGCCAAGACCGCATCCGTGGCCGAGCCCCAGGAGTACGTGCTGTCAGTCGACCGCCAGGGGGCGCTGTTCCTGAACCGCCGGCCGCTGGACCTGGAGAGCCTCGAGGGGGCGATCCGCGAGGCCCTGCCGGGCATGAAGGACTCCGCCCTGGTGCTCAAGGCCGACCGGGAGGTCGCCCACGGCCTGGTCGTGCGCATCATGGACCTGGCCAAGCGCGGCGGAGTGAGGAAATTGATCATAGGCACGAAGCCGGAACGGCAATAGGGATCAGGGAAGAGAGAGAGAAGACAGAGGGAAAGGCAGAGGGAAGAAAGAGTGGGAAAGAGGGCCTGAAAAGTTCTTTTCCACTCGCTCTTCCCTTTCTCTTCCCTCCTTCTTCCCTCTCTCTTCCCTGAGTCCTCGATGTTTTGACAGCAATGGCTTTGAATGGTATCATGCCAAGGGGATTTCAGCCGGAAAAAAAGCCATGAAACAACTGGAAGTGAACCATATCCGCAAGACGTTCCGCAAGCGGGCGGTGGTCGACGACGTGAGCCTGAGGGTCGGCGCCGGCGAGATCGTCGGCCTGCTCGGGCCCAACGGCGCCGGCAAGACCACCACCTTCCTGATGATCCTGGGCCTCCACCGCCCCGAAACGGGCAGCATCCTGCTCAACGGCCGCGACATCACCCGCGTGCCGGTCTACCGCCGCTCGCGCCTGGGCATCCGCTTCCTGCCCCAGGAGCCGTCGGTCTTCCGCGGCCTGAGCGTCGAAGACAACGTGCGCGCCATCGCCCAGATGACCCCCAGCGGGGAGGCGGACGACATCCCGCGCATCCTCGCCGAACTGGGGCTGGGGGCGATCCGCTCGCGCAAGGCCTACATGCTGTCGGGCGGCGAGCGCCGGCGGCTGGAGATCGCCCGCTCGCTGGTGCGGACTCCCGATTTCCTCCTGCTGGACGAACCCTTCGCCGGCATCGACCCCATCCAGATCAAGGAGCTGCAGGAACTGATCCAATCCTTCCGCAGCCGGAACATGGGCATCATCATCACCGACCACAACGTCCGTGAAATCTTGAAAATCACCGACCGTTCCTATATCATTCACTCCGGCCAGGTCATCTTCGAGGGCCGGTCGGAGGAACTGATCGCCGATGAACGGGTCAAGCGCGACTACCTCGGCAGGGAATTCAGGTGGAACTAGACCATGACCATCAAAATGCAGCTCAAGGGCACTCAGCAGCTGACCATCACGCCGGTGATGCACTACTTCATCCAGCTGCTGACCGACAACCACCTGGAGCTGGCCTCGACCCTGCAAAACGAGGTGGAATCCAACCCCATGCTGGAGATCGAGACCGTGGAAAAGACGGTCCGCGAGGAGGAAGCCAACGACTACCAGAAGCGCATCGAGCGCGCCGACGCTTCCTTCATGACCCCTTACGAGGACCAGGGCTTTTTCAGGAAGGACCCCGACAGCATTGACAAGAACCGCGCCCTGGAGATCCTCACTCCCTCCAACGTCACCTTGGCCGACCATCTGCTCGAGCAGGCCGGGGCCAGCTTCGACAGCGACGGGGAGATCGAGATCGCGCGCCAGATCATCTACAACCTGGACGGCGACGGCTACCTGAAGATCGAGATCGAGTCCATCGCCTCGCTGATCGGGACCACGCCGGCGGAGATCGAGCGCGTGCGCCGCCTGATCACCCTCTTCGATCCTCCCGGCTGCGCCAGCAAGTCGCTGCCCGAGTGCCTGCTGGCCCAGGTCGGCGACAACCCGGAGGACGAGACGCTGCGCCGCCTGATCCAGGATCACCTGGAAGACCTGTCGCGCTCCAATTACGAGCTCATCGCCAAGCGCCTGAATATCGGCACCGAGGAAGTGCTGCGCCTGGCGGCGCGGCTGAAGCGCCTGAACCCGCACCCGGCCGAATCCTTCGACCGCGAGGAGGTCGAATACGCCGAGGTCGACCTGATGCTGATCAAGGAGAACAACGAGTACCGCGTCGTCTACCTGGAGGAGGGGCTGCCGCGCCTGACCCTGTCCAAGTATTACCATGAGATGCTGGAAAAGACCGCCGACCGGCACACCGTCACCTATCTCAAGAACCGCTGGCGCGACGCCCAGTTCTTCATCGAGAGCATCGAGCTGCGCAAGAAAACCATCCTGCGCATCGCCGAGTTCCTGGTCAAGGCCCAGAGGGATTTTCTTGATTTCGGCGACAAATGGAAGAAACCCCTGACCATGAAGGACGTGGCCCGCGAGGTCGGCCTCAACGAGTCGACCGTCTCGCGCGCCGTGAGCAACAAGTTCATGACCTGGGAGAAGGGCGTCATCCCGCTGAAGGTCTTTTTCAGCTACGGCCTGAAAGGCGACTTCGGATTTTCCCATGCCGTGGGCACCATCAAGGACAAGATCCGCGAACTGATCTCCGCCGAGCCGGCGGAAAAACCGCTGGCCGATGACGAGATCGCCGCCCGGCTGGCCGCGCTGGGCATCCGCATCGCCCGGCGCACCGTGCGCAACTACCGCGAGGAGATGAAGATCCCCAGTTCGTTCGTCAGGAAGAAAGAAAATAAAATCAAAGGAGTGCAAAATGAGCATTAACTTCGTGCACAAGAATGTCAAGATGCCGGGCGCCTTGAAGGATTTCGTCGAGAAGCACCTGGCCGACATCGAAAAAATCGCCGGCGAAGTCATCGACGCCGAGGTGATCGTCAACGAAGAAAAACTCCAATTCAAAGTCGAGCTCTCCTTGAAGACGCGCCTGGACTCTTTCCAGGCCGAGGGGCGCGACCGGATACTGAAGCAGGCGCTGCGCGGCGCCCTGAACACCCTGCGGGGCCAGGCCAAGCGCAGCAAGGAAAAAATCAAGGAGGCCAAGAAGCGCGCCGGAGCCAAGGGCATCTCCATGGCCACGGTGGGGCTGGTGTCCGGCCGCCGAATCCGGACCGCCAGGGCCGTCGCCGCGCCGCCCGCCGACAACATCCTTATTTCCGACAACTACTCGCGCAAGCCGATCACGGTCGAGGAGGCCGTTTTCTTCCTCTCCGAAAGCCGGGAGAACGGCTACATGTTCATCAACTCGGAAACGAACCGCCTGGCCGCGGTTTTCCGCAACCCCCAGGGCGGCGTTTCGCTGATCGAGCCCAACCTGTAGCGCCGGGAACCGCCAATGGCCAAGGACGTCAAGGGCATCCAGCTCAGCCAGGTGCGGGAGCTCAACCAGCTGAAAATCGCGCGCGTCTTCAACGAAAAATGGCTGCCCAACCTGGTGAGACACCCGCGGCCGCAGCGGCCCGGCCTGGGCCTGACCGGCTACCTCAAGCACATCCAGGACGGCCGCATCCAGATTTTCGGCAAGACCGAAGCCGGCTATCTGAGCAACCTCAAGGAGGACGAAAAGACCCGCTGCCTGAAGAACTACTTTTCCCTGAAGCTGCCCGGGGTCATCGTGGCCGAGAACATCGAGCCGGCCGCCGACTGGATCGCCATGGCCGCCCGCTATTCCACGCCCATCCTGGTCTCCGAGCTGCACACGGCGCCGCTGATCTCGCGGCTCAGCACCTACCTGTACCAGTATTTCTCCAAGAAGATCAAGCTGAACGGGGTGCTGATGGACGTCATGGGCCAGGGGGTGCTGATCACCGGCGCTTCGGGCATCGGCAAGAGCGAAACGGCCCTGGAGCTGGTCAACAAGGGCTACCAGCTGATCGCCGACGACGTGGCCGAGTTCTACATCGATTCCAACGACGACCTGGTCGGGCGCGCCAACGAGGCCATCAAGAACCTGATGGAAGTGCGCGGCCTGGGCATCATCAACATCAACGACATTTTCGGCGCCGCGGCCGTGCTCGAAGAGAAGAAGCTGAACCTAGTGATCAACCTGGAGAAGTGGGACAGCAAAAAGAAATACGACCGCCTGGGCGAAGACAGCCAATGCTTCAAGATCCTCGGCTTTGAAGTGCCGCTGCTCAACCTGCCGGTGGGGCCGGGGCGCAACCTGTCGACCATCATCGAGGTGGCGCTGCGCAACTTCCTGGCCAAGAAGAGCGGCCGCCCGTCGTACCTGGAGGCCTGCCAGGCGGCTGCGATGCCCCCGCCGGGGAACCCGGAGGGCGCGGGAGGTGCAGCGACATGATCCGCAGCGTCATCATCACCCACGGCAACCTGGGCCGCGAGCTGGTGCAGGTGGCCGAGAAGATCCTCGAGCAGAAACTCGACATCGAGATCATCGCCTTTGACTGGCAGGGCGACGGCAGCGCCATGATCTCGCAGCTGGAGGCGTTCATCGCCCGCAACCCGGGGGACGAAATCGTCATCTTTACCGACATGTTCGGCGGTTCGCCGTCGAACATCTCCACCCGCTTCGTCGGGCCCGGCATCGAGGTGCTGTCGGGCATCAACCTGCCCGGGCTGCTGAAATTCTTCTGCTGCGGCGAGCACAACGGCAACTTCCGCCAGGTCATCAAGAAAGTCGAGCAGGAAGCCAGGGACGGGATCAACATCATCAGCGAATACCTAGGAGACAAAAAATGATCGAGAAGAAACAGCAGATATTCAACAAGCTGGGGCTGCACGCCAGGGCCGCCGCCAAGCTCTCGCACCTGGCCAACATGTTCAGCGCCGACATCTACCTCATCTACAACGACGACAAGGTCAACGCCAAGAGCCTGCTGGGCATTCTCACCCTGGCCGCCTCGGTGGGCAGCGAGATCATGCTGCAGGCCGCCGGCAGCGACGAGCAGGAGGCCATCCAGGCCATCGGCGACCTGTTCGACCGCAAGTTCGACGAAGAGATCTGATGGTCCGCTTCAAGGGCAAGGCCGTCTCCCCCGGCATCGCCATGGGCCGCGCCCTGCTGCACAGCTACACCCGCGAGGAAGTCTCGGCGGTGCCCATCAGCCCCAAAGCGGTGGAACGCGAGGTCTGGCGCCTGGAAAACGCCGTCAAGAAGTCCCGTGCCCAGCTGAAGAAAATCCACCGCGGCCTGCAGAAGATCATGGGCAAGGACGCCGCGTTCATCATTGAAACGCAGCACATGCTGCTCACCGACAGCCATCTGCTCGACGAGATCAAGGGCGCCATCTCCGGCAAGCTGGTCAAGGCCGAATGGGCCATCCAGTCGGTGGAGCGCAAGTACCAGGAGCTCTTCCGCACCATCCCCGACCTTTCCTTCAAGGCCAAAGGCAACGACATCTCCGATGTCCTGAACCGCCTGATCGCCAACCTGCGCAAGAGCCCCGCCGCCCGGCTGTCGCCGGCGGTTTCCGGGGCGGCCGCCGCTCCCGGCGGCCAGTTTATCCTGGTCGCCGACGACATCAGCCCTTCCGAGGCGGCCACGCTGATGAGCAATAAGCGGCTGCTGGGGCTGGTGCTGAACAAGGGCGGCGAGACGTCGCACACGGCCATCCTGGCCCGCACCCTGGGCATCCCGGCCATCCTGGACACGGGCAACGCCACCGCGCTGATCGCCTCCGGCGACACCGTGGCCCTGGACTCGGTGAGCGGCGAGGTCATCGTCGAGCCCACCCCCGACGCCGCCCTGGAGATCGGCCGCAAGATCGAGCAGTTCGGCCAGTACAAGGAGCAGCTCAAGATCCTGAGCCAGGTGCCGGAGCTGACCCGCGACCGGCACCAGTTCCACCTGTACGCCAACATCGAGCTGCCCTTCGAAAGCGAGGTCGTCCAATCTTACGGCGCCAAGGGCATCGGCCTCTTCCGCACCGAGTTCCTCTACCTCGACTCCAAGATGAGCATTTCCGAAGAAGAGCAGCATCTCATCTACAAGAAAATCGCCCAGAACATCTACCCGCACCCGCTGGTCATCCGTACCTACGACCTGGGACGCGACAAGTCGGACCCCGGCCGGCCGCGGCAGGAGGACAACCCGTCGCTGGGCCTGATGGCGGTGCGGCTGTTCCTCAAGGATCGCGAGCCGTTCAAGGTCCAGATCAAGGCCATCCTGCGCGCCAACACCAGCGGCAACATCCGCATCCTCTTCCCCATGATCACCGAGATCGAGGAGGTGCGCGCCATCCGCGAGATCATGGCCGAGGCCAAGAAGGAACTCCAGCGCGCCGGCGCCTTCCCCAAAAAGGACGTCAAGGTCGGCATCATGCTGGAAATTCCCGCCGCCGTGCGCCTGATCCGCCATCTGGGCGACGACGTCGATTTCTATTCCGTCGGCAGCAACGATCTGATCCAGTACCTGCTGGCCGTCGACCGCAACAACGCCGACGTCGCCCACCTCTTCAGCCCTTTCCACCCGGCCTTCGTCCACATCCTGAAGGAGATCCGCTCCGAAGCGGCGCGCGCCGGCAAGGAAGTGACCGTCTGCGGCGAGATGGCCGGCCAGCGCCTGCCGGCGCTGATGCTGCTGGGCCTGGGCTTCACCAACTTCTCCATGAACGCCCTGGCCATCGCCGAGATCAAGAGGGTCTTCACCCGGATCGACTTCGTCCGCCTGCGCCGCATCGTCTCCCATCTGGAGCGCTTCGGCTCGCGCACCGAGGTCGAGGGCTTCCTCAGAACGGAGCTGGAAAGGATCTACCCGGGATTGCTTCAGAGTACCAATCCCTGAGAGCTGCAGACGTCAGACGCTAGACGTCAGTAGTCAGCAACGCACACGCCCTGCCAAGACTCCTTCTTTTTCTTACTAACGTCTCACATCTAACGTCTAATGACTCACTCCACGTACTTCAGGAATACGTTCCTGACCTTCTCGATCAGCTCGGCGATGTTCTCGCGCGTGTACCCGGCCGTGGCGATGGGTTTCTCGATCGTGAACTCGACGCGGCCGGGCCGGAGGAGAAGGCTGCCGCGGCGGTTGATCGCGTACGCGCCCTGCTGCACCAGGGGCAGGATGTCCAGCCCGGTCTCCAGCGCCAGCAGGAAGCCGCCTTTCTTGAACCGGCCCAGGCGGCCGTCGCGGGTGCGCGTTCCCTCGGGCAGGACCATGAAGGACAAATTCCGCTGGGCCCGGATCAGCGCGGCGGCGCGCCGCAGCGATTCCATCGCCTTGATGCCGCTCTTGCGGCTGACCGGGATCTGGCCCATGCGCCGGATCACCCAGCCGTAGACCGGCCAGCTGAAGTGGCTCTCCTCCTCGATGCCGCGCGCCCAGCCCGGAAAAGAGGAGTAGAAGACGAAGGCGTCCAGGATGTTGACATGGTTCAGCATCAACAGGTACTGCCGGCCGGCTGCGAAGCTCTCGCGACCGGAAACCGTGACCCGGATGCCGCAGAGCCACACCAGCGACCGGCACAGCCCCTTCAGCCAGGATTCGAAGAATTTGCCGGCACGGAACACGCCGATCAGCAGCAGGCACAGGCCCCCCAGGGAAAACCAGGCCCAGCCGGCCGCCCAGATCAGCAGGGAACGGGCGATGGCGGCGGCTTTTTTCATGCCAGCACCGTGAGCTCGCCCGGCAGGACTTTCAGCCGCAGCGGCGTGCGCCCCAGCAGTTCGCCGTCGGCCATCAGCAGCTGCCGGGGGTCGCCGTCGATGGTGATCGCCCCGCCGCGCAGCGCCTTGACCTTGGGGTGGCGGACATGGCTGCCCTTGAAGACGCGGGCGAAGATGGCCAGGATGTCGCAACGGCTGACCTCCTGGAAAATGACCAGGTCGGCCTGGCCGTCCCGGGTGTCGGCCATGGGGGCGATCTTCATGCCGCCGCCGGTAAACTTGGAATTGGAAATGACCAGGGCGCTGTCGGCGATCTCCAGCCTTTCGCCGTCGATGTCCAGCCGCAGGCGGTTGCGCATGCCCCTGGCCAGGCGCAGCAGCACGGCCAGGCTGTAGCTGATGGCGCCGAAACCCTTGAGTTTTTCATTGGTCAGCTGCAGGATGTCGGCGATCAGCCCGACGCCCAGGATATTCAAGTAGTATCGCCTCACCTGTTCCCGATCGCGCTCGTAATCGATCTGCACCAGGTCCACGCGGCGGCTCCTGCCGGCCAGGATCCCGTCCAGCGCCTGGCGCCAGGTATGCAGGGAAAAATCGCGCAGGAAGGAATTTCCCGTCCCGGCCGGGATCATGCCCAGGGCGACCGGATGCCGCGGCCGCCCCGCGGCATACAGGCCGTTGACGATCTCGAACGGCGTGCCGTCGCCGCCGATGGTGATAATGCGCTCCACACCGCCCCGTGCGGCTTCGCGCCCGATCTCGACGGCATGGCCGGCGTACTCGGAGAAGCGGGTCTCCAGCCCGGGGATCGCCGCCTCCAGGAGCCCGCGCACGGCGGGATAGATCTTGCGCCCGCGCCCCTTGCCGGCATGAGGGTTCACTACGAGCAGGGTTTTCAGTTCGGGGAGCATAAGCCGGTTATAGCACAGGCGGGGCCGAGTGGCAAACGAAGTGACAAGTGACGAGTGACAAGTGACGAGAAAGAACGGAACTCGGCGCAAGGTCCAGGGCGCAGGGCACAAGGTGAACGTCAAGGTATTTATAGGACTCAAATTCCAAATCCCAAATTCCAAATCCCAAATAAATTCCAAATTCCAATCACCAAATGACCAAAACAAAGAGCATTCCTTGCAAGGCGTTTTCGTTTAGAAATTGGAATTTGGAATTTGGGATTTGTTTGGAATTTGGTGCTTGTGATTTGGGATTTAAGTCTTACAATTTCTTTTCCAGCCTTTTACCGTAAACCGATTGCTTCCGTTCCCTCGTCACGCGTCACGCGTTACGCGTCACGAAGACAAGTGATGAGAAAGGCGCTCTCTTTCCTTCGCATCACGCATTACAAATCGCATAGATAGTTTTTGCCTTTCAAAAAAGGGCGCTGCGCCATGCGGGCCGCAGCGCCCTAAGGGAGGAGGAGAAAAAGATGACCCTATTTCTTCTTTTTGATCGTGGACAGCACCTTCTCCTTGTCGATCTTCCTGGTGCAGAAGAACCAGTCGTGGCAGGTGACGCCGGCTTCCTTGCCGTCCATGCGCTCCTTGGCCACGCCGCAGGAGCCGGCGGTGGGCACGATGACGTCGTCGCCCGGGCGCCAGTCGGCCGGGGTGGCCACTCCGAAGGCGTCGGCGGTCTGCAGCGCCTGCAGCACGCGCAGCAGCTCGTCAAAGTTGCGGCCCATGCTCAGCGGGTAGTAGATGATGGTGCGGATGACCCCCTTGGGGTCGATGTAGAAGACGGCGCGCACGGCCTTGGTCGAGCTCTCGCCCGGCTGCATCATGCCGTACTTCTTGGCCACTTCCATGGTGATGTCCTCGATCAGCGGGAACTTGACCTCCACGTTCTTCATCCCCTTGTAGTCGATCTTGTCCTTGATGGTGCGCAGCCAGGCGATGTGGCTGTAGAGGCCGTCGACCGACAGGCCGACCAGCTGGCAGTTCAGCTCGCTGAACTTGTCCTCCATGGTGGCGAAGGTCATGAACTCGGAGGTGCAGACCGGGGTGAAGTCGGCCGGGTGGCTGA
>CAZLSH010000055.1:0-15568 GCA_964562095.1 uncultured Clostridia bacterium | reverse complement strand
AGGCGGGGATTGCCTATGGTCAAAAGCAAACTGCCGTTCCCGGGAGATCAGGGCAGGGAATTAAATTCCTTTTTCAGATCAGCCAGGGGAACCACCTGGATGTTGGCCCCGATCCGATACGCATCCCGGCCGGGATAAACCACATAGAGCTGGGCCAATTCCAGGTCGGCCAGGGCTGACTTCATTGACTTGGTCAGGACCGGAGCGTCCCCGTATTTGAATTCAACAGCGAAGTTTTTTCCCTTGGAGCGGAAGAAAAGGTCGACTTCGGCACCGGCATGGGTGGACCAGAAAAAGGCCTCCTCGTTTTTTATTTGCAAGGCGGATAATGCTTCTTCGAGGGCAAAGCCTTCCCAGGACGCGCCCAGCTTGGGATTGGAGAGCAGCTGGCCTTCATTTTCGACAGCCAGGAGCGAATGAAACAGGCCGCTGTCGCTGACATAGATCTTGGGGCTCTTTACCAGGCGTTTGGAAGTATTGTTGAAATAAGGCTGCAGAATGCGCACCATGAAGGTTCCCGCCAGAATCTCGATGTACTTGCGCACCGTCATGTCGGAAATGCCAAAGGCCCTCCCGATCTGGGAATAATTGACCACCTGGCCGTGGTAATGAGCCAGCATCATCCAGAAACGGCGCAGGGTGCCTGCCGGGATCTGGATGCCCAACTGGGGGATATCGCGCTCTAAAAATGTCGTGATATAATTCTCCCGCCATAGCAGGCTCTCGCTTTCAGACCCGGCCAGGAAGGAGCGCGGGAACCCGCCCCGCATCCAGAGAGTCCGCCAATTCCCGGCGCCGACATCGCCCAGGCAGAATCCCCCCAGGTGATAGAAACCGATCCTTCCGGCCAGGGATTCACTGCTGCTCATGACCAGATCGCGGGAAGCACTGCCCAGGATCAGGTATTTCTGCTTTTTTTCAGTGTCCACAAGATAGCGCAGCAAAGGAAAGAAATCGGGTCGGCGCTGGATTTCATCAATGACAATCAGGCCCTCCAGGCCTTCCAGCAAGAGCTGCGGGCTCTGAAACTTGGCTTCGTCCCGGGGATTTTCCAGGTCAAAATAGTGATCGGCGCCCATCTCTTTGGCGAGGGTTGTTTTGCCGCACTGCCTGGCTCCAAGGATGGCCGTGACCGGAAAGATGCGTATCATCTCTTTGATGCGCCGGGCATCCGGAAATCTCGGAATCATGGCTGCCTCCTGCGAGTTTCCGCTTAATTCTAATGGTGATTTATTGAAATGTCAAGCAGTCTATTTGAATTTTCAATGATTAAAAATTCAGTAGTGGTTCATCCCAAACCCCATTATCCAAAACGGGGCAGCATTTTTCTTGCGGTAATCATAGTAGTATGCGCTTGCAAAATCAGGGTGTTGTCACTCCTAAAGGGGCTGACATAATAGCTTATTTTGCTGCCAGGAACAATAAATGATTTTTGGAGACTTTTAGGGTGAGCCATGGCTAATTGGGCACCACTCTCTGAGGGCGACCCATCCCCTTGTCGGGGACCTTCAGGGCCGGCTCGCCCCTACGCGGGAATTTGACACCCCCTGGGGCTGAAGGTACAATTGTTCCAGGCAAGAACCCAATGAACAACCTCTCCAAACTGCTAGGCCGTGCGCTGCTGGTGCCCATATCGTGGGTCCCGGTCAGCCGTTTGTACGGCAGGATCATGAGGCTGCGCCGGCCGCGCTGGCTGGCCCTGTGGATGATCCGCCGCTTCCAAAAGAGCTACCAAATCGACATGGCCGAGTTCCAGGGCAAATCCGAAGATTACGGCTCGCTGGCCGATTTTTTCCTGCGTTCGCTACATCCGCAGACGCGGCCGCTGAATGCCGACGATCGCTGCATCCTGGCGCCGGCCGACGGCCGGCTGAGCGAGCTGGAGCTGGTCGAAGGCGATGCGGCCACCCAGGTCAAGGGCTGGACCTATCCCTTGAGCCTGTTGCTGGCGGAAAAGCTCGATCCCTCCCGCTCATGGCACGTGGCGACGATCTACCTGTCGCCGCGCAACTACCACCGTTTCCATTATCCCCTCTCGGGGCGGATCAGCGGCTGCTTTCACGGCGGCACGCGTCTTTTCCCGGTCAACGATTTTTCAGTGAACCGCGTCAGGCGCCTCTATATCCGCAACGAACGGGTGGTGACCCGCTTTGCCCTGCGGGGCGCGGCCGTCTACATGGTTGCCGTCGGCGCCACCTTCGTCGGCAGCATCGGCATGAAGTATCTGCCCCATGGGCTGACGCCCTTCGGCCGGTGGCAAGAACTCGATATCCCGGCCGAACAGAATGCCGAAATGGGCCACTTCGCCATGGGCTCGACGATCGTCCTGCTCGTTCCCACCGCCTGCGTTGAAGCCGTGCTGGCGAAAAAGGGGAAACCGGTGCGCGTCGGCCAACCCCTCTTCAAGCTCAAGAACTGAATTTCACAAAACCAAGGCAAAAACCAGTGTTAGTGATAGTGTTAGTGTCAGCAGGAAGCTCGACGATCTAAAAGTGTCAGTGTCAGTGCCAGTGTCAGCAAGAAACTCAGTGAACTGAAAGGTTAAAAGTGTTTTTAAACTGCTTCAGCCAATTTTCTTCGTTTGGGTCATTTGGTCATTGGTGCTTGGTGCTTATTTGGAATTTGGAATTTGTGATTTGGGATTTTAATTCTTACTAGGATCTTTTCTTCACTTTTGCCTTTTTACTTTTGCCTTTTGCCTTGTTTTCTCTTCCAGTTCCACCTTGTCGTTCTCTATTGGCGGCGGCATGAGCAGCAGGAGGCGGGCGTCGGGAGTGGCCGCGAGCACCTCGTGGGCCTCGCCGGGCTCGACCACGACCAGGTCCCCGCTCTTCAGCTCCAGCGTCTCTTCATTCACCCGCAGGCGGATCTCGCCGCTCAACAGGTAGAAATACTCGGCCATGGTCTTGTGCAGGTGGGGCCCGCCGAAGGGAGTTGCCCCCGATTTCATCCCCACCTGGATCGGAAACCCCGCTTGCAGATGCCAGCCCTCCCGCAAGGGCAGGCCGGTGATGATCTTCACCGGCCCCCCGGGAGCGTTTTCGCCAGCGGCCTGGCCAGGGCCAGCACTACGATGCCGGCGACGGCCAGCAGCATGCCGGCCAGCTTCAAGGCCGGCAGCCAGTGGCCCAGCAGCGCCAGGTCGAGCAGGCTGACCAGCATGGCGTTCGATCCCGAGACGGCCGAGGCCGGGCCGGCCTGCCCCAGGGTGACCGCCTTCTTGATCCCGAGCATGCCCAGCGCCAGCGTCCCCCCGGCAAGGAACGCCAGGATGGTGAGCAAAGGATTGGCCAGCGCCGGGAAGCGCGATTGCGCAAGCCAGCGGCCGCCGACGGCCAGAACGCCGCAGGCGCCAACGGCCAGCCACAGGACGACGGCGGCCGTCAGCGAATCGCACCCCCTCTCCCCGGCCAGCTTCAGCAGAAAATTGGTGACGCCGAAAAGGAGCATGGCCATGACGGCCAGGCCGACCGCGCCGAGATGGGCCCGGCCGCCGCCGCCCAGGCCGATCAGCACGATGCCGGCAACAATGACCAGAAACCCGACTCCTTGCTTCGGCGAGAGTTTCTCGCGGACGAACGCCCGGGCCAGCAGGGCGACGACCAGCGAGTTGCTCGACGCGACGGCCACGATCGGCCCCTTGGCCAGGGGGTTGGCGGCCAGGCTGCTCTTCAGCAGCAGCATGCCCAAGGCCAGGGTGACGCCGGCCGCGACGGGGAACGCAAAGGATATTTTTGTGCCCATCCCGGCAAAGCCCCGCCCCGTGGCCTTGAAAAGGAAAGCGCCGATCACGCCGAGCAGGCCGCAGCCGAGCCAGAGGATCATGGCCGCCGCAACGCTCGCCTCCGGATCGCCGGCGCTCTTCTCGGAAATGTAGCCCAGGAAAAAATTGGTCGCGCCAAAAAACAACAGCGAAAAAAGCGCCCAGGCCAGCCAGCTCCTCTGCGCCAGGCTCCCGCCACCCATCGCCGCGAACGTCAGGACCTAGCGGCCGGGGCCGCGCAGGACCCTGGCCGGCAGGCGGATCAGCGCCCGCAGCAGCTCGAAGACGGCGCTGACGGTCATGCCGATCAGGCGAAACGGCAGGAGCAGCAGCCAGACAATCGGGTAGAGCACCAGGGCCAGCAGGGCCAACGGCCAGCTGATGACCAGCAGGATTAGCCACAGCAGGAATTTCGTCATGGGCGACTCCTTGGGGCCGGGCGGTTTCGTTCCCGGGCCGTTGCCGGGATTTTTTTACCACGTTGTGCTAGAATTTACAAACCGTCATGGCGGAACTCCCAACGATCCGGAACCTGTTGCCCGGCCGGCTCAGCGCCGGCGTCATCGTCTACCGCGGAATCTCGCCGCGGCCGGGCTCGTCCCTGCCCGCGCACATTGCCAGGCAGTTGGATCTCACCCGCCGTGCTCATGCCGCGACGCCATCCCCCGGTTTCGATTTCTCCCGACGGTTGTACAGGACGTTCGGCATCGACCCGACCAAGTATCGCCCTTCAGCGGAGGCTTTATGGCGAAGGCTGCGTGATCGCGATGAATTCCCCTCCGTCCATCCCCTCGTCGACCTGACCAACCTGCTTTCGCTCACCCACCAGGTCTGTTACGGCCTCTACGACCTGGAGCGCATCCACGGCCCGGTGACCGCCACCCTGGGCGAGGCCGGCGACCGTTACCCGGGCATCCGCAAGGATGTCCTGGATCTCAGCGGCAGGATCGTGCTTCGCGATGACCGGGGTGCCTTCGGCAATCCCTCCGCCGACTCGCTGCGCGCCTGCGTGGACGAGGCAAGTCGCGACATCCTGCAGGTGCTTTTCTTTCATCCCGAAGACCCTCGACAGCAGGCGGTCCTGGCCGCGACCCTCGCCGCCTTCCATGAATTCTTCACGATGACCGAAAACCGGTCATTCATCATCTGAAATGTCAACCCAGGGGGAAACCATGCCCACAGGAGCCGGCAACATGGAGAACACAAGAGTCAGTGAGAGTTTCGCCGATCCCGGGAACAAGTCCGCCATCCGCGGGACCACGCGCATCACCGGGAACGTCTCGGGACCTGGAGACCTCGAATTGGACGGCGAACTGGTCGGCGACATTGCCGTCGACGGCCTGTTGGTCATCGGCGAGAAGGGATCCGTGCAGGGCAGGGCGACGGCGGGCAACATGGTCCTGGCCGGCAGGGTCCAGGGAAAGATCATGGTCCGGGAGCGGATCGAGGTCCGCTCCAGCGGCCGCATGAAAGGGAACATCATCTGCCAGAAGATCGCCATCGCCGAGGGCGCTGCCATCGATGGCGAAGTCCACACCCACAAAGGCAAACCCCTGTCGCCGGAATATTTCACCGAGAAGAGAAGGGATTTGCGGGACATGAAATCTCCCGACATGCCGGGAGCGCCCCGGAAATAGGGCGCACCGGCCGCAAGGCAGCCGGCCGCGCAACGATCCCCTCGGAACCGGAAGAACAGGCCGTCCCGGCGAACGGCGAAGACCCGCCGTTGGGCCTGCCCGTCAAGTCGCTTTCTCGACTCCCCGCGAAATGCGCTGTCGCGTCCCTTGACAATTCAGGCAAATTGGATTAAAATATGCAAAGAATCTTGGCCATTTTCATAAATCTAAGATCCGAAAAGGTAAATCCATGAAGGACAATCCGCGCATCGCGCCATCACCCCAAGGCGAAGAAAGCTTCGCTGACATGTTGAAAGCTTCGTTCCGGCCCGCAGCCCGCGTCAAGGTGGGCGAGGTGGCCACGGGCAAGGTCATCTCCATCGGCAAGGACAGCATTTTCCTCGATCTCGGCATCCGCGCCGAAGGCATGATCGACCGCGATGAGTGCGAGCGCCAGGGTGAACTGGCCGTCAAGCCGGGCGACCCGCTGCAGGTCCTGGTCACTTCTTTCCACGAGGGCATCTTTCACTGCACGGCACGCCTGCACCAGTCCGGCCGCGGCGACTCGCGCCCGGCAAAGGACTCGCCCGCGCTGGCCCTGCTGCGCGAAGCATCCATTGCCCGCATCCCGGTCGAAGGCAGGGTCAAGGCGGTCAACAAGGGGGGATTCGACGTCCAGGTCATGGGCCAGAAAGCCTTTTGCCCCATATCCCAGATCGAGCGCAACTACTGCCAAAAACCGGAAACGCACCTGGAGCAGACCTATTCCTTCCTGATCACCCAGTTCGAGGAGGACGGCCGCAACATCGTCATCAGCCGCAAGGAGCTGCTGCAGAACGAGGAACGCGAAAAAGCCCAGCGACTCTGGAGCGAGCTGGAGATCCACCAGGTGCGCGAGGGAACGGTTACCTCGGTGCACGATTACGGCGCCTTCGTCGATATCGGCGGCGCCGAAGGGCTGTTGCATGTTTCGGAGATATCCTACCAGAAGGTGCAGAGCGCAAAGGATGCCCTGCAGCCGGGGCAACAGCTGCAGGTGGCCGTGATCCGGCTCGATCCCGAGGCCGGCAAGATATCCCTGAGCCTCAAGGCGCTCCTGCCCGATCCCTGGAGCGCTGCCGGCGACCAGCTGGCCGTCGGTTCGGAGCTCACGGGCAAGGTCGTGCACATGAAGCCTTTCGGCGCTTTCATCGAACTCATGCCCGGGGTGACCGGCCTGCTCCACGTCTCGCGCCTGGGGACCGGCCGCCGCATCCAGCATCCCAAGGAAATCCTCTCCATCGGCGACGATGTGCGCGTGCGCATCCTGGCCGTCGATCCGGTGCGCAAAACCCTGTCCTTGACCATGGAAGAAGCCGAGGAAGACCTCAGCGGCGAACTGCAGCAGCTGAACGAGAAGCAAGCCCAAGAGATGAAAGGCGGGGGCGCCATGGCCGGCCTGTTCGACGCCGCCCTGCCTGCGGATCAGGACTAGACAGTCGCAAACGGGATCTTCCGGATCCACGGAGCATCCTTTCAAGGTCAACGGCGGAACCGGCACCGCCCGTCCGGATTCCCCGCCGCCGATCAATACGGGATGTGCCCCTTTTTCATCTCCGATCGGGCATAGGCCAGGCGCATGACCTCGGTCGCCGTTTCCTCGATGGACTTGAAGGTGGCGTCCAGAACCGGCCACTGCCGGCGTTCATACAGGCGCAGGGCGAACAGCACCTCGCGGCGGATCGCCTCCAGGTCGGCGTAATCCGAACCCCCTCCCCCCTGCAGCTTGATCTGCCGTTCGCGGCGGATCGCCTCCAGGCGCTTGGGCTGGATGGTCAGGGCAATGATCCGCTTCGGATCGATGCGCTCCAGCTCGGCGGGCGGCTCCTCATCCAGGATGATCGGGATGTTGGCCACTTTCCAGCCGCGATAGGACAGGTAGATGCTCACCGGCGTCTTGGAGGTCCGCGAGACCCCCAGCAGCACGATCTCGGCATTGCCGATCGTCTCCAGCCGCCGGCCGTCGTCGTGCTTGATGGTGAAGTCAACCGCTTCGATGCGCTGGAAGTAATCGCGATCCAGCTGGTGGAACAGCCCGGGCTTGGCCAGCGGCGAGATCTCCAGCAGATCGGATAGGCGGGTGAGCACCGGGCCCAGGATATCCACGGTGGGCACGCCGTTCAGCCGCCCCAGTTCCGTGATCCGGTGGCGCAGCTCGGGCGAAGCCATGGTGTAAATGATGACGCCGTTGGTTTCAGCCGCGCGTTGGAAGATGTCCTGGACCTGCCCTGGCGTGCGGATGTTGGAGAAGGTCTCCAGCACGATCTGGGTGGTCTTGAACTGGCTCAGCGCCGCCAGCACCACCGTCTCGCAGGTTTTGCCCGTGGCGTCGGACACGGCAAAGACATAGCGCTTGAATTCCTTTTCCCCGCCGGCCATGGGGAGATGGTATTCCCGGGCGGGGGGATTGTCAACGCCGGACCGCCCGGCGGTTGATAAAACGGCACGGCTCCGGTATAATATCGGAATCATGCTCAAATTCATCGTGCGCAAGATCTTCGGGACCCAGAACGAAAGGGATTTGAAGCGCTTGGCGCCTTTGGTCGCGCGCATCAATGCTTTCGAACCCGCCCTGCGCCAGTTGAGCGACGAGCTACTGCGCGCCAAGACCGAGGAATTCAAGGCCCGGGCGCAGGGAGGCGAAGCGCTGGAGGACCTGCTGCCCGAGACCTTTGCCCTGGTGCGCGAGGCCGCCCGGCGCACGCTGAACATGAGGCATTTCGACGTGCAGCTGCTCGGCGGCATGGTCCTGCACCAGGGGCGGATCGCCGAGATGAAGACCGGCGAGGGCAAGACCCTGGTGGCCACCCTGCCCGCCTACTTGAACGCACTGACCGGCAAGGGCGTGCACGTGGTGACGGTCAACGACTACCTGGCCAAGCGCGACTCGGAATGGATGGGGAAAATCTACCGCTTTCTCGGCCTTTCGGTCGGCGTCATCCAGCACGAAATGGATGACCTGCAGCGCAAGCAGGCCTATGCCTGCGACGTGACCTACGGCACCAACAACGAGTTCGGCTTCGACTACCTGCGCGACAACATGAAATTCGACGTGCAGAACCTGAGCCAGCGTGAATTCAACTTCGCCATCGTCGACGAGGTGGACTCCATCCTCATCGACGAAGCGCGCACGCCGCTGATCATCTCCGGGCCCACCGAGGGCTCCACCTCCTTCTTCTACCGCGTGAACGAGTTCGTCTCGCGCATCCAGCGCAGCAAGGAGCACTACGACCACGACGAAAAAACGAAGACCGTCGTACTGACCGAGAGCGGCATCAGCGAGGCCGAGAAGTTCTTTCACGTCGACAACCTCTACGACCTGCCGAACATGGACCTGCTGCACCAGATCTACCAATCGCTCAAGGCCCACCTGATCTTCCACCGCGACGTGGACTACCTGGTCAAGGACGAACAGGTGCTGATCGTCGACGAGTTCACCGGCCGCATCATGCCCGGCCGCCGCTACTCCGACGGCCTGCACCAGGCGCTGGAGGCCAAGGAGAACGTCAAGATCGAGCAGGAGTATCAGACCCTGGCCACCATCACTTTCCAGAATTATTTCCGCATGTACAAGAAGCTGGCGGGCATGACCGGCACGGCCATGACCGAAGCGGCCGAATTCGCCCACATCTACAAGCTGGACGTCACCGAGATACCGACCAACCGGCCGCTGATCCGCACGGAATTTTCCGACATGATCTACGGCAGCAAGGAAGAAAAGTGGAGCGCCGTAGTCGAGGAGATCAAGGCCCTGAACGCCAAGGGCCAGCCGGTGCTGGTGGGCACCATCTCCATCGAGAACTCGGAACTGCTCAGCCGCCGGCTGCAGCGCGAGAAGATCCGCCACGTGGTGCTCAACGCCAAGTACCACGAATCGGAGGCCGAGATCGTCGCCCAGGCCGGCCGGCTCGGATCCGTGACCATCGCCACCAATATGGCCGGGCGCGGCACCGACATCCTGCTGGGCGGCAACCCCGAAGCGCTGCTGCGCGAGGAGCTGAAAAAGCAGGGCTTCGCCCCGGAAACGGCGCCCCCGGTCGTGCTGGAGAAAGCCCGCGCCGGGATCACGGCCGCAGTGGCCCGCGAGCACGACGAGGTGATCGCCCGCGGCGGCCTGCATATTCTGGGCACCGAGCGCCATGAGGCCCGGCGCATCGACAACCAGCTGCGCGGGCGCTCCGGCCGCCAGGGCGATCCCGGCTCATCGCGTTTTTACATGTCACTGGAGGATGACCTGATGAAGATCCTGGGTTCGGAGCGCGTGCGCGGCATGCTGGTGCGCGCCGGCATGCACAGCGGCATCCCCCTGGAGAACCGCCTCGTCTCCCGCGCCATCGAGAACGCCCAGAAGCAGATCGAGGGGCAGAATTTCTCCATCCGCAAGCACCTGCTGGAATACGACGACGTGATGAACAAGCAGCGCCGCCACATCTACGCGCTGCGCCGCGACATCCTGTTCGGCAAGGATTTCAGCCAGCATATCCAGGAGCTGATCGACGATCTTTACGGCGAGATCTTCTCGTTCTACATCGACGAGAACAAGGATGCGGAGAACTGGGACGTCGAGGCGTTTCAGAAGGAGATCCTGCTGCAGTTCGGCCTCGACCTGCGCCCGACCGACCCGGCCGTTCTGCGCGACACGCCGCCACGGGAACTGCAGGAGAGCGTGCTCGGCCGCATCAAAGACATGTACCGTGAGAAAGAGGCGCTGGTCGGCTCCACGCAGATGCGCGAGCTGGAGCGGATGATCCTGCTGCAGGTGATCGACGCCCAGTGGAAGGACCACCTGCTCAGCGTCGACCACCTCAAAGAGGGGATCGGCCTGCGCGGCTACGCCCAGAAGGACCCGCTGATCGAGTACAAGAAAGAAAGCTACGATCTCTACGAAAAGCTTCTCAACCGCATCGACGAGGAGGTCCTGCGCTTCCTGTTCCTGTTCCGCCCGGTAAGCGACGCGGAGATCGAGGACTGGCGCAGGAAGAAAAAGCCGCGGCTGGCGGCGCCGGCCTTCAAGATGCCGGGCAGCAAGCATAAAAAACGAAAATGAAAGAAAGCGAAAAGATACTTCCCGGTCACGGGCTGACATTCGACGACGTGCTGCTGGTCCCGGGCTATTCCGACGTGCTCCCCAGCCAGGCCGATACGTCGACCCGTTTTTCCCGGCGCATTGGCCTGAGCCTGCCGCTGGTGGCCGCGGCGATGGACACCGTTTCCGAGTCGCGCATGGCCATTGCCATGGCCCAGCTGGGCGGCATGGCCATCATCCACAAGAACCTCACCATCGCCGATCAGGCCGGCGAGGTGCTGCGCGTCAAGCGTTCGGAGTCGGGCATGATCGTCAACCCCATCACCCTGCGCCCCGAAAACACCATCCAGCAAGCCCTGCAGCTGGTGCGCGAAAAGGGCATATCCGGCCTGCCCATCGTGGACGGGCAGGGAAAGCTGGTGGGCATCCTGACCAACCGCGACCTGCGCTTCGCCGGCAGCACCAACGCCCCCATCTCGTCCATCATGAAGGCCAAGGGGCTGATCACCGCCGGCGAGGACATCACCATGGCCGAGGCCAAAAAGCTCCTGCATATCAACCGCATCGAGAAGCTTCCCGTGGTGGACAAGGACAACTTTCTCAAGGGGCTGATCACCTTCAAGGACATCGTGAAGGCCGAGAAATTCCCCTCCGCCTGCAAGGACGCCAAGGGACAGCTGCGGGTCGGCGCCGCGGTGGGGACCGCCGCCGACACGCTGGAGCGGGTGCAGGCCCTGGTCGACGCCCATGTGGACGCCATCATCATCGACACGTCGCACGCCCACTCGCGCAAGGTCATGCAGACCCTGGAGAAGGTGCGCGGCCTGGCAGGCGACATCGACCTGCTGGTCGGCAACATCGCCACCGCCGCGGCCGCCCGCGACCTGCTGGCTCTCGGCGTCGACGGGCTGAAGGTCGGCATCGGCCCCGGCTCGATCTGCACCACCCGGGTGGTGACCGGGGCCGGCGTCCCCCAGATCACCGCCGTCATGGAGGTCGCCCGCGAAGTCGGCGGCCGCGTGCCGGTCATCGCCGACGGCGGCATCAAGTTCTCCGGGGACATCACCAAGGCCCTGGCCGCCGGCGCCCATTCGGTGATGATCGGCTCCATGCTGGCCGGCACCGACGAAAGCCCGGGCGCGATGGTCATTTACCAGGGGCGATCCTACAAAAGATACCGCGGCATGGGCTCGATCGGCGCCATGAAGGCCGGCAGCCGCGACCGCTACTTCCAGGAGGACGAATTTTCCGAGTCCAAGCTGGTCCCCGAGGGCATCGAGGGGCGCGTCCCGTACCGCGGTTCGGTCATGGACCTTATCCCGCTGCTGATCGGCGGCGTCCGCGCCGGCATGGGCCTCAGCGGCTGCCGCAGCGTCGAGGAACTGCACCGGAAAGCCCGTTTTGTCCGCATCACGTCCGCCGGCTTGAAAGAGAGCCATGTCCATGACGTGATCATCACCGAGGAATCCCCAAACTACAGGATGGATTGAGGAAGCGCATGAAGATCCGATCAATTCTAACGCTGCTGCTCATCATGGCGCTGGGCCTGCCCGCGGCCAACTTGTACCGTTTCGGCACCGGAATGCGCATCAGCGCCTTCGGCGTGCCCAACGCCCTGCTCGACCTGGCCTTCTTCGAGCACCCGCAGCTGGCGGGAACGGCTTTTTCCTTCGAGTTCCAATCCTACGGGGACAAGGGGCCGCAATCGGTCTTCAGCGGCATTTACAGCCTGGAATACAGCCGCATCACCGGCGAAGGCCACTATCGCGTCGAGAGGGAGGACCGCCGATTTTTCGGCTCGGGCGAGATCACCCAGGTCAGCGCCACCGCCACCATCCTGATGCACGTGTTCCCCAGTTCGCCCCTTCATCCCTATATCGGGGCCGGCATCGGCATCGGCCACTTGAGCATCTGGGCCGAGGGGGCTTATCAGGATGAACTGGGCACGACCATCCGCGATTCGTTTCAGGAAAAGACGTTCGTCCCGGTGGGTCATATCCCCATCGGCGTCATGGCCAACATTCGCGACAAGTTTCTGCTCAGGGCCGAAGCCGGCTTCAAGAACGGCTTTTATTTCGGCGGCAGCTTTGCGATCAACTTTTAGCCGGCTTTCCCAGCCGGGGGCCACTTTCATTGAAATGAAAAATCGGGTATAATCACCAGGCAAAGAGGGCGAGAAAAGAGACATGGCCGACGACAGGATCCCCGACAAACTGACCTTCAAGCGCAAGGAGGTCATGCAGCTGGCCAAGCTGGACGGCCGCGTCCTCGATTACTGGGAAAACGAGTTTCGCGCCTTTTCCCCGGTGATCAACCAGAGCGGAGACAGGTTTTACAGCCATCGCGACGTCGAGATCATTCTCGCCGTCAAGCAATGGCTGATTCAGGAAAAACGCGACAAAAGCCTGATTCAGGAACTGCTGCTGCAGCGTTTCGGCGATCTGGCCGGCAGCCAGCCCCCCGCGGCCGGCGATCACGCCAGTCCCGAAAAATTGCGCAAGATCCGCCGCGGCTTGAAGGAAATATTGACTTTGCTCGCCAAAGATGATAAGAATTGAGTGAGTCGGGGCGTAGCGCAGCCTGGTTAGCGTACACGCTTGGGGTGCGTGTGGTCGGTGGTTCGAATCCACTCGCCCCGATTTTATCCTGCCGATCTCCATCATGAAAACAATACTATTGACCAATGACGACGGTTTCTATTCCCGGGGCCTGACCGCGCTCCAGGCCGAGCTGGAAAAGCAGCACCAGGTCTGGGTGGTGGCCCCCGACCGCGAGATGAGCGCCATCAGCATGGCCCTGACGCTGAACCGGCCGCTGCGCGTCCAGCCGATCGCGGCGAGGGTCTTTGCCGTCAACGGCACCACCTCGGACTGCGTGAACATCGCCATGCAGAAGATCCTGCCGCAGCCGCCCGATTTCATCGTTTCGGGCATGAACCTCGGCGAGAACCTGTCCGAGGACGTGTTCTTCTCCGGGACGGTGGGCGGCGCCTTCTCCGGCCACCTGTACGGCATTCCCGCACTCGCCATTTCCATGATCGCGGGTTTGGGCCACTCCCCGCCGCAGGAATTCCGCTGCGAAGACGGGGCGCGCATCGCTGCCCGCATCCTGGACCGGTTAATGTCCGGTCACCATGGCCGCGTCGTCTATAACCTGAACATCCCTTTCCCCAACCGCGGCGAAATCGCGCTCACCCGTTTGGGCAACAAGCGTTACACTCCCGACATCGTCGAGCGCACCGATCCCCGCGGCAGACCCTATTACTGGATCGGGGCCGGGACACCGAGCTACGCCGGCTGCGAGGGCAGCGACGTCTGGGCGGTGCAGAACGGCTTCGTTTCGCTGAGCATCATCCACTATGATTTGAACTCACAGGAGGAATTGCAGCGCCTGTCCGCCGCCTTCGGCGGTTTTTCCCTCTGAGCGCTTCCGCCGGGGCTTGCGGCTACTCGGAGAGCACCTTCCTGGCATCATCCAGAAGAGCGCGCGGTACCATGATCTTCACTTTGCCCAGGCCGTTCATGGTGATGCCAAAAATCCGGCCGGCGGCCTCATAGTGCAACAGGACGGGGATGGCGAAACTTCTCAGCTTGGATTGGATGATATCGGCCTCCAAGCCGCCCTCCACCGTTATGAGTTCCGCCAGGTCATCTTCCTTCATGCTGCGGGCCGCGGCCAATTTACGGCGGCAGAGGTTACGTTATTCACTACAGCTTTTCCCGGAAATAGATAAAGAAGATCTGCGCACCGAGTTCGCGGTTGTCGTGGCTGTCCGGGAAGATCTTGTCTGGATAGAAGACCTTGTCGCAGAGAAATTCCAGGGAAAACTCATCGGCCGCGCCCAGCATCTCCGGCGTCACCGTGAATTCCTTTGAAAAACGGATGTCTTCGGGAATGAACTCGTCGAGAACGGCGCCGTTGAGCTTCAGGGTCAGCTTCTGGTCCGGGAGGGCGGTTTTATTAACGCCGCCCTTGATGATCAGCGTGTATTCTTTTTTCGGGTTCTCAATGATGCACACCGAGCTGGCCGTCGTCCAGCGCCAGCTCTTGTAGAAGGGGTCCTGGGCGTGGATATCGGTCTCCATCTCATTCCAGCCCTCGTCATAGACGATCTCGGGAGCGCTGATCGAAGCCGGCTGGATGTTGATTTTCTTTTCAAACAGCACGATCGGTTTTCCCTGTCCTTTGGGATCATAAAGGCCAACGGATAATTTCATTTCCTCATAGCCTTCGAAATCGACGTCGAACTCGTTCAGGAATTGGGGGATAAAAATGGACCGCGCGTATTGAATGCGGTCATTGGCGGTCCAGGCGCCGGTATTCTTGGTGGGCTGATGATCGTCCTGCAGGAGCATCTCCTTGCTGTTCACCCGCCAGAAATGAACGAAGACCGCACGATCCGCGGCCAGTTTCTTGAAGTCGGCCGAGGTCGTGAAATCAAAATCCATCTTAAAGAAGAGGGAATCGGTGACCGTCTCGGGCGTCAGGGTCATGACCAGGCGGATCCCCTGACGGTCGGCCTTGCCCCCGCAAAAGGGAGTGGCCAGCAGTATCGGCAACAGCAAAAAAGCGATCTTGGGGCTCATGATACCTCCTGTCGGCTGCATCGCAACTGTAGCATACTGCCCCTGATAATGCAACCGCACAAGAGAGGACATAAGCCGCGGGCGGTCTGCATGCCGCCCGCGGCATCGAGGAGGGAAAAGCGGTTATTTTTTGCTTTTGCCGACGTCCTCGAACTCGGCATCGATCACCTCGCCTTCATTGGCCGGGCCCTCGGCGCCGCCGCCGTTTCCAGGGGCCTGGCTCTCGGACCCGGCTTGGGGCTCACTCTGGGCACCGGCCGACTTGTACATTTCGCTCGAGAGCTTGCTGGAAAGTTTGTTGATATTCTCGATCTCGGCGAGGATTTTCTGGTTGTCCCCTTTTTCCACCGCTTCCTTGGCGCGCTTGACGGCGGCCTCGACCTCGGTGACCATTTCGGCGGGAACTTTTTCCTTGTTTTCCTTCACCACTTTCTCCAGCGCGTAGGAAAGCTGGTCCAGCTTGTTGCGGTTCTCGATGGCCTCCTTGTTGCGCTGGTCCTCTTCGCGGAACTTTTCCGCGTCCTTGACCATCTTGTCA
>CAZLSH010000054.1:0-15729 GCA_964562095.1 uncultured Clostridia bacterium | reverse complement strand
GCTACCACAAGTTCACCGTCGGCTGGGGCTGGGCCGTGGAGTACGGCTCCAGCGACGACGCGGCGCAGTTCAAGTACCTCTACGCCTACTCGCCCCTGCACAACCTCAGGGACGGGGTTTCCTACCCGGCCACGCTGGTGACCACCGCCGACCACGACGACCGCGTCTTCCCGGCCCATTCCTTCAAGTTCGCCGCCGCCCTGCAGGAGAAGCACAAGGGGGCCAACCCGGTGCTGATCCGCGTCGAGACGCGCTCGGGCCACGGCTCGTCCAACCTGCGCAAGGCCATCGAGGCTTCGGCCGACTCCTGGGCCTTCGTGTTCAGGAACCTGGGCATGGAGTGCCGGTGAGCGGATTCAAAAATATGAATCACTGGTCATCTTTGGATTCAATATTTTGAATCCCGGCGGCGCGAAGGCAGTATCCGCTGTCTTTTTTACTTGGCAGCAAACTTGCTTTATATATGGCGTAAGAGTAAAACTCGTACATTTTTAAGTAAAGATTATAGATCAAAATTCTCAAGGAGGTTCGAGTGAAACAAAAAGCTTTGTTCGTGCTGATGTTCATGCTGAGCCTGGGCCTGCTCAACGCCCAGCTCACTCAGACAGGGACCATCAGCGGCACGGTGTATACCGAAGACGGGTCCGTGATCCCCGGGGTCACCGTCTACCTGCGCTCGCCGGCGATCGTCATCGATCAGCTGACGGCGGTCACCAACGAGGAAGGCAATTTCCGCTTCCGCAACCTGGCCCCCGGCAGCTATGACGTCACCTTCCAGATGGAGGGGATGAAGTCCATGGTGCGCAAGGGGATCGTGGTCAGCGTCGGCAACAACACCGACCTGAACGTGATCATGGAGTTCGGCGCCCTGGACGAAAGCATCATGGTCGTGGGCCAGTCCCCGGTCATCGACGTCCAGGCCACGGCCAAGACCACCAACATCTCCAGCGACATGATCCGCTCGATCCCGACCCGCAACCGCACGCTGGCCGGCATCTTCCAGCTGACCCCCGGCGTGCAGAACGGCGTGGCCCACGGCAGCAGCGAGCGCAACAATTCCTGGAACGTCGACGGCGTGAACACCAATGACCCGGTGGTCGGCACCGCCGGCACCACCCCGTCCTCCGAAGTCCTGCAGGAAGTCGCCATCTCCGTCGGCGGCGTCGGTGCCGACCAGGGCTCCTCGGGCGGCGCCATCATCAACGCCGTCACCAAGTCGGGCGGCAACAATTTCTCCGGCTCCGCGGCCGTCTACTACAACACCGAGAGCTTCAACGGCGACAACACCAAGGGCACGCCCCTCGAGGGCTCGGCCAGCGGCGAGAAGTTCAACTTCCAGCCCTCCGTCTCCCTCGGCGGCCCGGTGATCAAGAACAAGCTCTGGTTCTTCGGCAGCTACAGCCTGGAGAACTCGGAGACCTACGTCCAGGGCTATCCCGCCGACCAGGAAGAGGAGATCCCCTCCGACCGCAAGTCCCCCTACGCCTACGGCAAGCTGACCTTCCAGCCCGGGGTGAACGACAAGATGTACTTCTCGTACACCTACTCCGATCTGGTGCGCAACCACCGCGGCGCCTCCATTGACCAGCTGGAAAGCTCCACCTGGAAGCAGACCGGCGTCAACCACAGCTTGAACTTCGACTGGGTCCACACCTTCAGCTCCAACTTCTTCGCCAACCTCAAGTTCGCCTCGGCCCCGGTCAACTTCGCCCTGATGGCCAAGAATTCCAATCCCTACCGCTACGACCTGGCTACTGAAAAGGTGCTGCCCGGCTCGAGCTACGGCTACAGCGACGACTACCTGCGCGGCCGCCTGCAGCTCCAGGGCGAGGCCACGCTGTTCATCGACGACTTCGTCGGCCAGCACGAATGGAAGGCCGGTGCTGACTACACCATGGCCAAGAGCACCCGCGACTTCATCCCCGGCGGCCCCGAATCGCCCCAGCAGCCCGGCTATTTCCCCTATACCGTATATTACTGGGATGGCGATCCTTATTACGCTGTTTTCTACAATCACCACATCGAGAAAGACAAGATCAACATCCTGAACGCCTTCATCCAGGACACCTGGACCCCGACCCGCAAGCTGACCCTGACCCTGGGCCTGCGCCTGGAACACAGCAAGGGCATCATCCCCCCGCAAAACGAGAGCTCCACCGGCTATTTCCTGTCCGAATTCTTCGGCGATTACTTCCCGATGAGCAACGCGGTCACGGAGCAGTTCACGGCCACGACCTGGACCAACGTCGCCCCGCGCCTGGCGTTCAGCTACGACATCGCCGGCAACGGCAAGACGGTCATCAAGGGCAGCTACGGAATCTATCACGAGGCCCTGCTCTCCCAGTACTTCTCGACCGTCAACCCCAACGGCTTCTCCTACTTCCTCGGACCCTATGACCCCGAGACCAACACCGTCTACGACATCTGGGGCCTGGGGCTTCCCGAAGCCGGGATCCTGGGCTGGAACGGCAAGGAGCCGACCGCCCCGTACGAGAACCAGTTCACCCTCAGCCTCGAGCGCGAGCTGTTCCAGGACTGGTCGCTGACCGCCCGCGGCATCTACAAGGAGAAGCTGAACATCCTGGAGGACGCCGATACCACCGGCATCGACATGGACGCCCTGCTGAACGACGGCACCATCCGCTGGACCAACTGGCAGGAAGTGCCGGTGGTCGACCCGGAAACCCAGCAGACCCTGCACTTCTGGGAAAAGATCGATCCGCTGCTGCCGGCTAAGGACGCCCTGATCAACATCCCCGGCCAGTCCCGCAAGTACAAGGCCCTGGAGCTGGTCCTCAAAAAACGCTTCTCCAAGGGCTGGATGATGGAAGCCTCCTACATCCTCTCCAAGCTCGAAGGCCTGTTCAATACCAACTTCGACAGCACCTCGGGCATCACCACTTTCTACGACAACCCGAACACCCACGTCAACGCCGTGGGCCGCCTGGGCAACGACCGGCGCCACTACTTCAAGCTGCTGACCATGGTCAAGGGCCCCTGGGGCATCAACGTCTCCGCCATGGCCGAGATCTTCTCGGGCAACCCCTACAGCCGCCTGCTCACCAGCGCTCAGGAAGGTGTCTATCTCAGCGGCGACGCCTCGGAGAGCATCATCGCCGGCAAGCGGGGCGAGTACGTGCTGCCCACCCGCTTCAATCTCGACCTGGCGCTGGAAAAGGAGTTCAAGATCAAGAGCCTGCGCTTCACCGTTTTCGCCAACGCCTTCAACCTGCTGAACCAGGGCAAGGCGACCGGAGTGGAGAACACCACCAGCCACCCCAGCCGGCCTTTCGGGCAGATGACGTCGATCAACGCGCCTTTCTACGCGCGCGTCGGCGCCCGCCTGGACTTCAACTGATGCGAGGAAGCGCCGCCGCCTGAGCGCGACGGCGCAGGAAAGGTAATGTTTTTGGGGCCCGGCCCGAGCCGGGCCCTTTTTTTTTACGCGGGTCACCGCTGCTGACGGCCCGCAGTCGCTTGCCTACTCAAAGAACTCGGAAAATGCTATAATCCATAAAGATGAACTTGTTTCAAGGAGGAATCCATGAAAAGAATCTTTTTTTATAGCGCCATCATCCTGCTGCTCCTGTCGCCGGCCCCGCTGCTGGCCCAGGAGGGCCGGGGCAAGGGCAGGCTGGTGGGGGAGATCAAAGACGACCAGGGCGTCCCCATCGCCGCCGCCAGCGTGACCCTCAGGGCGCTGAAATACGAATTCGAACTGCAGGCCGTCTCCGACGAAAAGGGGAAATGGTCGCTGTTCGGCTTCGCTGGCGGGGAATACGACCTCATCATCGAAAAGGAGGGCTATACGCCGCTGACCTGGCGCCAGCAGCTTTCGGGCCTGACCGCCAATCCCGTCCAGAACCTGGTCCTGCAGAAAGCCCCCGAAGTGGTCGTTGACCCCAAGGCGGTTCCCGAGGAGCACTTGAAATGGATCAAGGACGCCGAGGCGCTGCAGAAGGCGGGGAATTACGCCGAGGCCGCCGATATTTACCGCCAGTTCCTCGCCGCCCATCCCGTCCATTACCGGTATCAGGTCAACCTCGGCAACTGCCTGCTGGAGTTGAAGGAATACCCGGCAGCCATCGCCGCTTTCGAGTCGGCGCTCGCCGGCTTGAAGATCGAAAAGCAGGGGAACCTCGCCGGCGACCAGCTGGCGGCCGACCTGTATTCCAGCATCGGCACCTCCTGGACCGCGCTCAAGGACCTGCCCAAGGCCGCCGAAAGCTACAAGCTGTCGGCCCAGATCGCCCCGCCCAGCGACGCCGCCCTGGCCTACAACCTGGCCGAGATCCTGATGGCCGGGAACGACGCCGCCGCCGCCGTTGAGTATTATCGCCTGGCCATCCAGATCAACCCCAAGGATCCCCTGTATCACGAGAAGCTGGGCTATGCCTGTCTCAACCTGAACGACATTCCCCGGGCCCTGGAATCCTTCAAACAGTTCGTCCAGATGGCTCCCGACCATCCCCGCGCCCCCGAGATCAGGAACCTGATCCAGGTCTTCGAGAAGAAATAGCTTCCGGCGGCGGCCCGGCCGTTTGCATCGGGTACGGCGGTTGTGATAAAATAAGCCTTCGTGCGCAAGAACGCGAATCCGGCTTCGCCAACCGGCAAGGAGTGTCGGCAATGAAAAAAATATCGGCATTGGCATTGATGTTCGTTCTTTTTGTTTTGCTTCCCCTCTCCGCCCAGACCCCCCCCGATCCCAAGACCCTGACCCGGATCGAGTCCCTGCTGGCAAAGGCCGGCAAGGCCGCCGACAAGAAGGACGTGGACAAGGCCCTGGATCTGATCGACAAGGCGTTGCAGCTGAAGGCCGACTACGCCCCGGCCCTCTTCCAGAAGGCCCGCCTGCTGGGCGGCAGGGACCGCGCCCAGGCCGTCAGCCTGCTCGAGCAGGCGGTCGGCGCCGACAGCTCCTTCCTGCCGGCCGTCAAGGCCCTGGCCCTGACCCATTACCAGGACGCCCGCCAGGTGGCGGCGAACGATTTCGCGGCCGCCGCCGGTCATTATGAACAGGCGGCCGCCGTCAACAACCTCGTTGCCGCCGACCAGGGGCTGTACGTCGAATCGCTCTTCAACGCCGGCACGCTGCGCTTCCAGGCGGGCGACGTGAAGGCTGCCGTGCCCCATTTCGAAAAGCTGACCGCCCTGCCCGAGCCGGCCAACGACGAGCAGAAAAACACGGTCCGCCTCTCCCACTACATGCTGGGCATGGCGCAGGAGAAGGGCGGCCACATCGAGCCGGCGCAGCAGGCTTTCCGGCGCTTCATCGAGCTCAGTGCCGCGCTGCCGCAGGACCCCTTCCTGCCGGTGGCCCGCTTCCTGCTGGCGGAATCGCTGATGAACGAACTCAACGCCAAGGTCGAGAAGATCAACCAGGACGCTGAGCCGGACAAGGCGGTGCGCATCGCCGCCCTGGCCAGGGAAAAGGTTGAGATCGTCGATCTGTTGGCAGGGGCCATGGCTCAGAAGCCGGAAATCGTCGAGGCGTCCCGCATGTACCTGGGCAACTATCATTACCTCGCCGGCAACGTGGACAAGGCCATTGAAACCTATGAAACCCTGATCCGCGACTTCGCGGCCTCGGATCAGATCGGTTCCTATCAAGACTTCCTCAAGGGCATCAAGGCGGAAAAGGCAAAACAGGTCCAGGCCGCCGGAAAATCGTCCAAGAAGAAATAAACGGCGCGAATTCGCTTGGGCCGCCGGTCGCGGCAAGGAGGCTGGACAATGGGACGCTGGTTTTCCATTCTGCTGATTGGCTTGTGCGCTTGCGGCGCGGTCCGGGGATCCGCTCCCGCCGGGGCCGCTGTTGTTGAGGCCGCTCCTGCCTGGGTGATCTGGCTGGACGGAACCGATTTCGTGCCCGAATGGTCCCAGGCCCTGCAGGCGGTGCTGCAGGTCATCCAACCGGGCGAAACCGCCCTCCTGGTCGTCTCCGGGTCGGCCTATCGCTTTGTGCGCCAGAACGACCCGTCCCAGCTGGAGAGCCTGGTGAGCGCCATCCGGCCCAAACTGGAGATGGGGGCCCACCGTTTCACCCAGCTGGGCGACGAGATGGCCAAGAATGCCGGGGGGATCGCCGCCGACGAATCCACCAAGAGCCAGATCGCGGGGTATATCCAGAACCGCCAGCAGCTGCTGGACCTGTACGGCGAAGCGCAGCTGAGTTTCTGGAAGGCCCTGGACGAGGGCATCGTCCCCGCCGGGGCGCGCCTGGTGGTCCTGGTGCAGCAGTTCGACGTGCCGGCGGTCGACCGCGGCGTCCTGCAGGCTATGCAAAATGACGCCCGCATGCGCGAATGGGTGCTCAATCTGCAGGAAACGGCGCCGCTCGAGGAAAAGACCAAAACCATCAAGCGGATCGCCGGACGGCTGCAGGCGCAAAAATCCCGGGTGGACGGCTTTTATCTCAGGCAGAAGAACGCGTCGTCCAGGAGCGGCGTCGAGGTGTCCAAGGCTTTCTTCAGCGGCGTCACCCGCCTGAGCAAGGCCAGCGGCGGCGTGAGCCAGTATCTCAAGGCCAGCGCCGACGAGATCGTGTCCGCCCTGCGCCGTTAGCGGCGGGCCGGGCCGCTCACTTTTTTTTCAGTCCCAGCAACTGCCGGCCGGAGAGGCCGCCGACCTGGTCCAGCACCAGCAAATCCACCCGGTATCTTCCCGCGGGCAGCGGCAGCGCCCAGGAGATCTCCAGCGTCCCTTTTCCCTGCACTTGCGGATCGATCGCGATGCGCCGGTCTTCCTTGCGGGTGATGACCGCGCCGCCGTCGGGATAGACGTTCGCCGCCAGATGGATGCGGGCCGTGAAGGTCCCGTCGCTGCCGGCGTCAAAGCGCAGCTTGCGCAGGGGGATGGAGACGTCAATCGAACCGCCGCCGGCCGCGAAGCGGGCCTTGAAGTCCAGGAACCGCTCCTCAGCCTCGCCGCCGTCGCACAGGGCGCGAATCTTGGCCGCCTGCATGAGATCCAGGAACCGCGGCGGCGTGCGGACCGTGTCCAGCTCCCAGACGCCGTCGCGGCGGCGGTCGACGAACCAGACGGCGATCCCCAGGTGGTCGTAGGACCAGGCGATGGAAGCGAGGGCAAAGCCGCTGCCGGCCGCGCTGGGCGATGACGAGGAGCCGTCGCTCGTCTGCATGCTGGGCGGCCCCAGGACCAGGTACACCATGCCCCGGTCCGTCCGCCAGCCCGGGCGGTTGTTTTCCCGCAGGTACTTGTTGATGAAAGCGTAGCGTTCCTCCAGCTCGCGGCGGAACTCGTTCTCCGGGGTGAGCGGATCGGGATCGCGGATCTCCCAGAAGGCCTCGATGAACCCTTGGCGCAGATCCTCGCTGATCAGGTTGCGGAAAACCTTTTCCTCGTCGCGCGTCATGAAGTGGCGCGCCATCTGGTAGAATTCCCTGCTGGCCGGATCGAGCTTCGCCGCCGGCGCCGCAGCCCGGAAACCGGCGATCAGCAGCAGGATGGCCGGCCACAAGGAAAGCGGGCGGGGCCGCCGTCGCTTCATGGCGCTTCCGTCTGCCGGAGCAGGGCGGCGACACTGGGTTGGTCGGCCCGGACCTTGAGCGAGGCCGCCAGGGCTTTGCGGGCCTCGGCGATGTTGCCCAGGCGCAGGAAGGAGACCCCCAGGGCGTTGAGCACCGCCGTGTCGCTGTCGTAAAGGCGGTTGGCCTCGAGCAGCTCGGCCACGGCCTCCTCGTGCCGCTCCAGGTTGTGCAGCGCCAGCCCGCGCAGGGTGTGCCGCTCCATGGCCGTCTTTTCCGCTTCGGGGATCGTCTCGGCGACGGCCAGCGCCCGCGCGTACTGCTCCCGCCGGAGCAGGAAACGGGCGAAGGCGATGGGCAGGGATGGAGAGCCGGCGGCTTTGGCCATCCCCGCCGCGAAGGCGCGCTCGGCCTCAGCCCAGCGCCGGCAGGCTTCATACTGCGAGGCCAGGGCCAGGAGCGCGGCGGCCGGGCTCTCGGATGCCAGCGTCGGCGCCGCCACCGAGGGATGGGCGAGCACCGTCTGGCGCGAGACGACGAAGGTGGTCTCGCTGCTGAACCGCTCCCCGCCGGCCGCGTCGCGCATGAAAGCCCGCAGACGGTAATAGCCGGCGGGCAGCGCGCCGATCTCGGCGGACAGCACGCGGACGGCCTGGCCGCTGTCCTTAGGAGTGAAGCGCCGGGTTTCGGGCTGGGCGGACGCCGTCGGCAGGGAAACGACCTCGATTCCGGGCGACCAGGCCTCCGCGGCGCCGGCTCCGGGATCGAAGACGAACAACGCCTGCAGGTTCTCGCGCTCGCCATAGGTGCGCCGCGGGTCGGGGTTGGCGTGGAGGTCGGCCACGGTGAAAGCGCCCATTGCCGCCTGGGCATTGCGCTGCAGATCGTGAGCCAGCAGGGGGCCGAACAGGGCGGCCTCGCCTGCCGCCGGCACGCGGATCGTCTCGCTGAATGATGTGAACTCGCCGTTGACGGAGTTTTGGATGAAAACGGTGACCTCGAAATCGCCGTCGATCACCGGCAGGCGGTCGGCCAGGACCAGGCCCCGCGCCAGGACCTTGTTCAGATCGTCCTTGTCATAGGCGAAGGGGAATTTCTTGGTCGTTTGCAGGACGATGCGTTCGCCCTGGCGTACGTCCACCACCATTTTATAGGTGCAGAAGTATTTTTTGCTGTCCGCGGAATAATCGACGGAGACGCGCTCCGGCTGGATGGCGATGTGGATGAAATGCCACTGCGACAGCGGATCGCGGGTCAGGAACAGCTCATGGTGATTGGCGATGAAGTTGACCGAGTTCTGGACGTCGACATAGGCCTGGAAGCGGCTGAAGTGGCTGGCGTAGGAGGTGTTGATGTTTTCCTTCGGGGAGTCGGCGATTTTGGCCATCAGGGTCAGGTCGCGCAGGGAGGGGGAAAAGCCGAATGTCTGCTCGCCGGGGATGAGCGAGAGGGATACCGCCGCCACGTCGGGCTTGATCTCCAGGATCTTGCGGTACACGGCCTCGTTGTCCTGGCTGGTGGCGGTGCCGGTCCGCGAAACCAGCAGCCGGGCGGGGCCGTCGATGGCCGGCACGTAGAGCTTGAAATCCCCGGTACCCTCCGGGCGGTAGAACGCGACGTGGAACATGGCGGGCAGGCCGCTGTTCGGGGAACCGTAATAATCCCAGATCTCGATGGGAAACAACTGGCTGCTGGTAATTTCGTTGCGGTAGACCGGCGGGCCGAGGATGATGTGGATGCGGCCGCGGTCGGTCTTCCATCCCGGCAGCGGCGAGGAGCGCCCGAAATAGCGGTTGGCGTGCTCGAAGCGCCTGAGGTGCTCGTCCTTGAACTCGTTCTCCGGGGTGCCGCGGTTGGGGTCGCGCTGGTTCCAGAAAATGCTGACGAAGGCCTCGCGGTCGCGGTCGTTGTCGAGCTCCAGGAAGATCTTGCGCTCGGCGGGGGTGATGATGTAGTCGACGCAATCGAGCCATTGGCGGTATTTCTCCGCCAGCGGCGGACTGGCGGCCGGGGTGCGGCCCGGCAGGGCGCCGGCGACCAGCAGCAGGGCCAGGAAGATCGGGGTCCGGCGGGCGGGTTTGCGGAAACGTCGGCATGATGCGGATTTCGGCATGATGATTCGCGACCTCTTCCAACAGATTATACCATGGCTGGCCGGGACTGCCCAAGGCAGGGCGGCGGCAAGCGCGGGGGATGGCCGAGGTTCTGAAAAGGATTTCCTCATTGTCTCTTCCCTCTCTCTTCCCTCTTTCTTCCCTCTCTCTTCCCTGAGCCCGGCGCGCCATAACCGAACTCGCGCTTGAACGCCTCGATCTCCTCGGCGCGCAGCTCGCGCCATTCGCCCAGCGGCAGCCTGCCCAGCGTGATACTGCCGATGGCCAGGCGGCGCAGCTTTTCCACCGGGTGGCCCGAGTATTTGAAGGCGTTGCGCAGGATATGCTTCTTGCCTTCGTTGATGGTCACCCGCAGCCAGGAGTTGCCGCCGGCGGTCGTCTTCACCTCCTCGATCACGAAGGGGTTCAGCCGCTCGCCCTCGAGAAAAATGCCCCGTTCCAGCTTCCGGCGCTCGGCTTCGGCCAGCGTGCCCTTGACCTTGAGCAGGTAGGTCTTGGGCACGCCGTTGCGCGCCGCGAGGATGAATTCGGCCAGCTCGCCGTCGTTGGTCAGCAGCATGAGCCCGTCGGAGTGGAAATCGAGGCGCCCCACCGGGAAGACGCGCTCGCGGATGCGGCGGATATAGGCGGCGACCGTCGGGCGGCCCTCGGGATCGGCCAGGGTGGAGACGACGCCCACCGGCTTGTTGAGGATGAAATAGCTCTTTGGCTGCGGGGCGAGCTTGAGCAGCCGGCCGTTGAGGCGCACGCTGTCGCCGGGGAAGCGCACGGGATGGTTGGGGTCGGTGACGACGCGGCCCTGGACCTGGAAACGGCCCTCGTGGATCCATTGGCGGATGTCGCGGCGGCTGGCCACGCCGCATTCCTGCAGGTATTTCTGCAATTTCAGTTCTTTCATTTTTCGATCCCCAGGCGCTTGATCAGCTCGTAGAGCGTGGACGGCTTCAGCTGCAGGTCTTCGGCGGCCTTCTTCTGCACCCAGTTGTGCCTTTCCAGCGTCTCGACGATCAGCTGCCGCTTGTAGGCATCCACCCTGGCGTTGAAACCGCCTCCCGGCACCGCCGGCCGGCCGTTCATGCCCAGGATCTCGGGCGACAGGGCTTCCGGTTCCAGGACCTCGGAGCCGGACAGCAGCACGGCGCGCAGCATGGCGTTCTGCAGCTCGCGGATGTTGCCCGGCCAGTTGTAGTCCATCAGCTGGCGCAGGAACTGGGGGCTCATGCCCTTGATCGCCTTCTTGTTCTCGCGGCAGAACTTCTTCAAAAAGGAGTCGGCCAGCAGCGGGATGTCTTCCTTGCGCTCGCGCAGGGGCGGCAGGTGGATGTTGATGATGTTCAGGCGGTAATAGAGGTCTTCGCGGAAATCACCGCTCTTGACGCGCTCCATCAGGTCGATGTTGGTGGCGGCCAGGACGCGCACGTCGACCTTCCTGATCTGGTTGCCGCCCAGGGGCTGGATCTCTTTTTCCTGCAGGACACGCAGGATCTTGGACTGGGTCTCGTCGCTGAGGTTGGCGATCTCGTCGAAAAAGATGGTGCCGCCGTCGGCTTCCTCGAAGATGCCCTTCTTGTCGGCGACGGCGCCGGTGTATGCCCCCTTCTTATAGCCGAACAGCAGGCTCTCGAACAGGTTGGCCGGGATGTTGCTCGAATTGAAGGCCGAGAACGGCATGTCGCGGCGGTTGGAGTTGGAATGGATGGCCTTGGCGATCAGCTCCTTGCCGGTGCCGCTTTCGCCGGTGATCAGCACGGTGGAATTGGCGTCGGCCACGCTCTCGATGATGCCCAGGACTTTTTTCAGCAGCGGGCTGCGGCCGATGATGTTGTCGAAGGCGAAACGGTCGCCGATCGTCCGCTTGAGCTGGACGTTCTCCTGCTTCAGCCGCTTTTCCTTGATCACGCGGTCGACCTTGTGGCGCAGCTCGATGTTGTTGAACGGCTTCTGCAGGTAGTCCAGCGCCCCCTGCTGGATGGCCTCGATGGCCGACTCGATGGTGCCGAAGGCGGTGAGGAAGATGACGCGCACCGCCGGGTCGTCCTTCTTCAGCTCCTTGAATATCTCCAGCCCCGAGCTGCCGGGGATCATCTGGTCCATGATCACCACGTCCACGTCGGGCGCGTGGTTGGTCTTGGCCTGCGCCTTGTTCTCGGAGATGCGCAGCTCGTACTCGGGTTCCAGGAAGATGCGCTTGAATATGTCGTGGATGACGATCTCGTCATCGACCAGGTGGATGATCTTTTTTTTCATAGGCTCATGCTCCTCAGCGGGCTCAGCAGCGGGAAGGTGATGACGAAGGTGGTGCCGCGGCCGACCTTGCTGCGCACCTCGATGTCGCCGTAGTGCTCCTTGACGATGTTGTAGACGATGGCCAGGCCCAGGCCGGTCCCCTGGCCCACCTCCTTGGTGGTGAAGAACGGGTCGAAGATCTTTTCCAGTTCCCGGGCGGGGATGCCGCGGCCGTTGTCCTTGAAGCGCACGCTGAGCTGCTCGTCGGTTTCCTCGCCGCTGATCGAGATCCAGCCTTCGTCTTCGATGGCGTCGATGGCGTTGATGAACAGGTTGATGAACAGCTGCTGCAGCCGGGTGGGGAAGCCGTGGAAGCGGCGGGTGAATACGGTCTCGCGGCGCAGCGTGATGCGCTTCTTTTTCAGCTTGTGCTCGACCAGGGCCAGGCTCTCGTCCAGAACCTGGTTCAGGTCGACCGGCAGGGCCTGCTGGCCCTTCTGGCGGGAGAAATCGAGCAGGGTGCGGACGATCTTGTTGGCGCGCAGAACCTGGTCCTGCATCTTGACGATCATCTCGCGGTTGTCCTTGCCGGCGGGGCTGTCGAGCAAAAACTGGCAGTAGGAGGAGATGCCGGTCAGGGGCGTGTTGATCTCGTGGGCGATGCCGGCCGACAGCAGGCCCAGCGAGGCCATTTTTTCCGAGGTGATCAGCTGGTTTTGGATGAGGTTCTTCTCGGTCACGTCCTCGAAGACGAAGATGCGGCCGGAGACGCTGCCCTTCTCGTTCTTCAGCGGCGAAACGTAGACGTCGAAGAAGGTTTCCGCCTCGTCCAGCAGCGCCTTGACGTTGCGCAGGGTGTGGGTGCCCGCCTGGACCGGCTGCAGCGCCTGCCAGAACTCCTGTCCCAGGACCTGCGGCGCCCGCTTGCGCAGCGCCTGCTCGCGGCGGATGCGGAAACGGTCCTCCATGAAGGAGTTCCAGGTCTGCACCTGGTTCAGGCGCGAGACGACCAGGATGCCCAGGTTGATGTTCTCGATGATGTTCTCGTTGAACTCCTTCAGCAAATGGAGCTCGGCCAGCTGCTCTTCCAGCCGCGAATAGAGGAAGGCGTTCTCCACCGACAGGGCCAGCGGCGAGGCGATGCTGGCCATCAGGTCCCAGTCCTCGACCGTCAGGTAGGAATGATCGGTCTTGCGGCCCAAGGCCACGATGCCGACCAGGCGCGCGCCGATCTTCAGCGGCTGGAACTGGTACAGCTTGTCGGCGGGCATGGCGGCCTGGTCGCTGGGGAACTTGGTGGCGAACTCCTGCTCGGAGAGGAAAACGAGATGATCCCGGCCCTCCAGGGCGCCGAGGAAATTGCGGGTCAGGAAGAGGCGCTGCCGGCCGGGCAGGGAGTAAAAGAGGTTGTTGCGGAAATGGATCAGCAGCGAAGCCGCCTGCAGCTGGAAGCCGCGGCTGATGATCTCCAGGAAGCTCTGCGACAGCGAGGCGAGATCGCGCTGGGCGCTGATCGAGCCCTCCAGCTCCTTCAGCTTGCGCTTGAAGTTGAAGGTGTCGCGATAGAACATCTTCTCGACGAACCTCTGGATGGTCCCTTCCAGCGGCTTGAACAGCAGGCCGGCCATGAGGATGGCCGCCAGGGACCAGAAGATGCCCAGCAGCTTGTTCTGCTCGATGTTCAGGCCCAGGAACAGGTAGGTGCCGAAGATGAAGATGAACAGAGACGACACCGACAGCGTCTTCTTGATGGTGTTCTCGATATCGGTCACCCGCCGCGGCGAAAGGAAATAGACCAGGCTCAGCGGCAGGAAGGGCAGGAAGAGCATGCTGACGTAAATCTCCGCCCCGGCGCCGGATTCGGGCGTTTGCCGGGAGAAACTCAGCAGCAGCAGGGAGATGAAGCTCAGCGAGATGCCGGCCAGGGGGAAAATATAGCGCTTCTGCCTCTTTTTCAGGACCAGGGTCAGCGACGACGCGGCGATGGCCACCCAGGCCAGGACGGTATAGAGGGCGAAGTACTTCTGGCCCAGCGCGCGGAAATGGTTGATGGCGTCGACCAGGACCTCCGGGTCCGGGCGGAGGATGTTGCGGGCGATGAAGTAGAGGTTGATGGCCAGCAGGGCCAGCGGCGGCAGGTAGATCAGCAGGCCGCGCAGCCTGGCGCTGATCTTGCGGAAGGCCTGGGCGCGCAGCGGGTACTGCAGCGCGTATTGGAGCAGGACGGCCGGGAAGAGGATGAACGCCAGCGTATCCAGGGCCAGGAAAAGGAAGTCGGCGGGTCCGTAGTCGCCGGTGGGGGAGAAGATCAGGAAGCCCGACAGGGTCAGGCTGAGAAGGAAGAAGCTCTGCGGGGGCGGGAACAGCGTCGACTGCCGGACGTAGATGTTGAGGATGCCCAGGGTGAGCAGCACCGCCAGGATGCCGACGAAAACGAGGATGTAATAGGAAAAAGGGGTGAACACCGGGTCGATGTCGACGCCGACGTTCTTCAGGATGCCCTCGCGCTCGATCTCGTAGCGGCAGTAATTGCGGCCGGCGATGGCACGCAGCAGGTCGATGCGGTCGTGGATCAGGTACTTGTTCACGGCCAGCAGGATGTCTCCCGGCTGCACCTGGCTGCCGGCCGGGGCCGAGCGGCAGACCAGACCCTGGGCGGCGGTCTCCCAGGCCACATGGTCGGTGACCGAACTCCATTTGAGCTTCTGGAATATGTTGGCCAGGCTGACCAGGATGAAGGCGGCGAAGATGAAGTGCCACCGGTACTTGCTGACGGCGTGCAGAACGGCGGCGAAGAAGCGCCCCAGCTGCTTCTGGATCATAACAGAATGCCGGTCCGGGCGGTCTTGAAGGCCCAAACGATCTTCTCCTTGCGGCTGAGCGGCGGCAGCGTCTTCTGGAAAAAGCGGCGCGCCAGCATTTCGCGTTCGTAGGAGCTGGAGAAGATGTCGTCCTCGCTCTCGGGGTAGCTGTCGGCCCGGCGGGCGGAGGGGTTGTCCCGGGGCGAAGCGCCGTCGGGGTTCAGCTCCTGGGCCGTGACCTGGAAGGCCTGCGGAACGCCCAGCAGCAGCAATGTGGCCAGCAGCAGGATAACCAGGGCTTTTTTCATTTTATCGCCGGCGGGCCGGGCCGCGTCTCCTAGGCATGATTATAGCAATATCGGCCATTGCAGGCAAATTTCCCGCGCCGGGCAGGCGGCGGGGCCGCCCGGGCGCAGGGCAGAGCCGGCTGGCAATGCTGCCCCGGATCCTAGCCGGCGTTGCGGTTGTTCTGGATGACCTTCAGGGTCTGCTCGGCGATCTCCAGCTCCTCGTTGGTCGGGATGACCATGACGCGGACGCGCGAGCCGGGCTTGGAAATGGTCCCCAGCTTGCCGAAGGCCTCCTGGTTGGCCGCGGCGTCGAACTCGATGCCCAGGAACTCCATGTCCTTCAGGATCATTTCGCGCTCCTCGCGGCCGCGCTCGCCGATGCCGGCGGTGAAAATGACCAGGTCGGCGCCGTTCATGGCGGCGATATAGGCGCCGATGTATTTCTTGATGCGGTAGGCGAAGATCTCCAGCGCCAGCCTGGCCTGGGGATGGCCGGCGGCGGCCTTCTCGTTGATGTCGCGCATGTCGGAGGAGACCCCGGAGATCCCCAGGATGCCGCTCTTGCGGTTGAGCACGGCATCGACCTGCTCATGGCTCATGCCCATGGTGCGCTGCATGATCAGGGGGATGGCCGGGTCGATGTCGCCGCAGCGCGTGCCCATGACCAGCCCCTCCAGCGGCGTGTAGCCCATGGTGGTGTCGACGGAGACGCCGTTGCGGATGGCGGCCATCGAGGAACCGTTGCCCAGGTGGCAGGTGATGATCTTCAGCTCCTCCAGCTTGCGGCCCATGGCCCTGGCTCCCTGCT
>CAZLSH010000053.1:0-15966 GCA_964562095.1 uncultured Clostridia bacterium | reverse complement strand
ACAGGAAGAAGAACAGCCTTGGGGAATTGCCCCGACGTTCTTTCTCATCACGCATAACGCATCACGCATCACGAAATATCTGTTATTGCCCCGCCCTGAAATTACTTTTCATCAGGTACAGTATGCGATCCGACTCCTGGATCTTCTCGCGGCGCTCGATGGTAAAGAAGGCCTGGAACGCCTTTTCGAACCCCGCGACGTCGTAGGCGGGGAAGATGTCCTCGCGGGTGGCCAGCAGCAGCCGGACCTGGGAATCGCTTTTGGGTATGAACTCGACGATCAGGCGGCGGCAGGAGCGGCTGAAGAACTCGGCGACGCGCGCCAGCGGCAGGTTGTTGGAGATGGCCAGGTGGTGCACCAGCGCCAGGGCGAGGATCGCGTCCACCGGGCCGCGCTGCAGCAGCGACCGGCGTTCCTCGTTCTCCCAGCCGATCCCCGGGCTGGGATTGGTGACGTCGCCGACCAGCGGCAGCAGGAACTTCTCGTGGTCGCGCCGGCACTGGCGGTAGTTTTTTTCCACCGCCGCCGGGTCGATGTCGATGGCGACGGTGGGGATGCCGGCCCGGGAGGCCAGGCGGCTGAACAGGCCGGTGTTGGCGCCGATGTCCCAGACCTGGCCGGGACGGGCCTCGTTCAGCATCTCCGTGATCAGCGTTCTCTTGTGCTCGAAAGCCTGGCCGGAATAGTTCGTCGCGTCGTAGTATTCGCCCCATTCCGTTCCCCGCGGCTGCCAGTCCAGCTTGTGGACGGCGCTCTCCAGGCTGTCGATCAGGGCCTGGAGGGCGAAGCGCGATACGGGACGCGTCCGGGCCGCGACCGGCCGGTTCTCGTAGCGTTTTTGCGAGCGGGCGTGGAGGTGGATGTGCGACAGCAGGGAGAACTTGAAGCGCGTGCGCCGGGGGAGCAGCGCCGAGGCCAGGTCGAGCGGCAGGCCGTCCAAATGGATGCGCGACAGCTGGTTGAGGCGCACGTCGCGATGGGCCATCAGCGCCAGCGGGGCCAGGAAGTGCTGGCAGAACTGGCGGTAGGCCACCCAGGGCCGGCCGGCGGGGTATTTTTCAAAGGAGAGGGTGTCGATCAGCAGCGGGCGGCCGGCGACGAACTGCACGTTGTAGGCCGAGGCGTCCTTGAGCGACATGCCCCGCGCCAGCGCCTTTTTCTGGATGGCCAGCGTCAGCAGCGCCGCGTCCTTGAGCTGGCTGAAGCTCCACTCGTAGGGGTAGGAGATGAAGGGGACCCGCTCGGGCTTCAATATCCTGCAGGCGCCGGGGGCGGCGGCCAGGTCCAGGCTGCATTCCTCGTGAGCGATCAGCATGCCCGCCGACTGCAGCTCGGCGGCCAGGCCCGAGGAGATCAGCAGGTCGTAATGCTCGCTGTAGGCGGAGTTGACCTGGCGGTAGAGCACGCCGGCCCGTTGGAAAAGGAACCCGCTGGGGTCGCGGAACGATCCGGCGACGTTGCCGTCACTGGGGGGCATCTTTCTTTTTGCTGAACAGGCCGCCGACGAATTTCTTGATCTTGAACCAGTACACCTTGACGGCGAAGGAGACGGCGACGAAGGCGGCGATGAGGATCTGGAAAACGTAGCTGCCGGTGCCGGGATCGATGTAACCGTAAACGTTGCGGGGGAAGAGCAGCGCGCCGGCCGCGATCAATAGAAACAATTTCCAAGCGTTCATTTGGCCACCTCTTTCATTCGCCGGCGCTCATGCAAGCCAACAAGTCCGGCGCGCGAAGACATCGCGGAAAGCCCATTATAAACCATCGCCGCCCGGGATTCAATAGCGGGCCGGCGCGAAGCCATGTTAGGTATAAGGCATTATGCGTTAGACGTTATGCGTTATGCGCAAGAGCGAGAAAGCGCCTTTCTCTTTCTCATCACTCATCACTGAGCTCCGATAGTTCGTTCACTCATCACTTATTTCCCCGTCTGAGATACAATTTCGTCAACTCCTCGGCGATCGCCGGCACCAGGGCCAGGCCGAGGACCACCGCCCATTCGCGGGCGCTGGGGAAGTGGGTGTTGAAGACGGGCTGCAGGAAGGGCACGGAAACCACCAGCCCCAGCAGCAGCAGCGAGATCCCCACCGCGTACTGCATGGTGCGGTTGGAGAAAACGCCGATGCGGAACAGCGACAGGCGCTCGGAGCGCACGGTGTAGGCGCGGAACAGCTCGCACAGCGACAGGGTGAGGAAGGCCATGGTCTCGGCAGTCTGCACGTCCAGGCCGCGCCAGTCGTAGCGCAGCAGGAAGGCCAGCGGGTTGGCCCCCGCCGGCAGCGTGTCGCCGGCGCGCAGGTGCCAGAGCAGCCCGACGGCGAACGCCGTCAGGACGGCGCCGGCCTGGGCGACGGTCTGCACGGCGATGCCCAGGCGCATGGTGCCGTTGATCATCGGTTCGTCGGGCGGGCGCGGCGCGCGCTCCATCAGGTCGGGATCGCCTTTTTCCAAACCCAACGCCAGCGCCGGCGCGCCGTCGCTCAGCAGGTTCAGCCACAACAGCTGGATGGCCGTGAGGGGCGGGCTCCAACCCAAGAGGGTCGAGATGAAGAGGATGGCGATCTCGGCCACGTTACACGACAGCAGGAAGTAGACAAACTTGCGGATGTTGGAGTAAATGACGCGCCCCTGTTCGATGGCGCTGACGATGGAGACGTAGTTGTCGTCGGTGAGCACCATGTCGGCGCTCTCCTTGGCCACGTCGGTGCCGGTGATGCCCATGGCGATGCCGATGTCGGCGGCCTTGATCGAAGGGGCGTCGTTGACGCCGTCGCCGGTCATGGCCACCACCTCGCCCCCGGCGCGCAGGGCGTTGACGATGCGCAGCTTGTTCTCGGGCGAGACGCGGGCGAAGACGTCGGTCTTCTTCACCTCGCGGCGCAGCTCCTCGTCGCTACGCAGGTCGACGTCGCGGCCGGTCAGCACCTGGTGCCCCGGGCGCAGCAGGTCGATGGCGGAGGCGATGGCCCGCGCCGTCTCGGGGTAGTCGCCGGTGATCATGATGGTGCGCATGCCCGCCGCGGCGGCCTTGGCCAGCGCCGGCGCCACTTCCTCGCGCGGCGGGTCGATCATGCCCGCCAGGCCGACGAAGATCAGGCCCTTTTCGACGGCGGCGACGTCGCGAACGTCGGGAATCTCGCGGTCGACGCGGTAGGCCAGCCCCAGGACGCGCAGGGCGGCGCGAGTCATGGCGTCGTTGGCCTCCAGGATGCGCTGCCGCGCCGCGTCGTCCAGCGGCGTGACGCTGTCATCGTCGCGGTGCATGTGCGTGCACAGCTTGAGCACCATGTCGGGCGCACCCTTGACGGCGACGGCGTAGCCGCTGTCCCGGTGGCTCTCGTTGAAGGGCGAGCTGTCGGCCTTGCTGGGCTTGAAGATATGGTGCACGGTGATCATGTTCTTGCGCGTGGCGTCGAAGGGCACCTCGGCGACGCGCGGGTAGGCCTCGTAGAGCGGCCGCGGCAGGCAGCCGGCCTTGGCCGCCGCCACCAGCAGCGCCCCCTCGGTAGGGTCGCCGACCATGCGGTAGGAGGCGCCCCGGCCCTCGCTCGCGCCCGAGATCTCCATGTGGGCGTCATTGTTCAGGGCGCCGATCCACAGGGCGGTCAGGATCGCCCAGTGCTCGTTCAGGTCGACGGCGCGGCCGTCGCGGCGGAATTCGCCGCTCAGGTTGTTGCCGGCGTCGGTGACCTCCAGCAGGTCGTCGTCGGCCCACAGCCGGGTGACGGTCATCTTGTTCTGGGTCAGGGTGCCGGTCTTGTCGGTGCAGATGACCGTGGTCGAGCCCAGGGTCTCCACCGAGGAGAGGCGGCGGATCAGGGCGTGGCGCTTGACCATCTCGCGCATGCCCAGGGCCAGGCTGATGGTCACCACCGCCGGCAGCCCCTCGGGGACGGCGGCGATGGCCAGGCCGACGGCGAGCATGAACATCTCCAGCGGCGCGTGGCCGCGCCACAGGCCGATGGCGAACACCAGGGCGCACACGAACAGGGCCGCCACGCCCAGCGTCCTGCCCAGGCCGTCCAGGCGCTTCTGCAGCGGCGTGGTCTCCTGCTCGACATTCTGCAGCATGACGGCGATCAGGCCGATCTGGGTGTGCATGCCGGTGGAGACCACGATGCCCTTGCCGCGGCCGGCGGCGACCAGCGTGCCCATGAAGGCCGTGTTCCGGCGGTCGCCCAGGGGCACGTCGGCCTCCAGGCGGACGTGGGCGTCCTTTTCCACCGCCAGCGACTCGCCGGTGAGCGCCGCCTCCTCCAGGCGCAGGTTCACCGCCTCGATCAGGCGCACGTCGGCCGGGACGTAGTTGCCGGCCTCGATGAAGACGATGTCGCCCGGGACCAGCTCCGGCGCCGGCAGCGAGCGCCGCGAGCCGTCGCGCAGCACCTGGGCCTCGGGGGCGGCCAGCTTCTTCAGGGCCGACAGCGCCTGCTCGGCCCGCTGCTCCTGGATGACGCCCAGGGTGGCGTTCAGCACCACGATGGCCATGATGGCCGCGGCCTCGATCCACTCGCCGAGCAGGCCCGAGACGCCGGCCGCGCCGATCAGCAGCAGGATGATGAAGTTGTTGAACTGGGCCAGCAGCAGCTGCAGGAAGCCCGGGCGCGGGGCGGAGGCGATCTCGTTGGCGCCGTGGAGCTCCCGGCGCCGCCGCGCCTCGTTCTCGTCCAGCCCGGTCTCGGGCGGGGTGGCCAGCTCGCGCACGACCTCTTCGGCGCTCAGGGCGTGCCAGGCGGCGGCGTCCTGTTTCGTTGTTTCCTTGCGGATGTTCTCATTTGCCATGGGGGTCTCCGATGAATTGAATTTCAGCGCAGCTTGATGCTGATCAGGCTCACCAGGGTGAAAATCACGGCCAGGATCCAGAAGCGGACCACGATCTTGGGCTCGGCGATGCCCAGGAACTGGTAGGTGTGGTGGATGGGGGCGCGGTAGAAAATGCGCCGCTTCAGCAGCTTGATGCCGATGTAGTCCTGGACGAAAACCGAGAGGAACTCGATGACGAAAACGCCGCCGGCGATGACGAACAGCAGCTCCTGCTTGAGCAGCACCGCCGAGGCGGCGATGACGCCGCCGATGAGCAGCGAGCCGGTGTCGCCCATGAACACCTCGGCGGGGTAGGCGTTGAACCACAGGAAGGCGGCCAGGGCGCCGATCAGGGCCGCCAGCACCACCACCAGCTCGCCGGCGCCGGGGACGTGGGGAAACCAGAGATACTTGGCCGCGATCGAGTTGCCGATGATGTAGGCGAAGACGGCGTAGACGGCGATCAGCAGGCCCGAAGGCACCGTGGCCAGGCCGTCGAGGCCGTCGGCGAAGTTGATGGCGTTGGCGATGGCGATGATCGCCAGCACGATGAAGGGATAATAGAATATCCCCAGGTCGAGCAGCGGCGTCTTGAGGAAGGGCAGGTGCAGCTGCGTGGCCGTGCCGGCGGCGAACGGCGAGGCGTCGGAGCCCAGCAGCAGCAGCGCCAGGATGACGCCGAACAGCCCCTGCAGGAAGAGCTTCAGGCCGCGGTTCATGCCCAGGTCGCTGTTGCCGCGGATGTTCTTGAGGTAGTCGTCGAAAAAGCCCAGCGCCGTGAACCAGAAGGCGGTGAAGATCATCGTCACCAGGAAAAAGTCGTTGGGCTTGCGCCAGCTGCCCCACAGCAGCAGCGAGACCAGCAGCGAGAAGAAGATGATCAGCCCGCCCATGGTCGGCGTGCCGTCCTTGTTGCGCGGCGACATGTCGCCGAAGTCGCGGGCGCGGTCGCGGAAGTTCAGCTGGTAGATGGCGCGGATGATGCGCCGCCCCAGCACGATGCCCACCACGAACGAGGTGAGCACGGCCATCAGGGCGCGGAAGGTGATGTAGGTCAGCAGCCGCTGCCCCGGCAGGTTGACGAACAGTTCGCTGATCCAGGCGATCATGGGCGGTCGGCCTCCCGGTAGATGCGTTGCATGATGGACTTGACGCGGAACTCGGCGCTCAGGTGGTCGGAGGTGACCAGCACCTGCCGCGCCTGCCGCTTCATCTCGCCGGCCGTCAGCAGCCCGCGGCGGAAAAAGGCGTACAGCAGCTCCAGGAGCTCCTCGCGCACCAGCGAGTTGCTGCTCAGGTAGAGGCGCTTGAGGCGCGGCAGGTCGTCCAGCCCGCCCTTGCGCGCCAGCAGCCGCAGGCAGGCGATCTTCTCCTGGCTGCCGCCGCGCGCCAGCCGGCGCTCCAGCTGCGGGCGCAGTCGGGCGCACTCCGCCTCGCTGATGTTCTGGCCCAGGTAGTCGATGGCGGCGGCGCGCACCTCGAAGTAGCCGTCATTCAGCAGGCGCAGCAGCAGCTGGCGGATCTCGTCGTCCCAGGGATTGATCGCCTTCAGCGCCTGCAGGGCGTTGCGGCGCATGAAGCCGTTGCCGCGGCCCGACTTCAACAGGTCGAGCAGATAGGGGACCTTGGCCCTGTCCTTGAACAGCCCGACCAGCTTGATGCCGGCGTTGCGCACCTCCCAGGAGCGGCTGGAGAGGTAGATGCTGGTCTTGTAGCGGTATTCCGTCTTGAAGAAGTCGGGATTGGCGGCGACGGCGTCCAGGAAGCGGAACGGCGAGAGCAGCGAGAGCGGCGTGCCGTTGCCGGCGCCGCGGCGGCGCTTCTTGAACATCAGGATGCCGGTGTTCTTGAGCAGCAGCGAGGCGAGAAAATAGACCGCCGTGCCCATGAAGGCCAGCGACACGCACAGCATGGCGCTGCGCAGGGTGCCGGAAATGAACTGGATGCGCTGGAAGACGAATTCGGCCTCGACGACGGCGATGACCATCAGCAGGCAGGCGCTGAGGGTCTTGCCCGAGGCGGACAGCAGCTCGCGGAACGCGGGCGGCGCCCCCTCGCGGCGCAGGCGGCGCTGCAGCAGGGCCACGCGGCCCAGGCCGGTGACGCTGGCGGCCAGCGAGGCGGCCAGGGCGATGCCGGCGACGCTCAAGCGCGAGCGCGCCAGCAGCACGGTCAGCGGCAGCTGCAGGGCCAGCAGCGCGATGTCGGAGACCATGGCGCTGCGCGCCTCCAGGCGGGAGGCGAAGATGCGCGCGGTCAGCGACTGCAGGCCCCAGCCCGTCAGGCCGAGGGCGTAGAACTGCAGCACCCGGGCCGTGCCCGCCGTCTCGGCGGCGCCGAAATGGCCGCGCCCGAGCAGCAGCGAGACGAAGGGCCCGGCGAGCACGATCAGCAGGATCGACAGCGGCGCCAGCAGGAACAGGTTGTTGCGGAAGCCGTCGACCAGCAGCCGCTGCGCCCGCTCGCGGTCCAGTTGCGTGGCCGGGGCGGGCAGGTCGCGCAGCGAGCGGTTCAGGGCGGCGCGCGCCACCAGGGTGAACGGCAGCCGCGTGATCTCGGTGGCGAAATAGAGTGCGGAGATGGAGCCCATGGGCAGCGCCGAGGCGACGCAGCGCTCGATCAGCGGCGGCGCCTGGGCCAGGGCCGCGCCCAGCCCGGCCGGGCCGATGCGCGAGGCGTACTTGCGGTTCACCTGCCGCGAGGCGCGGAATGAGGGGCGGAAGGAAAATTCCAGCCCCGGCCTGGCCAGGGTGACGGCCAGGAAAGGCAGGAGAAAGAGGATCTGCAGCAGCGAGGCGAAAAGAATGCTCCAGGCCAGGGCATGGGGGCCGCTGCCGTGATAGAACAGGCCGATGCCGAGGACGGCCGCAACGGCGAACAGCCATCCCGAGGCCTCGGCGGCGAGGCGGCGGCCGAAGGCGCGCAGGTAGACGGTCATCAGCGCCGCCAGCGTGCCCAGCATGACCACCGGCAGCAGCAGGCGCAGCATGCGCACCGCTTCCGGCAAAAGGCCCCTGGCGACGAAGCCCGGGAAGACCAGGCGAACGATCGCCGGCGCCAGCAGCATGGCCGAGGCGGCGATGAACAGCGAGATCAGCCCCGTGCCCGCGCTCAGGGCCGTGGCGGCCTCCCAGGCCTTGCGCCGCGGCGAGCGCTGGAACAGGCGGGCGAAGATCGGCATGAAGACGCGGCTCATGGCATTGGCGCCGACCAGGCGGCGCAGGAAGCCGGCGACGGCCAGGGCGGCGGAAAAGGCGTCGACGGCCCGGCCGGCGCCGAACAGGGCGGCGGCCGCGACGGCGCGCCCGAGATCGGCCAAACGGGCGACCAGCGGCGATTCACGGCCGGATGGGGCGCTGGGGCTGTCGCCATGGTTCAGTGACTCGGCCTTTTCTAGGTAGCTCTTGAAGATGTAGGCGCTGTCCCCGATTTCCAGGCGGTCGTCCTGGCGCAGCGGCACCCAGTCGTTGATCTCGCGGCCGTTGAGCAGGACGCGGCCCTTCTGCACGCGGAGCATGGCCGGGGATTCCCCTTCGGGCAGCAGTTGCACGGTGAAGCGCACCGGGGCGGCGTGCCCGGCCAGCTCGACGTCGGCAAGGAAGGTGTTGCCCACCGTGGTGGAAGGAAAGGGCAGCTCCAGGTTCCTTTCCTCGTCGACCGCCTGCAGGTAGAAGGCGCGGATTTCGCCCTTCCCGGCCGCGCCCTTCCCGTGGATGATGCCTTCCAGCGCCTCGATGATGATGGCCGTGCTGTCGGCGCGCTCCATGGCCAGCAGGTTCGCGCGCATGGCGGCCAGCTGGTCGGGGGCGGAGAGCAGCTCCTCGACCGCCGCCGCCAGGGCGCCGGCGGGCAGGACGATTCCGTTCGCGCGCCGGCCGCCGTCGACTTCCTCGTACAGGACGCGGGCGCCGCCGGCCCTCTCGATCTCGCGGGCGTTGAGCACCTGGTGATCGCCGGGCAGGTCGATCTTGGGCACCAGGATGGCGGGCAATCCCTTGGCGGTGAGCTCCTGGATGGTCCCGGCGCCGGAGCGCGAGACCACCAGGTCGGAGACGTCGTACACCTCGGCGATCTGGTCGAAATACTCCTTCACCAGCAGCCGCCCCTCGATCTGCGGCGCCAGCCCCTGGTGCTCCAGGCGGCCGACCGTGTCGTCGTAGGCCTTGTAGGCCGAACCGTAGGCCTTGCCGGTGGACATGACCACGAACAGGTTGGGGATGGAGAGCAGGCGCGGCATGGCCTCGACGGCGGCGCGGTTGACGGTGCGCGCCCCCATGCTGCCGCTGAAGATGAACAGCACGCGGCTGTTGGGGGGGATGCCCAGCTTCTCCCGCCCCTGAAGGTCCCCGTTGAGGGGATGCTGACGGTCCTCGCCGGCGGCGGCGCCGCGGATCGAGCGCCGCAGCGGGTAGCCGGCCTGGACCACCTTGGCGGCCGGGAAGAAAGATGCCGTCGAGGGGAAGGCGACGCCGATGCGGGCCGCGAAACGGGCGATGAACAGGTTGAGGCGGCCGGGGACGGCGTTCTGCTCGTGGATGAACGCGCTCTTCCTGAGCAGCGCGGCCGCCAGCAGCACCGGCGCGGCCGCGTAACCGCCGCTGCCGATGATGACGTCGGGCTTGAAGCGCAGCAGGATGAAGACGCTCTTGAACGCGCCGCAGAGAATGGCGGCCAGGGCCAGGAAGGTGCGCGGGCTCCGGGCCCGCTGCGGCAGTCCGCGCGCGGGAACGTGGACGAATTCCATGGGCTGGGGCAGGGCGGGGATGATGGCGGCCTCGCTGCCCCTGCGGGTGCCGACGTAGAGGAACTCGGCGTCGGGGTATTTCTCCTTCAGGGCTTCGTAGATGGCGATGTTGGGATAGACATGGCCCCCGGTGCCGCCGCCGGTGAAAAGGAATCGATATTTTTTCATTGAGTCTTGACGGGGACCATTATACCTTAATTGATTTCCATTTCATAGAAATAAAGTGTTCGTGTTAGCAGGAGGCCTTTCAGCCATCAGTGGTAGTGATAGTGATAGTGGTAGTCGAAGATCGGAGCAATTAGTGACCCAAACGAAGACAAAATTGCGTAGGGGCGACCGGCCGGTCGCCCTGAATCGTAGGGGCGGGTCTCAGACCCGCCCATCATAAATCCCAAACACCAAATACTATTTTCAAGATGATCCAAACGGAGGAAAAACAGCGGCGGGGCGACCGACCGGTCGCCCCTACGTCATGCAAATATTTATTTCATATTGCAATTCATCTATAATGATTTCATGAAAACCATCGCAATCGTCCTGGCCGGCGGCGCGGGAACGAGATTGAAAGGGACCGAGCCCAAGCAATTCCGCAAGATCGGCGGCAAAACGCTGCTGGAAATCTGCCTGGAGAGGTTCCAGGAACAAAAGGGCATCAGCGGCATGGTGCTGGTCTGTCCCCGGGCGCACCTGGAACGCGCGAAACGGATCGCCGGCAAATATCCCAAGATGACCGCCGTCATTGCCGGGGGAAAGACGAGGCAGGAGTCGGCGGCGATCGGCGTCGTTGCGGCCGTTGGCGCCGAGCGGGTGCTCATCCACGACGCCGCGCGAGCGCTGGTCCCGGCGCCGGTGATCCACCGCGTGCTGGCGGCGTTGAAAAAGCACGCGGCGGTCATGCCCGTCGTCCCCGCCGGCGACACCACCGTGCGCGTCGACGAAAAGGATGCCGTCACCGCGGTCCTCGACCGCGATAAGCTGAGACGCGTCCAGACGCCCCAGGGCTTCCGGGCCGACATCATCCGCATCGCCCACCGACTGGCCCACGAAGAAGGTTTCCACGACGCCGGCGACGATGGCTCGCTGGTGTTGAGATACGGGCTGGCTCCAGTCGTCACGGTCGAGGGGGACGTCGCCAATATCAAAGTGACGGTACCACAAGATTTAGAAATAGCAAGAATACTAAAGTAGGTTCGACGTTCGAAGTTCGATGTTGCAAGAAAGGACACTTAACCGAAACCTAAGAGGTTCGATGTTCAAACGTCGAACTTCAAACTCCTTGAGATCACTGAATTCTCCGCTCCGAAAACGTCGAACCTCGATCCCATTGAGATCGCTGAATTTTTCGTTCCGAAAACCTCGAACTTCGAACGTCGAACTTCGAACCTTATTTTACGAATAGAACGTGATCTTGAACCTGGCTCCGGCCTGCCCTGGATTCAGCAGTTGGATGTCGGCCCCCAGCGCCCCGACCAGCTTCTTGACCGTGGCCAGGCCCATTCCCGTCCCCTTGTCCCGGGAGGTGAAGAAGGGGAGCCAGATCTTGTCGGCATTGGCCGCGCTGATCCCCAGGCCGTCGTCGGCGAGAACGACGCCGGGGGCGTCCCCGGGAAGAAATTCGACGTTCAGGCTTTTGGCGCCGGCCTGCCGGGCGTTGAGCGCCAGGTTGCCGAAGACGATGTTGAGCAGCAGCGGGTCGCTCTGCAGCTCCAGGCGCCCGGCGGGAAATTCGACCGGCAGGTCATGGGCGGCGGCGGCCGCCGCGATCAGCGGGGCGAGGTCGACCGGCTTGCGGGCGACCTTGTCCACCGGCCGGGCGAAGCGCAGGAAGCTCTCCATCATCTCGGTCACGAACTGCACTTCGCGGATGACCTTGGCCGTTTTTTCCGGCTCGCCGCTCATGGCCTTGGAATAGCCCAGGATGACGCCCAGCGAGTTGCGCACCTCGTGGGCCAGGGAAGCGGCCATTTCGCCGAGCATGAGCAGGTTGTCGTTCTGGCGGCGCACGCGCTCGCGCTTGCGCTCGGCGCTGACGTCGCGCACCAGGGCCAGCCTGCCGCTGGAGACGCCTTCGCGGGGGGCGTCGTCTCCCGTAGCGACGGGAACCACGTCAACGGCAAGGATGGATGGCCCGTACTCGAACTCACAGGAGTTTTTTCTGTCGCCGGCAATGATGAATTCCGCCAGCTCGGCATGGTCGGGCAGCGCCTCGGCCAGCGGCAGATTTTTGACGGCGGCGAAACCGCGGTTGAACAGCTCCTGCGCCGCCGGGTTGAATATCTCCACCCGGCCGTCGGCCGCCAGGTAGATCATGCCCAGCCGGGCGTTGTTGATGATGCTCCTGTTCAGCTGCTCCCGGGCGCTGGAGGCGCGCTGCTGGCTGGCGACCAGGTCCTGCAACTCCAGCTGGGCGCTCTTCAGGTCCACCAGGTAGTCCTGGAGCGGGGAGCCGGCTCCCGGGGCCGGCTCGGCCTTCTTCTTGCGCAGCAGCACCATGAGGTAGATGCCGCTGGCGGCGATGGCCAGCCCCAGGAACAGGACCAGCAGGGACAGGACCTTCTTCATGCCCTGGAAGGAACGGAGCTGGGGCGAGCGCACGGTTCGGCTGAAGAGCAGCCCCCGGCCGTCGGCCAGGGGCTTGCGGATCTCCAGGCGCAAACCGTCTTCGCCGGCGACAAGCTCATGCCCCGTCTCGGCCCGGCGCAGCGGCGTGACGCGGTCGAAGTATTTCGCCGGCCCCGGCGGCTGGCCGTCGCGCAGCGCGCGCAGGATGTGCGCTTCGGCCTGCAGGTCGGCGTGGGCGATGATGGCTTCGCGCTCGTTCCGTTCCAGGGTCGTGAACAGGGCGCGCATGTTCTCGAAAACGAACAGCGCCAGGATCTCGACCACCAGCAGCAGGAACAGCGACGACTTTCTCACGGCAGCCCCCACAGCGTGCCCACCCAGGCCAGCAGGGCATCGCCCCAGAAGAGGGCGGCATAGCCGCCCAGGGCCAGGAAGGGGCCGAAGGGCAGGGCCAGCTTGAGATTCTTCTTCTTGAAGAGGATGAAAAAGAGCCCCACCAGCACCCCGGCGAACGAGGCCAGCATGACGGCCACCGCCAGGCGCGGCAGGCCGAGGAACAGGCCCAGCAGCAGCGCCATCTTCACGTCGCCGAAGCCGAGCCCCTCGATCCTGCGCACCTTGAGGTAGAAATAGAAGAGGCCGGCGAAGAACAGCGCCGCGCCCAGGCCGGTGAGCACGGCGTTCGTCCAGGCGATCTCCGGGTGGAAGAACGAGTAGGCCAGGAACAGCGCGGCGCCGCCCAGCGTCAGCTCGTCGGGAAGAATCATGTGCTGCAGGTCGATGAAGGCCAGGGCGATCAGCAGGCACAGGAAAACGGCGGCGGCGCCGGCGTGCGGGCTGAGGCCGTAGCGGTTCAGGACGAGCCAGAAGCTGAAGGCGGTCAACGCCTCGACCAGGGGATAGCGCGGCGATATGGGCGCGCGGCAGGAGCGGCAGCGCCCCAGCAGCAGGACGTAGCTCAGGACGGGGACGTTCAGGTAGAAGGGGATGGCGGCCTCGCAGCGCGGGCAGTGCGAGGGCCGGAAGACGATGTCCTGCTTCAGCGGCAGGCGGTGGATGACCACGTTGAGGAAACTGCCGACGATGAGCCCGAGAACGACGCTCAGCGCTTCTTCCATCGGAATATCCTCTGCGCCGTCACCGTGCCGCCGGCGGCGTCGTAGATATACTCGTTGCCGGCGAAGTCGCGGGGGACTTCGCGGACCAGCCCGGCGCGCGCCAGGTCGGACAGCGCCGCCGGCAGCCGCCGGTAGCGCCGCCGGTACTCGGCGATCCTCTCCCGCAGCAGCGGCAGGTCGGCCTCGGCCTTGATCTGGTAGAGGTGGTTGAAGGCCGAGTCGCGGGTCAGGACGTCCTCGGCGCTGCGGTAGATGTCCAGCCACATGCGGGTGGCCATGGCGGGGTCGTCGCGCAGGTAGACCATGTGGGCCTTCATGCGCTGGATGAAAACGGGGGCGCCGGGCTTGGCGGCGGCGCGGTTATAGTATTCCTCCGCCTGGGCGTAATCCTTGAGATACTTGTAGCAGTAGAACCCCGCGTCGTGGTCGAACAGCCACTCGTCGGGGTTGAGGCGCGAGCCCTTGTCGAGCAGGCGCAGGGCCATGGGCACGTCCTTGGCTTCGTGGGCCATGATCAGCGAGCCGACGATGTACGGCTCCTTGTATCCGGGCGTGATGTCGGTGATGGTGTCGTACACCCGCTCGATGAAGTCGAAGCGGTTGCGGATGTGGTAGGTGGAGTAGAACTGGATCGACCAGATGAAGAGCATGTCGGCGGCCAGGTTGCGGTAGCCGAAGGAGAGGATGCGCAGCGTCTTGCCCGAAGGCAGGGAGACAAAGGCGCTGCGCTCGCCGAAGTAGTCGACGGTGGAGTCGTAGCGCTGCTGCAGCCCCGCCGCCAGCAGCAGGCCGGAGAGGGCCGCCACGGCGAGCCAGCGGCGGAGCGTCATTGGAATTCCCGGCGGCGGAAGATCAGCACGGTCAGGGCCAGCAGCGCCAGGACGTAGGCCATTGCATAGAGCACGGAGAACAGCACGGACCAGGGGTCGATGGCCGTGCCCAGCACCACCTCGTTCTTGATATTGAACTTGTCCAGGTTGGGCAGCAGGTAGTACAGCGCCTGGGTGAGCGCCCGCCACAGCGGGATGGCCAGGTAGTCCTTGAACTCGTTGTAGGTCCACATGACGTGGCCGATCAGGTAGAGCGACACCGTGAAGATGAAGGACAGGATGGGGGTGGTGAAGGAGGAGAACAGCAGCGAGACGGCCACGATGATCAGCAGCTCCAGGTAGAGCATGAAGAAATAGAGCAGGATGCCCAGGTCGAAGCCGCCGCCGCTGACGGCGACGAAGGCGAAGAAGATGACGGCCATGGCGCCCAGCGCCGTCAGCATGGTCAGGGCCAGGCCCAGGAACTTGCCGGCGATGAACTCGTCGCGCGTGACCGGCTTGCTCAGGATGCTGAACACCGTCTTCTTCTCGATCTCCTTGTAGACCAAATTGATGCCGGTGAAAATGGCGATCAGCACGCAGAAGAAGTTGATGGCCGCCAGCCCGGTGTCCTTGAGCACCTTCATGGCGTCGCCCAGGGTGAGGAAGCTGGCCAGCTTGGAGCTGAGGGCGAAAAGGATGCCGAAAAAGACCAGCAGGTAGAACATCTTGTTGCGCGCCGATTCGCGGAAGGTGTTGACGGCGATGCCGCGGATCCCCGGTTTCATGACCGGCCTCCCCCGGTCCCGTTGGACCGGGACGTCGGGTCCCGATGGGCCCCTCCAGCCGTGGCGGCCGGGCGCTGCGGATTCAATTCGCTGAAGAAGATGTCCTCCAGCGTCATCTTGACCGGGTTGACGGCCAGGATGCGGCCGCCGTTGTGGATGATCGATTCCACCACCAGGTTGACGTCGGCGTCGCTGGCCAGGGTGAGGATGGACTGGTTGTCGCGGACGGTGGTGTCCGGCTGGATCCGGGCCAGCTCCTTGACGGCGATGCGGTCGCAGACGACCTCGACGTACTGCGTGCTGCGGGCGACCAGCTCCGACAGCTTGCCCTGGCGGCGGATGGCGCCGTCCAGGATGATGCCCACGCGGTCCACCATCAGCTCCATGTCCTGCAGGATGTGCGAGGAGAAGAAGACGGTCTTGCCCTGCTCGCGCAGGGCCAGGATGAGCAGGCGCAGGTCCTTGCGGCCGACGGGGTCGAGGCCGGAGAAGGGCTCGTCGAGGATGAGCAGGTCGGGATCGTTGATCAGCGCCTGGGCCAGCCCCAGGCGCTGGATCATGCCCTTGGAGAACTTGCGCAGCCTCAGGTCCTCGTGGCCGCTCAGGCCGACGCGGTGGATCAGGGCGGCGACCCTGTCGCGCACGTCCTTTTCGGGGATGTTGAACAGCGAGGCGGAGAAAAGCAGGAACTCGCGCGCGCTGAGATAGTCGTAGAAATAGGGGTTCTCGGGCAGGAAGCCGATGCGCTGCCGGGCGGCCGCGGAATCGGCGGGTTGGCCGTCGACGAGCAGCTCGCCGGCGTCGGGGGAGAGCAGGCCCATGATGCACTTGATGGTGGTGGTCTTGCCGGCGCCGTTGGGGCCCAGGAAGCCGTAGATCTCGCCTTTTTCGACGTCGAGGTCGATGCCTTTCAGGATGTTGAATTTTCGGATCAGGAAATTGGAGCGGAACGATTTCTTCAATCCCTTGATTTCCAGTGCTTTCATGGTGGTGACAGAATATTATGAAATGGGTGGAAAAATGTCAAGGCGGTGCCGGGTGAGGGGTGAGGGGTCAGAGGTGAGGGGTTAGAGGTGAGAGGTTGTAGGGGCGGCCCCCCGTGGCCGCCCATTCCCGTGCAAACAGAAAGGAAATGACAAAGG
>CAZLSH010000052.1:2165-16101 GCA_964562095.1 uncultured Clostridia bacterium | reverse complement strand
TGCGGGATAAATAAAGTCATGGAGGTGGACCTTGAATTCATTCCCGAAGATGCTCCTGGGTCTTGTTCTGTCGTCCATGGCATTGTTCGCCGCCCCGCTCGGGGCCGTCGACGATGCCCGCCTGTTGCGCAATCCCGATATTTTCGCCGGGCGCATCGTTTTCCAGTACGGGGGGGACCTGTGGACCTGCTCCACCTCCGGCGGCCAGGCCGTGCAACTGACCAGCCATCCCGGCCTGGAATCATCCCCCTGCTTCTCCCCCGACGGGCGCTGGGTCGCCTTCAACGGGCAGTACGACGAGAACATGGATGTCTACATCGTGCCGGTTTCCGGCGGCGAGCCGAAACGCCTCACCTTCCACCCCGGGCCGGATCAGGTCAGCGGCTGGTCCCATGACGGCCGCTCGGTCCTTTTCTCCAGCCCGCGCGACAGCAGCAACCGCTATATGCGCATTTTCAGCGTTGCCATCGACGGAGGCACGCCGGAGGCGCTGCCGATGCCCATGGCCTGGCTGGGATCGATGTCGGCGGACGGCACGCGCTTCGCCTACACCTCGCTTTCCAACCGCCAGTCCTTTGATACCTGGCGGCGCTACCGCGGCGGCCATGCCCCGTTCATCTGGGTGTTCGACCTGAAAAGCCATGCCGCGGAGAAGATCCAGTCATCGGGGAGCAACGACACCTCGCCGCGCTTCGCGGGCGAGTGGATCTACTTCCTGTCGGATCGCGACCGGGTCATGAACCTCTACCGCTACCATGCCGGCCGCCGGCAGGTCGAGCCGCTCACGCGCTACGACGGCGCGGACATCAAGTCGTTCGGCGCCCACGACGGCGCCGTGGTCTTCGAACGCGAGGGCCGCCTGCACCTGCTCCGCGACGGCAAGGTCCAAATGCTGGCCGTGAACATCCCCAGCGAGCGCATCCTGAGCCGCCCGGGCCATGTCCCGGCCGGAGACCTGATCTTCAACGCCCATCTCTCCCCCAGCGGCAAGCGCGTCGTTTTCGAAGCCCGCGGCGAGATCGTCACCGTGCCGGTGGAGAACGGCGATGTCCGCAATATCACCCGTACCCCGGGAAGCGCCGAGCGCGAGCCGGCCTGGTCGCCCGACGGCGAACATATCGCCTACTTCAGCGACGAGCCGGGCGAATACGCCCTGTTCATCCGTGACCAGATGGGAAGCCGGCCGGCGCGCGTCATCGCGCTGCCGGAGAGAGCGTACTACCATGCCCCGCTGTGGTCGCCCGACGGCAAGCGCATCGCCTTCGTCAGCAACCGGCAAACGGTCTACCTGGCCGATGTCGCCGCCGGCACCGTCACCGCGGTCGCGACCGACCCCAAGTTCATCCATTATCCCGAGTACGAATGGTCCCCCGACTCGCGCTGGCTGAGCTACACCCTGCACGGGGAGAACAACCTGCGCGCCATCCATCTCTTCCAGGTGGAGAAAGGCGTGTCCCACCGCCTGAGCGACGGCATGAGCGACGCCTATTCGCCCAGCTTCGACAGGAACGGCAAGTTCCTCTACTTCGCGGCCTCGACCAACCTGGCCCATGACCTGGGCTGGGTCGACCTCTCCGAATACCCGCACGAACCGGTGGCCAACATCTACCTCGCCGTCCTCTCGAGCGCCGAGCCCTCGCCGCTGAAAGCCAGGAGCGATGAGGAAGAGAAGCCGGCGGATAAGGAACCGGAGAAGAAGGACAAAGAGAAGCCCAATGCAGCGGCGGCGGTCAAGCCCATCCGCGTCGACCTCGATGGAATTCTCGGCCGCATCGTCGCCCTGCCCCTTCCCACCCGCAGCTACGACCGCCTGCAGGCCGGCCAGGACAAGCTCTATTACACCGAGCGGGTCAAAAAGCAGAGCAGCGAGACGCGCATCGAACAGAGCCTGACGCTGCACCTCTATACGCACGAGAAAAGGGAGAGCGAGACGCTGGCCGGCGACATCGCCGCCTTCATGCTGTCGGCCGACGGCAAGAAGATGCTGTACCGCCAGAAGCGGGATTGGTTCGTGGCCGACGCCGCCAAGGTGGAGCCCGGCAAGGGCCGGCTGAAGACCCAGGACATCCGCGTGTATCGCGAGCCGGGCAGCGAGTGGCGCCAGATCCTGCGCGACGCCTGGCGCATCGAGCGCGACTACTTCTACGATCCCGGCATGCACGGCCAGGACTGGCCGGCCGTCTGGGAGCGCTACGAGGAGTATCTTCGCCACGTTTCCCACCGCGACGACCTGAACTACCTCATCGGCCAGATGATCGGCGAGCTCTGCGTGGGCCACGCCTACCGCGGCGGCGGCGAGCAGCCGCGCATCAATCAGGTGCCGGTCGGGCTGCTGGGCGCCGATATCGGCGTCCGGGACGGGCATTTCTTCCTGAAGAAGATCTATCGCGGCGAGAGCTGGAACCCGGAGCTGCGCTCGCCGCTTTCCGAGCCGGGCAACTGGGTTGCCGAGGGGACGTACCTGCTGCAGGTGGAGGGTAGCGATCTCGACGTGAAGAAGAACTTCTATTCCTACTTCCTGGCCGGCGCCGGCCGCCAGGTCCGCCTGCTGGTCAACGACAAGCCGGACAAGGCCGGGGCCAGGGTCGTGACCGTCGTCCCCCTGGACAGCGAGAGCGGCCTGCGTTTCCGCGACAAGATCGATGAGAACCGGCGGCTGGTGGACAGGCTCAGCCAGGGGAAACTCGGCTACGTCTACCTGCCGGACACCGCCGTCGGCGGCTACACCTTCTTCAACCGCTACTATTTCTCCCAGCTGCAGAAGCAGGGGATGATCCTCGACGAGCGATTCAACGGCGGCGGCTACGCGGCCGACTACATCATCGACCTGCTGCGCCGGCCGCTGATGAACTATTGGAAGCCGCGCTGGGGCGAACTGGGCCGGACGCCGCAGGCCGCGAACTTCGGCCCCAAGGCCATGCTGATCAACGAGTACGCCGGCTCGGGCGGCGACGCCATGCCCTATTATTTCAAGCAGCAGAAGATCGGCCCGCTGATCGGCAAGCGCACCTGGGGCGGCCTGGTCGGCATCTCCGGCTACCCGCCGCTGATGGACGGCGGTATGGTAACGGCGCCCACGGTGGCCTTCGTCGACACGGATGGAGCGTTCACGGTGGAGAATGAGGGGGTGGCGCCCGACATCGAGGTCGAATGGACGCCCGCCGAGGTGATCGCCGGGCGCGACCCGCAGCTCGAGAAGGCGGTGGAATACCTGCTGCAGGAGCTGCGCAAGAGCCCGCCCCGGGAGTTCACACCCAAGCCGTTCCCCCGCGGGCGCTGAACGGGGGGAAAACCGCCGGGGATAATGCCATGCAATCGCTGCCGTTGCGCAAGGCGTTCCTTTTGCTGGAGCCGGGGCCGGTGGTGCTGCTGACGACGGCGTCGGCCAGGAAGATGAATGTCATGACGCTTTCCTGGCACATGCTCGTGGACTTCACCCCGCGCGTCGCCTTTGTCACCGGAGCCTGGAACCACTCCTTCCGGGCGCTGGTCCATGAACGGGAGTGCGTGATCGCCGTGCCCGGAGTCGACCTGGCGCGCAAAGTCGTGGCCATCGGCGCCTGCAGCGGCGCCGGCACCGACAAGTTCGAAACGTTCGCCCTGACCCCGATCCGGGCCAAGGCGGTCAAGGCGCCGCTGGTCGGGGAGTGCCTGGCCAACATCGAGTGCCGCGTGGTCGATCACATCCGGAAACACGACCTCTTCGTCGTGGAGGCCGTGCGGGCATGGGTCAACGCCGAGCGCCGGGAGCGGCGCATGTTCCACGCCGTCGGCGACGGGACGTTTGTGACCGATGGCAGGAAATTCAGCCACCGGGAGCTGATGCGTTCAAAACTCCCGCCGGGCGTATAGAGGCAGAACCGGGCTGGCGCTCGTCTTCGCAACGCTGTGGCTGCGCGGAAAAACGCCAGACTGCCAATCGCCGGCGGCGTGCGCGCAGTCCTTTTCGCATTCTTCCTGAGCCGGCTGGCGTATCCTTTTGTTCCTTTTCCGCCAGGATCGAACTGACGTTCCTCCTGGGCGGATGAAAAACTCGCCGCCGGGGCGGGAGCAAAACCCGGGAGCTCCGGAAAAAGGCCGGGACGAATGATCGGCCATTCTGATATCCTTATCATGATAAATGCGAAAGAATGTTGAAAACGGACCTGGTTATGTTATATATGTAACTGTCAATGTCACAGATCAGGCAGGAAAAGGAAAAAATGAACAAGATGTCCATGCAAAAGATCGTGCGCAAGGCAGCGGTGCCTCTTTTCCCGTTGGTCGGCCTGCTGGCCCTCGTCTGGTTCCTTATCCGGGTGGTCCCCAAACCTTCGCGGGCGGCTTACCCCTGCCAGCGGCTGGCTGCCGGACTGGGGGGCGGGTTTCTCACGTATCTCCTGGCCATGATCGTCCCGGCCGTTTTCCTGCAACGCCTGAACCGGCAGGCCGTCCGCCTGCGGATGCCGATCATTGCCGTGTCGGGCATCGCCTTGATGGCGGTGATGGTGCCCTCGCTGGTGCCCCAGGCGCAATCGGGGATCGAAGTTCAGGGTTTCACGCCCGGCGACGCCCCCAACCAGCCGGTCGGCACCGCCAGGGGGATTTTCCCGGGGCGCGTGGTCTGGGTGCGCGATACCCAGGCCACCCTCTGGGACGGGAGCACCGGTTTTTGGTGGAGCGATGAAAACACCAGCCAGCTTGTCGTCAACGGCATGCTCTCCCGCTCATTGCAGCTGATCAGCGGCGCCGCCACGGATTCCGCCGCCTGGCAGGCCTTGTTCCGCTTCTCCAACATGTCCCGGGGCCGGGGAGACTTCGGCTACCTGGCTGGGGAAAAGATCGTCATCAAGATCAACGGCAACCAGGATTTCAGCGGCGCCTGGGACAACGGCGGATTCCAGAGCCCCCACGTGGTCTATGCCCTGGTCGAGCAACTGATCGGGGCGGCCGGAGTGGCCGGCGCCGACATCACCATCGCCGATGCCTCGCGCTATATCGGGGATCCGATTTACGACAAAATCCGCGGCAATCCCGATGCCCATTTCCAGGCCGTGAACTTCGTGGTCAGGCCCGATTTGAGCAAGAACGGCCGGTCGGCGGCCAGCCCCGATTTCGCCCACCCTATCCGCTTCATCAAGCCCGACCCCGCAGCCGCCGACATCGCCGATCACTACCCGCCCGCCTGCTACACCGAAGCCGGCTACATCATCAACCTCTCCCTGCTCCGCGCCCATGAGCTCTTCGGCGTCACCCTGGCCGGCAAGAACCATTTCGGCTCCGTTTTCAACGGCACGGTTTTCTCCCCCAGCCTGCTGCACGGCTTCGGCACCGTCAAAAAAACCGTCAACGAGATCGGCGACCCCCATTGTCACCCGGTCCTGGCCGGGCACGGCGAGTTGGGCGGGAAGACCCTTCTCTATCTGATGGACGGCCTGTACACGGCCGTCCACCAGGGCTCCAAGACGATCACCCGCTGGCAGTCCCTCGGCAACGATTATTTTTCCAGCCTGCTGGCATCCCTCGATCCGGTGGCCATCGACTCCGTGGGCCTGGATTTCCTGCGCAACGAGCCCAGCATGCAGGTTCCCGCCATGACGGTCAACACCTGCAATTACCTGCATGAGGCGGCCCAGGCGGGCAGCCCGCCCTCGGGAGCGGTTTATGACCCGGAAGGAGACGGCACGCCCCTGCAGAACCTGGGGGTCCACGAACACTGGAACAATGCCGCCGATCGGCAGTATTCGCGGAATCTTGGTACCGGAAACGGCATCGAGCTGGTCAGGAGCGAGCCGACCTTGGCCATCATCAGTCCCAATGGCGGCGAACGGCTGAACAAGAAAACGTTCTGGAGGGTTTCCTGGGAAGCGACCGGGATTGCGGTGCCCCTGCAGATGTTCCTGTGGCGGGATGGGGCCCTGATCGGCACCATCGCCGAAAACCTCAATCCACTGTCCGGAGCCTACACCTGGCGGGTCGGCGATACCAGCAACGGTTCGGCGCTTGTGGGTGACGGCTACCGGATCAGGATCAAGGCGCCCGGGATCGCGAACGATGCCAGCGCCGCGCCGTTTTCCCTGGTCAAGCTGCGGGTGCTGTCACCCAATGGCGGGGAGAGCCTGGGACGCGGCAGCACGGTGCCCATTTCCTGGAACGCAGGCGGACTGGGCCTGCTGCGGATCAGCCTGTGGCGCGGGAGCACCCAGGTGGGGGTCATCGCCGACAAGCTGGACCCGCTTCTCGGCATTCTTGATTGGCCGGCCGGCTCAACCCTGGGCGGCAGCGCCCCGGCCGGTACCGGCTATTTCATCCGCATCCGCGAGATCGGCACCACGATCGTCGATGCCAGCGATGCTCCCTTTGCCCTGCAGTGAGAGGGAGCGGCGAACCGCCAACGGGTCCTTTCCAATAATCCGTTCTTCGCGGGATGTTCCCTCGTGCCCGCAGAACTGACCATTGCGGCATCTGCGCCAATGCTTGCTCGCTGAGTCGGCACGGGTGAGCGCTCCCGGCGGTTTTTTTCTGCCTGGCCGTGATTCCTGATATAATGCGGCTTCCTGAATGCGTTTCCCGGGGGAATTCACATGTCCCACATGCTCGGCGAGATCGCGGCCCTGCTGACGGCGGCCTGCTGGTCGTTCAACTCGGTGGTCTTCACCCTGGCCGGCCAGCGGGTGGGCTCGTCCGCCGTCAACTCCGTGCGCCTGTGGATCGCCCTGCCGGCCCTGATGCTGCTGAATTGGGGGCTGTTCGGAACGCCGTTGCCGTTGGACATCGAACTGGGCCGGCTTTTTTTCCTGGGCCTTTCGGGAGTGATCGGCTTCGTCATCGGCGACGCCATGCTGTTCGAATCGTTCCTGCTCATCGGCCCGCGCCGGACCATGCTGCTGGCCTTGCTGGTGCCGGTCTTCGGCGCCTTCCTGGCCTGGGCGTTCCTGGGCGAGACGCTGCGGGTCCTGGAGATCGCCAGCATCCTGGTGACCATCGGCGGCGTCGCCTGGGTGGTGGCGGAACGGGCGGCGCCGGAGGGCGTTCCCGTCTCAATGCAACCGCGGAAAAAACTTCTGGGCATATGGCTGGCCGTGGGCGGCGCGGCGGGGCAGGCGCTGGGGCTGCTGTTCTCGCGGCTGGGGCTGGCCGGCGATTATTCGGCCATTTCCGCCACCCTGGTCCGCGTCGGCGTCGCCGGCCTGCTGCTGGCGCTTCTCAATTTAGCCCAGGGGAAACTGCGCGGCCACCTGGCGGCGATGAAGGACGGCAGGGCCTTGCTGCAGATCAGCGCCGGTTCGCTGACCGGCCCCGTCCTGGGCGTCATCCTTTCGCTGGTGGCCATCGCCCGCGCCCATATCGGCGTCGCCTCGACCTTGATGTCGCTGACCCCGGTGATGCTGCTGCCGGTCTCCCATTTCCTGTTCAGGGAGAAGATCACCCCGCGGGCGGTCGCCGGCACGCTGGTCGCCCTGCTGGGGGTGGTGCTGTTGTTCCTGGCATGACCCGCGATTTTCACCGCCCGGATTTGTGCGCAACCAACCATCCCTTCAAGGAGCGGTCCCGATCCGCCTATTCCCAGAAGTCGCGGGTGAAGAGTACGAGCACGGTGTAGATCTCGAGTCGGCCGGCCAGCATGCAGAAGGAGAGCAGCCACTTGCCCGCCAGCGGGATGTGCTGGTAGTTGGCCGCCGGCCCCACCGCGCCCAGGCCGGGGCCGATGTTGCCGATCGAGGCCGCGACCGATGAAAACGCGGTGAGGATGTCGAGCCCCATCAGGGTCAAGGCCAGGGTGGACAGGAACAGCAGCCCGATATAGAGGAACAAAAAGCCGAGGATGTTGACCACCACGTCCTGGGGGACGCTGCGCCCGTCGATGCGCACCGGGATGACCGCGCGCGGGTGGAGCAGCTTGCGCAGCTCGGCCAATCCCTGCTTGAAGATGATCAGCACGCGGACCACCTTGATGCTGCCCCCGGTCGAGCCGGCGCAGCCGCCGACGAACATCAGGAACAGCAGGACGAAGCGGGCCGTCGCCGGCCAGAGCCCGAAATCGGCGGTGGCGAAGCCGGTGGTGGTGGTGATGGAGACGACCTGGAACAGGGAATGGCGCAGCGCCCCGCCGGCGCGCAGGGTCCCGGCCAGCAGGTTGTCCGCGGTCAGCAGCACGGTGAAGACGGCGACGATGCCCAGGTAGAAGCGGAACTCCTCGCTCTTCCAGAAGGCCGACGTCCTGCCCCTCAGGAAATGGTAATGAAGGGTGAAATTCATCCCGGCCAGGAACATGAAGACGAGCACGACCGCCTCGACGAAAAGGCTGTTGAAGCCGGCGATCGAGGCGGTGCGGGTCGAGAAGCCGCCGGTGGCCATGGTGGCGAAGCTGTGGCAGAGCGCCTCGTGCAGGTTCATGCGGGCGGCCAGCAGCAGCAGGGTCTGCAGCAGCGTCAGCAGCACGTAAACCTTCCACAGGGTCGAGGCCGTCTGGCGGATGCGCGGCGCGATCTTGTCCAGCGTGGGCCCGGGAATTTCGGCTTTGTACAGCTGGGTGCCGCCGACGCCGGTCAGGGGCAGGATGGCGACCGAGAGGACGATGATGCCCATGCCGCCGAGCCAATGGGTCAGGCTGCGCCAGAACAGGAGGCCATGCGGCAGGTCCTCGACGCGGACCAGGATGGATGCGCCGGTGGTCGTGAACCCTGACGCGCTTTCGAAAAAAGCGTCGCTGAAGGAGGGAATGGTCCCGGAAAGAAAAAAAGGCAGAGCCCCGAAGGCCGAGGCCAGGAGCCAACCCAAAGCGACGACCAGAAAACTGTCGCGCAACTGCAGCTCACCCCGGGGCCGGACCAGCAGGGCCAGCAAAAAGCCCAGCACCAGGGTCAGAGCCGCCGAGACCAGGATGGCGGCGAGATCGGAGCCGTGGTGGTGCCAGGAGAACAGGGCCGGAACGGCCATGAATAGGCCGAGGGAGATCAGAAGAAAGCCGAGGAAGCGGGCGACGATGCGGACGTTCATGCCGGCGTCGGGGCGTCAGAAAAGCTTGTCCACATGGGATTGGGCCTGGGGAAGAGAGAAGACCACGACGTGATCGCCGGGTTGGATGCGGGTGTCGCCGGTGGGGATGATGACCTCGTCGCCTCGGCTCACGGCGGCTACGATGGCCCCCTGGGGGAAGTCGACCTTGTTCAGCGACTTGCGGGTGACGCGCGACCCGGGTTGCGCAAGGTATTCGACGGCCTGGGCGTCGAGGCCGGGAGGGGCGGCCAGGGAGACGACGTCCTTGCTGCGGATGAGGCGCAGGATGGCGTTCGATGTGACCACGTTGGTGTTGACGGCGGCGTTGACGCCGATGGGCGCCATTAGCGACAGGTACTCCCGCCGGTTGACCAGGGCGATGGTCTTGGTCACTCCCAGGTGCTTGGCCAGGAGGCTGGTCAGGATGTTGGTCTCCTCGTCATCGGTGACGCTGATCAGGGCGTCGGTTTCCAGGATGCCCTCCGTGGCCAGGAGGTTGAAGTCGCGGCCGTCGCCCTGGATGACCAGGGTGCGCTTCATCTCGTCGGCCAGCGCGAAAGCGCGGTCGGGGTCGGGATCGATCAGCTTGATGGTCAGGTCCTTCTCCCCGTCCAGCAGCGAGGCGGTCTCGCGGCCGACCCGGCCGCCGCCCAGGATCATGATCTGCTCCAGCTTTTCCTCGGACTTTCCCATCAGGGCGACGATGGCGGGAACGTCGTCAGCGGCGGCGGCGATGAACACCTGGTCGCGGTTGAGCAGGATGTCGTTGCCTCCCGGGATCTTGGTCTCCAGCCCGCGCAGGATGGCCACCACGCGGAAGACGCGCTCGGGAAGCCCGCGGCTGATCTCCACCAGCGGCTTGTGCAGCAGGGGACAGTTGGCGTCGATGCGGATGCCGATCAACTGCACGTGCCCGCCGGCGAATTCCAGCACGTCGGTGGCGGCGCTGCGCTTGATGAGCAGCACGATCTCCTTGGCCGTTTCCAGCTCCGGGTGTATGGCCAGGTCGACCCCCCAGTCGGCGAAGGAGAAATGGGGCGGGCGGTTGAAAAAAACCGGGTTGCGGATGCGGGCGATCTTCTGCCTGACCCCGTAGCGGGCGGCCATGCCGCAGGCCAGGATATTCAACTCGTCGTTGCCGGTGACGGCAATCAGCATGTCCGCATGAGCGATGCCGGCCTCCTCCAGCAGCCTGGAATCGCTCCCCGATCCCTGCAGGACCTTGATGTCCAGCGCTTCGTCGGCTTCGCGGCTGCGGCCGGGATCGATTTCAATGGTGACGATATTGTGGCTTTCGTGGGACAGGACCTTAGCCAGGTGCGAGCCCACTTGCCCGAGGCCCAGGAGAACGATGTTCATGCTCATGAAAGATCCGCTTTTTCTATGAATGCGCGAATGGGCACGCCTTTACGCCGGCGGGGATTAGACATGGGCGGCCGCAGGGGCGGACAAGACAAACCATCCCGCGACCGTTCTCGGGGAACGTCCGGAGAAAAAACAGGCCGCGGCCCTGCGGCCGCGGCCCTGCTTGCCGTTTTTGATTCGCGGACGATCCGGGGCTTAGCCGAGGATGGAGTCCTTGCAGGCCTTGGCGACGCGGAACTTCACGACGCGCTTGGCCGGGATCTTGATGGCGGCGCCGGTGGCCGGGTTGCGGCCCATGCGCGCCTTGCGGTTGACCAGCACGAGCTTGCCCAGGCCGGGAACGGTGAAACCGTTCTTGGCGTTCTTGTAGGCCATGGTCGCCAGCGTTTCGATGGCTTCCCCGGCCTGCTTCTTGGTGATTCCGACCTTCTCCGCGACTCCAGCCACAATCTGGCTCTTGGTCATTGCTTTCGGCATTCGTTCATCTCCTTTTTTGAATTTGTCGTGGCCGGCATGCCGGGCCTACGATCTTTGCAGCAACTATATACAAATTCCCAAAGAAAATCAAGTGTCAAGGCCGGCGCGGGATTTTTTCGCCGGCGGGGCCGGCGATTGGCATTCCGTGCTCCGTCATGATATGATCGCCTCATGAATCCCTGCCAGGAGGCCCGTCGATGAATGACGTGCAACCCCTGCGCTCCATCACCCGGGAGCTGATCGGCCGCATCGGCAAGGCCGACCTGTTGGTTGGCATTCCCTGCTTCAACAATGCGGCCACCGTCGCCCATGTCGTGGCCGCCGCCGCCGTTGGGCTGCGCGAGCATTTCCCCGGCTGCAAGGGCGCGATCATCATCGCCGACGGCGGTTCTACCCTGGACGACACCCGCGAGCTGGCCCTGGCCGAGATGAAGGCCCAGGGAATCCCCGGCGTGGTCGGCATCTACCGCGGCCTGCCGGGCAAGGGCTCGGCGGTGCGCATGATCTTCGCCGCCGCCGGCGAAATGGAAGCCAAGGCCCTGGCCTTGCTCGATGCCGACCTGCGCTCGGTGACGCCGCAGTGGATCGAGCGCCTGCTGGGCCCGGTGGTCAAGGGCGGCTACGAGTTCGTCGCACCGCTTTACCGCCGCTACAAGTTCGACGGCACCATCACCAACAACGTCACCTACAACATGCTGCGCTGTTTGTTCGGCAAGCGGGTGCGCCAGCCGATCGGCGGCGAGTTCGCCTTTTCCGGTCGCCTGGCCGCCGAACTCGAGGCGCTGCCGATCTGGCATACCGACGTGGCCCGCTTCGGCATCGACATCTGGCTGACGGTCAACGCCCTGATCCGCGAGGTGCGGATCTGCCAGGCGCACCTGGGGGTTAAGGTCCATGACGCCAAGGACCCGGCCGCCAGCCTGGAGCCGATGTTCCGCCAGGTGGTCGGCACCCTCTTCGCCCTCATGGAAGAAACCGATGCCTACTGGACCGCCGCCGGGCGGAGCGCGGCCATCGACGTCTGGGGCGCTCCGGGCGCTGAGGAGCCGGAGGCCTTCCCGATCGACTTCCAGCGTTTGGTGGAGCACTTTTTCCTCTCGTGGCAAACCCTGCGCGGCGCCTGGAAGTCAATCCTCCGGTCCGAGACCTTCGACGAGCTCGAGGCCTGCATCGACACCGGCCGCAGTGTTTTCCTGATCGGCACCGATCTCTGGGCGCGCATCCTCTTCGAGTTCGCCGCCGCCTACCACCACCGGCCGGCGGCCAAAAAGCAGGTCATCGAGGTCCTGTCGCCGCTCTACTTCGCCCGCGTGGCCTCCTTCATCCGCCGCGTCGGCGAAAGCACCAACGACGAGGCCGAGGCCGTGGTCGAGGAACAGGCGCGCATTTTCGAGATCCGCAAGCCCTACCTGCTCGAGCTCTGGAACGCCAAGCCGGGCGAAACCGCGGCGACGGCTCCCTGAGCCGCCGTTGACAAGCCGTAGAGGAACGCTTATGATATGTTCCTGAACCTGGAGGCGACATGAAGATCCGGCTGGGCTTGCTGACGGTCATGCTGGCGGCATTGCTGTCCTCGGCGGGCTGCAAGGCATTTTCCACCGACCCCTGCGACAAGGTCTATTTCGACGGTGACGAGCTCGTGATGCCCAGTTGCGCGGCCTACAGCCTGTCGAATCCCAAGCTGGACGGCAACGGCAAGCTGGTCTACTTCGAGTTCAAGGCCATCTGCGACAACACGCAGTATATCGGCAGCGTCACCCTGGTCCGCGACGCCGCGGGCAACGTGATCGCCAAGCAGGTCAGCGTCAACGGCAAGGACTGTTTCTAAACGCAGCCCGCTCTCCCCGGCGCTGGCGGGCGCCATGATTTTATTTCCCGGTTGTGCTATATTCCCCATTGGCCACGATTCTCAAGGAGGGCGCATGAAAAGAACAGGGCCGGTCCTGGCATTGGTGCTGGTGCTGCTTTCATCTTCCCAGTTTTCCTGCAAGAAGGCCAAGCCGCCCCAGGCGCAGGAATGGTATCGCTACATCAGCGCTTTCACCTCGGGCGACATCTCGCGCCGGGCGCCGATCCGCGTGCTGTTCGTCAACAACGTCGGCACGGAAGGGCAGGATGCCTCCGAGCTGCAGGGCTATCTGGAATTCCACCCCGCCATCGCCGGCAGGGCGCAATGGAACTCCCCCCGCGAGCTGGTCTTCACCCCCGACCGCCAGCTGCTGCCGGGGACGACCTACCGCGCCGTCCTGAACCTGAAAAGGTTCATGAAATTGCCGCGCGATTACGCGCGCTTCGAGTTCGCCTTCTCCGTCATCCGCGAATCGATCGCCATCGACCTGCAGGGGTTGGCGCCGCTGGATGAGGTCTCGCCCAATCAGTTCCTGCTGCGCGGCCTGCTGACCACCCGCGACACGCAGGAAGACGCCGCCGTCCGGAAGGTCCTGGATGCCCGGCAGGAGGGCCAGGCACTGGCCATCGACTGGTCGCACGAGGACCAGGGGCGCAGCCACTCCTTCGTCATCCGCGCCATCCGGCGCCAGGAGACGCCCAGCCAAGTCGACCTCAGCTGGGACGGCTCGGCACTCGGCGCCGAGCAGAAGGGCTCGCGGCGGATCGACGTCCCCTCCCTGGGCCAGTTCGACCTGCTGGAGGCCGAGGCCGTTCTCGAGCCGGCCACCAGCATCCTGCTGCGCTTTTCCGATCCCCTGAGGAAAAACCAGAACCTGCGCGGCCTGGTCACCGTACCCGGCCACGAGCCCAGCTTCGAGGTCGACAACAACGTGATCCGCGTCTATTCCGCCAAGGGATTCGACGCCGCCGTTGACGTCACCGTCCATCCCGGCGTACGCAACTTCAACGACCGCCGGCTGGAAAAGCGCCTGACGCGAACGGTGACCTTCCAGCGCCTGGCGCCGCAGGTGCGCTTCGTCGGCCAGGGCATCATCCTCCCCGACAAGGACCGGCTGACCGTTCCCTTCGAGGCGGTGAGCCTGCGCGCTGTCCAGGTGACCGCCTTCCAGGTCTATGCCAACAACATGGCGCAGTTCTTCCAGCAGAACAACCTGGAGGGCAAGGAGAACCTCTCGCAGGTCGGCCGCTTCCTGTGGCGCAAGAC
>CAZLSH010000052.1:1390-2155 GCA_964562095.1 uncultured Clostridia bacterium | reverse complement strand
GTGCCCCTTTCCGACAAACCCGAGGATGCATCGGTCTGGCGGCGCTACAGCCTGGATGTGCCCCGGCTTCTGGGGGAGAACCCGGGCAGCCTGTTCCGCATCATCCTCTCCTTCCACCGCGGCAACGCCGTTTTCCCCTGCGCCAACAAGGACCAGCCGGTGCCGGAACCCGAACTGCAGAACCAGGACGACGCCTCCTGGCGCGATTTTTCCAATTGGGACTATTCCTATTCTTATTATTATGAGGAAGGCCGCGACGGCTGGGCCGACCGCAGCGACCCCTGCAAGGACGCCTATTACAATCCGCGCTTCAATGAGAACGCCGTCCAGGCCCGCAACTTCCTGGCCTCGAACATCGGCCTGGTGGCCAAGCGCGGCGACAATTTCGACCTGCACGTGGTCACGACCGACATCCGCAGCGCCGAGCCGCTCGCCGCCGTGCGCGTGCGCGCCTACAATTTCCAGAACCAGCTGCTCGGCGAAGGGAGCAGCGACGGCTCGGGTTTCCTGACCCTGAACCTGCCGGGGCAGCCGTTCTTCATCGAGGCCCAGCACGGCAGGGACCGGGGCTACCTGCGCCTGAACCGCGAGGGGGCACTGGCGACCAGCCATTTCGACGTGGGCGGCGAGAAGGTGCAGAAGGGGATCAAGGGCGTCCTGTACGGCGAGCGCGGCGTCTGGCGCCCCGGCGACGACCTCTACCTGACATTCGTCCTTTTCGACCGCGAGCACAAGCTCCCGGCCGGTCACCCGCTGCTTCTCGAG
>CAZLSH010000052.1:0-1380 GCA_964562095.1 uncultured Clostridia bacterium | reverse complement strand
CTCTACAATCCCAAGGGACAGCTGATCCGCTCCGCCAAGCCGTCGCGTTCCCTTGACGCCTTCCACTCCTTCCGTCTGCGCACCGACGAATCGGCTCCCACCGGCAACTGGAAGGCGCGGGTGCTGGTCGGCGGCCTGACCTTCGAGCAGAACCTGAAAATCGAGACGGTCGCTCCCAACCGCCTGAAGATCGATTTCCTGCCGGTCGCGGGAAAACTGGTGAAGGACCGGCCGGCGACCGCCGTCCTGCGCAGCCAGTGGCTGCACGGCGCGCTGGCATCCGGCCTGAAGTACGATGCCAAGGTGCGCCTGGCGCCGCGCCCCACCCGCTTCCCCCGCTGGGCCGACTACGTGTTCGACGACCCGGCCCGCGAGGCCGGCGTTTCCGAGCAGGCGCTGGCCGAGGGGCGGCTGGATGCCGACGGCGCCGCCCGTTTCCCCGTCGCCCTGGAGATGGAGGAGGCGGCGCCGGGGATGATGGACGCCATGTTCACCGTGCGCGTCTTTGAGGAGAGCGGCGATTTTTCCACCGACGCCGTGACCATCCCCTACTATCCCTACCGTAGCTTTGTCGGCATCCGCCTGCCCAAGGGCGACGAGATGCGCGGCATGCTGCTCACCGACCAGGACCACGTGCTGCAGATCGTCACTGTCGACGCCGACGGGAATCCCGTTTCCCGTGACAAGCTGGAGGTCAGCCTCTACAAGGTCGAATGGAAGTGGTGGTGGGACAAGAGCGGCGATTCGCTGGCCCAGTACGTGGCCAATACCCGCCATGTCCCCGTCCTGAAGGGCGAGGTGGCGACGCGCGACGGCCTGGGCTCCTGGAAGTTCCAGATCAAGTACCCGCAGTGGGGCCGCTATCTGCTGCGCGTCGTCGACCCGCAGGGGGGGCACGCCGCCGGCCAGGCCGTCTATATCGACTGGCCGGGCTGGGCCGGCCGCGCCCGCGAGGAAAAGGGCAGCGGCGCCACGCGCCTCAATTTCAGCGCCGACAAGCCGCGCTACCAGGTGGGGGAAAAGGCGACCATCTTCCTGCCCGACGCCCCGCAGGGGCGGGCGCTGGTCTCGCTGGAGAACCATTCGCGCGTATTGAAGCAGATGTGGGTCGGCACGCAGAGCGGCGAGAACCGCTTTGAGATCGAGCTCGACGAAAGCATGACCCCAAATATCCATGTCCACGTCACCCTGCTGCAGCCCCATTCGGGCAAGAAGAGCGACACGCCCATCCGCCTCTACGGCGTCATTCCGCTGCTGGTGGAGGACCCGCGCACGAAGCTGGAGCCGCGGCTCAGATTGGCCGATGAATTGAAGCCCATGGCGGATTTCAAGGTCAGGGTGGAGGAAAAGACCGGCCGGCCGATGACGTACACCCTGGCC
>CAZLSH010000051.1:6296-16506 GCA_964562095.1 uncultured Clostridia bacterium | reverse complement strand
CTATAATCCGGGCAAGAATCGCATGGCCAGCCCCATACTGAAATACGAAGCGTCGGCCGGATCGGGCAAGACCTACCGCCTGGCCCTGGAGTACCTCGCCCGCCTGCTGCTGGCCTTCGCCGGCCGGAAGGACGGAGCGGAAGACCCGCGGCGCCGGCGGGAACGGCTGGGATCGATCCTGGCCATCACCTTCACCGTCAAGGCGGCCCAGGAGATGAAAGAGCGCATCGTGCAGATGCTGAAGCGCTTTGCCCTCAGCGCGAAGGGCCGGAAACTGGACGAGAAGGACGAGGAGTTTCTGGACGGGCTGTCCCGGGAGACCGGCCTGGCTTCCGGCACGATCATCCAGCTTTCCGTCGGCCTGATCGAAATGGTCCTGGCCAGCTATGATGATTTCAATGTGACCACCATCGACTCGCTGATGAGCGCCATGGTCAAGGCCGTCTCGCCCGACCTCGACCTGCCCGCCGACTACGAGATCGCCGTGGACGCGGGGGATGAGATGACCTCCCGCGGCCGGGTGATGCTGGCCAAGCTGGCCGATAACGACTGGGAGCGACTTCAGCATTTCCTGGTGGAACTCAGGAGCATGGACCCCAGGGTCGCCTGGAAAACCGACGAAGCGATCGTTGCCAAGGTCACGGCCCTGTTCCGGCGGACGCTGCAGCAGGAGGGCCAAGCGGAGGTTGCCGACGACCTGCGGCCGCGGATGGCTGCGAGCTGGGGGAATTTTCTGCACCGGCTGCGGCCGTTGTTCCCGATCCTGCAGGAGAAGGAGCCCGGCGGAAAAAAAAGAAGATACGCCAGCGGCACCTATCTGAAACAGCCGCTGCTGGACCATATCGACATGACCTTGAACGGCAACGGCGATCTTTCCGGGCTGCAAGGATTCGTCCAGAGCACCTTTTTCCGCAAGCGGGACCCGCAGGAGTTGTTGCTCAGGGAGACGCCGGATGTTCAGCGGCAACGCTTCGCCGCCGCCTACCGGCCGGCGCAGCTGGCCCTGCGGGACGCGGTCCTGGCCTTCAGCGCCTTCCAGACGCTCCCCTACCGCGAGCTCCTGGGGAGCTTCCGCAGCGAATGGAACCAAGGCAAGAAGACCCTGTTCGTGGAGGAGTTCAGCCATGCCCTGGCCGGGCTCTTCGACCGCTGGCGCGAGGAGGCGTTCCCCTATCTCTACCTGAAACTTTCGGACCGGTTCAACAGCTTCCTGTTCGACGAATTCCAGGATACCTCCTCGCTGCAGTTCAGGGCTCTGGCCCCGCTCATCGACGAGGTGCTGTCGCGGAAAGAGAGCGGGTCGCTCTTCGTCGTCGGCGATCGCAAGCAGGCCATCTACCGCTGGCGCGGCGGCAACAGCGAGCTGATGGAGGAAGGTCGGCTGCGGGAGGAAATCCCGGCCATCGACAACCTGAGCCCCGATGGCTTCTCATCTTCCCTGGGAATGAACTGGCGCAGCCGCAGCCAACTCGTCGCCTTCAACAACGATTTCTGGGCCCCGGAGAACATTTCCCGGATCGCGGCCGAGAACGATCTTCAGCAGGCCCTGCGACTCAGTTTCAGCGGCTCGCTGCAGGAGCTTCCCGCCCGCGGGAAGCGGGAGGGCGGCTTCGTGGAATTGTCCCTGCATGTCGAGGCGGAAGAAAGAAGCGCGGAAGACTCCGGGGACGACGACCGCGGCGCCCTGAGCGAATTCCACCTGGACGAGGTCGAACGCATCATCCGCCAGCTCCACGACCGGTACAACTACAGGTATGCGGACATGGCCGTCCTGGTGCGCAAGAATGACCAGGTCCGCGCCGTGGTGCGCCGCCTGGGCCGCAAAAAGATCGCCAGCATTTCCGACTGCTCGCTGATGCTGGGAACCAACCCCAGGGTAGCCGAGATCATCGCCTTCCTCCGCTTCCTCGACTATCCCCCCGACAACCTGAATTTCTTTTCCTTCATCCGCGGCGAGATATTCCGCGCCGCGGCGCAAGCTCTCTTTGGCTCGGAGATGACGGCTTTTTCCGAGGAAATGTTCATCGGCTGCCAGGGGCCGTTCTACAAGCTGTTTCAGGACATGTTCCCGGGGACTTGGAAGGGCTTGATCGAACCGTTTTTCCAGTCGGTCGGTTTCCTTCCCCCCTACGACCTGTTTTGCGACCTGACCCAAGTGCTCGGCATTTATGAAAATTTCAAGAATGACACGCCCTTCTTCCTGGCCCTGGGCGACGCCCTGCACGGCGCCGAGCGCGACGGCGGCAGCTCCATCGCCGGCTTCCTCCGCCAATGGCAGAAAATGGTCGAGAACGAGGAGACGCCGGCGGTCACCATCCCCGAGAATGCGCCCGGCGTCCACGTCCTGACCATGCACCAGTCCAAGGGGCTCGAGTTCCCGGCCGTGATCGTCCCAGTCAACGACAGCGGCGCCCGAAGCGACGACAACCTCCACTGGGACCGGGACGGACTGTTTTTCATCAACAACGAGTTCGCCCAGGTTCATCCCGGCCTGAAAGAGAAGTACGAGAGGGAGAATATCCGCGGCAGCATCGATCTGCTGAACCTGCTCTACGTGGCGTTCACGCGGGCCAAGGAGGCGCTGTTCGTCCCGGTCGCGGTCAGCAAGGGGATCCAGGCGCCGGAAACGGCCGCCGACGGGCTAGTCAGAAGGATCTTGCGGGCCAGCGACGCCATCGGCCGCCACCCGCTGCTGAATTGGTTCCAGGACGGCCCAAGGGAGCCCTTTCGCCGCGGCGAACTGCTGCGGCAGGAACCGGAGCAGCCAAAGTCCATTCAGCCGGCCGCCGTCTCCTCCAAGAGAATGCTGACCCGATCCTGGCAATCCAGATACCTGGTCTTTCAAAAGGCCGACGCGAAAAAGCGGCGCGGCGGCGCGGAGCGAAGCGGCGCGCAGCGCGGCGAGCGGATCCACGATCTCCTCTCCCGCCTCGGCCAAGTCGCCGCCCCCGGGGAGCTGGATGCCCGGGTGCGCGAACTGGCCGCCGAGGCCGGTTGGCCGGCCAGCGACATGGAGGCCGTTGCCGGTTTCCTGCGCCGCGATGACGTTTTCTCCCTCCTCGGCCGCGGCCGCGAAGTTCACCTGGAAAAGGAGATCGTTAACAATTCGCAGGCCGCGCCGGAATTCCGGCGCCTCGACCGCCTGCAGGTCGGCGCGGACGAGGTCCTGGTCATCGACTTCAAGACCGGGCCCGAAAAAGGCGCGGGCTACCATTCCCAGATGGCAGGATACCTTGACGCGGTCGGCCCGCTTTTCCCGGGCCGGAAATGCCGCGGCTACCTCCTCTATGTCGACCGCGGTGAGGTCGAGGAAGTCCCATGCTCGAGCTGATCGGCCTTCAGGAAGACCTGGTCAAGCGGACCGCGGCGCACGTGCTGGAACACCGCAGGGGCAACGACCTTTCCGCCGCGGCGGTCGTCTTCCCCAGCCGGCGCTTCGGCTTCTTCCTGCGCCAGGAACTGGCGGCGGGGATGGAGGGCAATTTTTTCCCGCCGGCCCTGTTCCCCATCGAGGCCTTTTTCGAGTCGCTCTTCAAATTGAACTTTCCCGGCCACAGGATTCTGGACGAGCTGGAAGCCGCCCACGCCGTCTATGAAAGCGCCGTTTCCGTGTTCCCGGACGGGATGTACGGGAGCCGCCAGATCGCCGGTTTCGCCTCCTTTCTCGCCTGGGCGCAGAAAATATTGGCCGCCCTGGAGGAGATCCTGACCGAGGGCGGGCGGATCGCCGGGATCGATTTCGCGCAATACCGGCAATTCGCCGCGCTGGGCGACTACCACCGCTCCTACAAGGAATTCATCCTGAAAATCCCCGACCTGCTGGCCGACCTCGCCTGCCGCCTGGAAAGCCGCCGGCAGGCCACCCGGGGGCTGGCCGCCCGCAAAGTGGCGGACAGGGCGGCAGCAGGCGATCTGCAGGCCCCCGGGGCAGGGCACTGGATCTTCAGCGGCTTCAACGCCATGAACGCCTGCGAAAAAAAACTGTTCTCGTTCTTTCAGGACCAACGCGGGGCAGTCCTCATCCTGCGCACAGACCCGCCGGGGATGAAGGATCCGCTTTCCCCGTACCATCTGCAGGCGGAGACCATCCGCGGCCTGGGCCTGGCCCAGCCGGCCGGGTTCTCCCGCTCCGGCCCCTGGGACGACCTGGCCGACAAGGTGACCATCCATCCCTGCGACGGCGTCGAGGGCGAGGTTTTCCATGCCTTCCGCATCCTGGAAGGGATTTGCCGCGGCCGCGACGAAGCGTCCTTGCGCAAGGTCGCCGTCCTGATCCCCTCTGCTCCCAGCCTGATCCCCTTTGTCCAGGGAGCGGTCTCGCGCTTCGACCAGGATGGGCCAGGGGTGCCGTTCAACATCACGCTGGGCTACCCGCTGGAGCGGACGCCCATGATGCAGCTGGTCGATTCCCTGCTGACAGTCCTGGAGAACACCCTGGACGGCACCATCCCCTCCGGGGATTACCTGCAGCTCATCCGCCATCCCTACGTGAAGATATCGGGCGGCGGCGGTGACCTGGAACCGTTGAAAAGGGGGATCCATCTGCTGGAGAACATCATCCACGGCGGGAACCTGACGCGCGTTTCGGTCGCCGGGCTGGAAGCGAAGCTCATCGTGGAGATGCAGCGACCGGCGCAGGGGATCGCCCCGGGACTCGCCGACGAGATCGCGGCCCAGGTCAACGGTCTGCACCGGCGCTTCATTCCCCAGGGGCTGGCGGGGATGCAGTCGCTCCTCGCCTTCCTGCAACGGGCCCTGGAGAGCGTGGGCAGCGAGAACAACCGCGGCGCCCACCTGTTCCTCAACGAATATGCCGCCGCCGCGCTGGACGCCCTGGAGGGGCTGAATGATTTCGCCTCCTCCCACGCCGGCGCCTTCCAGGCCGCCGGCCCCGCCGCCATGGCCGCCGTGGTGCGCTCCCATTTTCGCGGCCGCACGATCCGCTTTGAAGGTTCGCCGCTGCAGGGGGTGCAGGTGATGGGGCCCCTGGAGTTCCGCGGCCTCTCGTTCGACGAGATCGTCATCCTCGACGCCTTGGAAGGCGTGCTGCCCGGGACCGTCAAGTACGACCCCATCCTCCCCGCCGATATCCGGGCCATCTTCGGGATCCGCGACCACGGCGACTGGGAAGGGATCTATGCCTTGAACTTTTTCGCCATGCTCGGGGCCGCCCGGCACGTCCATATCCTCTATCCCCGCAAGAGCGGGGACGGCAAGGAGTGCGAACGCAGCCGTTTCATCGAGCGCATCGTCTACGCGGCCGAGAAAGGAAACCGGAAGGCGCCGCTGGCCGCCCCGCTGCCCCTGCCCTTTGAGATCCTGCCGCGCGAGCTGCGGACCGTGGATAAGAACCCGCTCATCCGCGCGCGCCTGGGGAAGATCACCCTGTCCCCGTCCTCGCTGGAAACCTACATTCAATGCCCGCTCCAGTTTTACTTCAGCAGCGTCCTCGGCCTGAAGGAGCGGGAGGAGGTCGCCAGCGAGACCGAGGGCGGCCTGATCGGCACCATCGCCCACGAAGCGCTGGATGCCCTGTTCGACAAATATCCGGAAGCATGGGCCATGGCCGGAGCGGAGGCCCGGAGGAAAATTCCGGATGCCGACCTGGCAAATTTCCTGGGTGCTGCCTTTCGCAAACGCAACTTCGACCCGGAAAAAGGCCTGGAACGCCTGCGTGCCTGGACCCTGCTGGAGCAGCTGCGCCTGTTCATCCGCGAGGACGGGCAGCGGATCGAACAGCACGGCATCCGTGTCGAAAAACGGGAAAAAACTTTGACCGCGGGCATCGAGGTCCCATGGCTGGGGCAGCCGATCGCCATCCAGGGCCGGCTCGACCGCCTGGAGCGGGAGGGGAGCCTGCTGCGGGTCCTCGACTATAAAACCGGTTCGCCCTTCCCGCCCAGGGTCCGCGTCAACGAGGTCCTGGACCTGAAGGATCTTTTCCGCCGGGAGGAAAGGGGCTATTTCGCCGCCCTGGCGGCTTTCCGCAAAAAATATCCGGGCATGCAGCTCCAAATCTACCTCATGCTCCTGGCCGGGGAGCGGAATAAAAGCTGGGACGAACTCGATGCCGCTTACGTGTTCCTGCGGGAAAGGAGCGGGAGGATGATCCAGAGCATTTTCATGACCGGCGGCCGCAACTCCAGGCCATTCACCGCGGACGAAAAAAAGGCGGCCATGGAGGCATTCATCGGCGACCTGGATGAGATCATCCGCGACATCCATTGCCGGGAGCGCTTCCTGGCCAACCCCGGCGATGAGCGTCATTGCTCGTACTGCCCCTTCCGCCTGCCCTGCGGCAATTTGTGATCCATGGCAGAAAGCAGTCAGCAGTCAGTCGCCGGTAGAAAGCGCGGAGCCTGGACCCCGGGGATTGGCGGCGGACAGAAAAGCGATGCAGGCGGACGGCAAGCCGATCCTGACGCAAAAAAAAAAGGGACGGACCCTTGCGGGCCCGTCCCTTGTTTGTTTCGAACTATATTCTAGTTCTTGGCTTTACAGCCGGAAGCTCGCGCTTACCAGCGGTTGCCGCCGCCGAAGCGGTCGCGGTCGCGGTTGCCGCCTTCGGTTTTCGGCTTGGCCTCGTTGACCTTCATGGGGCGGCCTTTCAGTTCTTTGCCATTGAGGGCCTGGATGGCCTTCAGGGCCTCTTCCTTCTCCGGCATCTCAACGAAGCCGAAGCCCCGGGGCTTGTTCGTGAACTTGTCCTTGATGATGGTCGCTGACGCCACCTGGCCAAATTCCTCAAACGACTTGCGCAACTCTTCTTCCTGGATCTCCCAGGGCAGGTTACCGACGTAGATGTTCATTCAATCCTCCGATTTGAGTTTTTGATTTGTGAACATTCAGTTTAAAAATTCCATCCGGTAGTCCGAACCCTGGGATCATGGAAATCTCGTCTTCAGCGTTGACGTGGGGATTTGTCCAAATCTTGCGGGGATCTTCGGCAAACCAACGAATTTTCAATTACTTGAAGCATTCACCAACTCAATCAAGCGCATTATATATCAAGTCGCCGGCAAATGCAATAGGAAAAAAAAATATTTCTTGAAGGAGCTAGCGGATGCCGTACACGGCGTGAAGCTGCAGCCCCAGCCTGACATCGGGGATGCCGGCGGCGGCGCACTCGCGATAGAGATCGAAGCTGCGGCGGAAGCGCCGGCGGTCATGGCGCTCAGGCTGCAGGATGATGGGGACGGCGCTGCGGCCGCGCATTCTTTTCACCACCCGCAGGTCGAGGGCCGGGGTCACCAGCAGCTTGATCTCCGCCGCCAGCGGCCACAGCCGCGGATGGACCCGGTAACGGGAAACGTCCTTGGGCGAGACCGTCCACCAGTCGCAGGGCAGGTCCTGGAAGCGCAGGCCGTTGGTCTCGATGGCGAGGAACCAGCCCCGGCGCCGGCAGGCGGCGGCCAGTTCGCCCAGGTCCTGCTCCAGCGGCTCGCCGCCGCTGACGACCAGCCGCGCCCCGGGGCGGTCGGCCGCGATGGCCGCGACGGCCGCGACGATCTCCGCGACGCTTCGCTCGCGGCCGCGCGACCAGGCCCGGCGGGTGTCGCAGTAGGCGCAGCGCAGGGAGCAGCCGGCCAGGCGCACGAAGATGGAGGAAACGCCGCTGCTCAGCCCCTCGCCCTGGGCTGACCAGAAAATCTCATTGATCTTCGGCATAGGCGGCGCCGGCGTCCTCCGACTCCCAGACGATGACCTTGACGACGGGGTACTTTTCCTTGATGCGCCGGTAGAAATGGCGCGCCAGATTCTCGGCCGACGGCGAAAAATCATAGGCCTCGTTGAGCACCCGGTGATCCGGCACCAGGCCGCGCAGGAACTCCTTGATCGGGCCGAAATCGATGGAGATGCCCGACTTGTCGAGTTCGGTCGTGCGCAGGCGGACCTCCAGCTCGAAGGTATGGCCATGCATTTTTTCGCACTTGCCCTTGTAGTTCTCCAGAAAGTGGGCCGCGGAGAATTTCTGCCGGATCACCAGTTCCCAACTCATGTTTTTCCCTCCCGGCGCAGCCGCAGCAGCAGCGGGTCGTCCATCCCCAGTTCAGCGAAGGCCCGCGAGCGGATGTCGCACGACGGGCAGCGCAGGCAGGGAACCTCGCTGCCGCGATAGCAGGAGATCGAATCCGAATAATCGGCGCCGAGATCCAGGCCCAGGGCGATGATCTCCCTTTTATTCAGGCGCGCCAACGGCGCGTGGATGCGGAAGCGGCCGCTTCCGCTTTTGGCCGAAGTGCCCTCGTTGACCGCCGCCGCCATCTTGCGGGCGAAGGCCGGGGTCGTATCGGGATAGTCGGGCGTGTCGACGGAGTTGAAGCCCGTCACCAGGCGGCGGCAGCCCTGCGACTCGCCGTAGGCGGCGGCGATGGCCAGGAAGATGCCGTTGCGGAACGGGACGTAGGTCGAGGGCGGCCCGGGCTCGCGCCGGGACTCGGCCAGGGAGGCGGCGATCGGTCGGCCGTCCGCCAGCAGCGCCGAAGAAAGAAGGCCGCGCAGCGGCAGCTCGACGACGTCGCAGCCGATGCCCAGCCGGGCGGCGCTCTTGCGGGCCAGCGCCACCTCGATGCCGTGCATCTGGCCATAGGCGAAAATAAGCGCCCGCAGCGGCGCGAACCGCTCCCGCGCCCAGCAGAGGGCCGTGGTCGAGTCAATACCGCCGGAAAAGAGGACGATGGCGCCGGGTTTCATGGCTTGATTTTACCGCAAATCCAGGGATAAGCAAAACCGGGGGGGGAGGAAGGAACGCACAGGAGCAAGGATCAGGGAACGCATGATCAACCGGCCCGCAGGTGCTCGAAAAGGATTTTCAGGCCGATGGCCACCAGGAGCAAACCGCCCAGCAGTTCGGCCCGGCCCGCGAGCCGGGCGCCGAAGCGCCGGCCAACGAAGGCGGCCAGCAGCGAGAGGGAAAAGGTCACCAGGCCAATGAGCAGCGCCGGCAGGACGATGCCCACCCGCAGGGCCGCAAAACTCAAGCCCACGGCCAGCGCGTCGATGCTGGTGGCCAGGGCCAGGCCCAGCATCGTCAGCAGTCCCAGGCGCGCCGGTTGCGCGCGGCACTCGCCGCCGCGCCGCGACTCGAGGATCATGCGCCCCCCGATGAAGGCCAGCAGGGCGAAAGCAAGCCAATGGTCAAAGCCGGCGATCAGCGGCTTGAAGCCCAGGCCGGCCAGCCAGCCGGCCAGCGGCATCAGCGCCTGGAAGAGGCCAAACAGGAGCGATAGGGAGATGGCCTGGCGCAGGTCCACCCGCGGGGCGGCGCAGCTGCTGGCCAGGGAAACGGCGACGGCGTCGAGCGAAAGGCCCAGGGCGACGAGCAGGATGGTCGTCAGGTCCATCGCGGGGCGCAGTGAGCGATCGGCTGCAATTGGCTCATTTTGGAAAGCCTACTGTAGCAAAGGGCCGCCCGGCTGTCAATCAGCGCGGCAGGATCTCCAGCAGGACGCGCTTGGACAGCGAGCGGTAGGAGGCGCGCAGCATGATGCGGCCGGCGTGGCGGATCAGGTAGAGATCATAGCTGAAGTTCCTGAACAGAAAATCGTAGTTCATCTGCGTCTGGAAATGCCAGTTCTTGACCAGGGAGACTTCGCAATCCAGGTAACTGCTGGTGAAACGGCCGGTCTTGGTGTCGTAGGAAAGGGAAGCCCAGCCCTTGAGGCGCTGGCCTTTGTCCTTCAGCCGCAGCACCGTCGACCAATCCTGCGAGGTGGTGCCCTGAATGAGCCAGTCCTCGCTGCGGCGCCGGGCGTTGAAGTTGTAAAGGAAGTCGAGTTCGGCGCGGTCTCCCAGCTGCCGCGTGTACTTGAGCACGCAGCCCAGCGAAGTGAAGCGATTCTCCCGGTCCTGCTCCAGCAATTGCTCGGAAGAGAGCGCCATGGTCAGGGTCGATCCCGGCCCCAACCCGATCGGCTCGCTGCGCAGGTTGAGCGCCACGTTGGCCCGCCCCTGGTCGTCGCGCCGGCCGCCGACTTTCAACTGGTTGACCATGAAGCTGGAGGCGAAGTCCAGCCGCAGCAGCCCGCCGTACAGGCGGAACGGCGTCGCGTTCAGGGTGAAGCGCGGGGTGCCCTGGCTCAGGTCCTGGAGCAGGTCGCGGTGGAATGAGTAGTCGGCCCCGAGCTGGAACAGGCGGTGGGTGTAGGTCAGGGCGGCGCGTGAACGCCCCTGGCGGCTGAAGTCGCCGGCGCCGATCCGCAGTCGCGAG
>CAZLSH010000051.1:4726-6286 GCA_964562095.1 uncultured Clostridia bacterium | reverse complement strand
AGGACAACTCGACGCTGGACTGGCTCTGGCGGTTGAACCATTCCTCTCCGAAGAGCAGGCGCGAGAACGAATGCTTCAGCGCCAGGCTCATGTTCTTCAGCGCCTGGTTGCGCAGCGAGACATCGCCCTGGTATTGGCCCTCCCGTTCGTAGCCCAAATTCAGCGCCATGTCCCCCAGCTGCTTGTCCTGCAGGGCGGAACGGAAGCGCAGCCAGAGCTCCTCGCGCCGGGCCGGCGTGCGGCTGTACTCGACAGCCACCTCGCTGCGCCACCAGGGCGCCCACTGCGACGTCACGGCGACCTCGCCGCGCAGCAGGTTGTCGGTGAGATAGCCGACATGGAGGCCCAGCTGGTGGCGGCGCGTCAGGTTGAACGAATTGCGCGAACTGAAATCCAGGCGCAGCGCCGGACCGTACTCGACCTGGCCGAAGGGGTCGTACTTGACGTCCAGCACGTTGGCCGAACGGGCCGTCCCGGCCGGCAGCGCCCGTTCCAGCAGAAAGTGGGTGTTGGCCACCAGCCCCTGCGAGGCGTAGTACCAGACGCGGTCGACCCAGACGCCCTGCAGCGCCGTGGTGTCCATGCCGCGGTCGAGGTTGAACCGCTTGAACGACAGCGACTGCGCCCCCTCGAGGAACACCGTGGACTGGTAGCCGTATACCCGGTAGCGGGTGGTGATGACGATGCGCTGGTTCAGGAAGTACACCAGGGAGCGGCGCAACTCACCCAGGCCGCGGGCCGTGAAGCGCTTGCTCGCGGCGGCAACGGCGGCGCCGGGCGGGCGGTGCCGGCCGGGCAGGGTCCAGGAACGGACGTTCTCCCCATACGAGATCAGCTTCAGGCTCAGCGATTCCAAATCGATCTCCAGCAGGTCGGCCCGGAATTCACGGTTGCCGGCCTGGACGCGGCAGTCGCGCCCGGCCACGGCGACGCGGCCGGCCACGTCGACCTCCACCGTGCCGGCCTGGACGGTCCATTCGCTGCTGGCGAGCTGGATGCGGCCCTGGCCGAAGATATGAAGATGGTCATAGCTGTAGATCAGGTAGTCGCCCTTGATTTCCAGCAGGCTGCGGGCCGGCAGGGCGACGACGAGGGCGGCCAGCAGCAGCGCCGGCAGGGTCCGGTTCATGGGAAGCGCAACGTGAAGATCCTTCCCGTCCCGTCGCCGCACCAGAAGATGCCGTTGGCGAAGGCCAGGCCGGAAGCGTAGCGCGAGGGCGGCTGGTATTGGCTCAGCAGGGCACCGCCGGGGGTCAGGCGGAAAAGCTTCATCTGCGTGGCGTCGATGGTCCAGAGTTGGACGCCGTCGAGGCAGACGCCGTCGATGGCGAATCCCGGCTGGGGAACCTGGCTCTCGATGGCGCCGTTTTCCGGGTCCACGACCAGGATGGAGTTGGTCAGGCGGTCGCAGACATAGAGGCGCCCGTTGGCATAGTCCAGGGGACCCAGACGGCCGCGCGGCAGGTTCAGGGCGCGGATCTGCGCGCCGTTGATGATGTTCACCTGCAGCAGCCGGGGCTCGTCCCTGGCGCTCAGCCACAGGTCGTCGCCGTCGTAGGC
>CAZLSH010000051.1:0-4716 GCA_964562095.1 uncultured Clostridia bacterium | reverse complement strand
GCCGCGAGCTCGCGGACCAGGGCCCCGGAATTGTAGTTGAGGGCCACCACCCGGGACTGGGCGTCGACGGCCCACAAGGCGTCGCCGCTGAAGGTGAGGTCGAGCGGCGCGACCGCCGCCTGGATGGTGGAGAGGATCTCGTAGGCGCGCAGCTCGGCGTCGGGGTCGAGGGGATGGTCGAAGAGCCGGTCGCTGCAACCGCCCAGCAGCAGCAGGCTAAAAGCGGCAAGTAATGCCGGCGCCGAACGCTGGATGCTCATGGCGGTAGAAGGGCTGGAAGGCCAGCGATCGTTCGCGGCCGTACTTCTTTCCGGTGAAAACGAGGATATCGGCCAGGTTCAGCACCCAGACCCCGGCGGCGGCGAGAATGGCGGTGTTGCGCCGCCGGTCCAGGCGCTCGGTCTCATGGCGCCAGTCCCGGGCATCCGCCGCCGTGGCGGCATGGCGATAGTTCCAATAGGCGTCGTTGCCCTTGCCGATATGGACGGCGACCAGCGCCAGGCAGGCGGCCTCGGCGAGGCCGAAGAGCGCGGCTTTCGCGTACTGTTTTTCGTGGAGCTGCCCGAGACCGGGAAAGAGCAGCGATTTCTCCAGCGCCTTGCGCGGCCGGGGATCCCGGGCCGGCTCCGCCTCGCCGTTCAGCATCCCCTGAGCGAGCCAGAGGGCAACGATCAGGAACAAAGCGGGTTTTCGCTGAGGCATGTGCGTCAACGGCGCCTCCGGGCGGTGACAAACGCCGGCCGCAGGATCGATCGTGCGCAATAAGTGAAAGGCGTATAATCCATTTTGCCGCCGTCATTATAGCGTATCGATCCAGCGACGGCAACCGCCCGCATGCGCCCGATACGGATCCGGACTTGCCAACGCGCCGGGTCCCTCTCGACGCTTCATTGACAAGGCGGGCAAACTTTCTCATAATGCGGACAAATCAAAAAAACGGAGCGGCGAATGAAACTCACACCTCGCTGGGGCGATGGGCTGGGCGACCTGGCCCTGGCCAGCTTCTTCCCCACGGTCCTGCTGCTGTCCATCCCGCTGGAGCTGTTCGCGGGCAACCGCGAAGAATTCCCCGTCTCGGTGCTGACCCCCTATTGGCTGGCCGCCGGAGCCGTCCTGGCCGTGCTGCTGCTGCTGGCCGTGCTGCTGCCGCCGCGCGGGCGCGGACTCATGAGCCGAATGCTGTTCTTCCTGGCCCTGTTCATCTACCTGTCGCAGGTCCTGGTCCCCCCGCGCATGTCCTCCCTGATCGGGTTGGAGAACCAGGCGACCGTCTATGAGCCCCTGTCGGCGGCCCTGCTGCAGCTGCTGCTCCTCGTTCTCCTGGCTTGCGGATGCATTTGGCTGCCGCGCAAGTTCCTGCGCGGCGCGGGCATCCCGCTGGCGCTGGGCATCCTGGCCGTGCTGCTGGTCCGCTCCGCCGCCGTTGCCGGCGGCTCCGGGCAGGCTCGCTCCCACGCGCCGGAACCGGTCTCCTATCCGGCGCCGCGGGCGGCCCGCGCCAACGGCAACATTTACCGGCTGCTGCTGGACTGCTTCGGTTCCCGGGGATTCGCCAGGGTTTACCCGGGCGGCGGCCAGCGGACCTCATTGCCGGACTTCATCTTTTATCCGGAAAACCGGTCGAACTATCTCTGGACGCAGCCGTCGGTGGTTTGCTGCAAGACCGGCTCATTCTTCAAGGGCGGCAACCTGCGGGAATGGATCGAGCGCGGGAGCACGCCGACGACCGCCCGGCGCCTGCGCGAGGCGGGCTGGATCGTTTCCTCCTACGGCGGTCCCAGGATGATGAAAAAGGAACCGGCCCATCGCCATGTTTCGACCACCGACGTGGACAATCAGAAACAGAGTTCCCGGGAGCAGCTCCAGCGCCACCTGCAATTCGCCGACCTCTGCCTGTTGCGCCTGGCGCCCGTTCCCTGGCGCCAGGAAGTGTACGGGGGGGGCCATGGCCTCTTGAGCCGGCGCTTCGCCGCCGCGGAAACGTTCCTCGGCCCGCACCTGAGGGTCGAGACCGCCTTGCGCCTGTTCCGCACGCTGCTGGAAGACGAAAAATCGCGCCCGGACGCGGGACACTACGTGGAAGCGCACATCCGGCTGCCGCACCCTCCCTTTGTCCTGGACGGAGCGCTGGCGTATCACCCGCAGGGAACCACGCACGACGACCAGATGCAGGCCGCCATGAGCCTGATCGCCCAGTTCGTCGCCGAATTGAAGCGCCTCGGCCGCTATGACAACGCGCTGATCATCATTCATTCCGACCACGGCTCTTCCCAGGAAAAAGACGATCCCCCGCCCGCGGAGACAGGCCTTACGGCCCCCGTCGTCAGCCGGATCAACGCCATGACCAAACGCCCCGGGATGAACGCCAGAAAACTCGACCGGGTCAGCCGCGCCCTGCTGCTGCTCAAGCCCGCCCGGCACTCCGCCCCGAAGCTGCGCATTTCTCCCTGGGAGACACAGACGGCGGACATCGCCGCCACGATCCTTTCTCATGCCGGCCTGGCCGAAATGACCGCCGAGGGCTTCTCGCTCCTGGGCGATTCCTTCCCGGTCCGGCGGCAGATCCACATTTTCGAGGGCTTCCTGCGGCCCGGGAACATCCTGGCTACCCGGCCGCCGCGCTGCGAAATGAACCACTTCTCCTTCCGCAAGGGGGTCGGCTGGGAAATCCATCCCCCCGTCCAGGTCGTCAACCGCTAACCGGCCGCTGGCGAAAAGACGCGGCCGCCAGGAATGGATCGCCCCGCGCGGTCAGGCGATCTTGCCCTCGCACAGGTTCTCGTTGACCACACGTTCGACGCGCACGTGCAGCTTCCGCTTCTTGTAGCCGCGAACCGGCGGCACGCGCACCGACAGGAAGTTGCGCGTGACCACCAGGGCGTAGTTGGGGTTCTCCTCGATGAGGATGCCGGAGAATGTCTGGCCGCGGCAGCCCTCGCGGTAGGCCAGCTTCATGAGCCGGCCCATCTCCTTCAGCTCGGCGGCGCGGGCGCGCACCAACGCCGGCGCCAGGGGCTCCAGGACGGCCGCCTTGGTCCCGGGCCGCGGCGAAAAGGGAAAAACGTGCAGGTAATTCAGCGGCGTCTCCTGCAGAAAGGCCACCGTCTCGCGGAACTCCCTCTCCGTCTCGCCGGGAAAACCGACGATGAAGTCGGCGCCCAGGTTGGCGCCGGGGAAGCAGGCGCGGAATTGCGCCAGGATCCTGCGGTACTCGACGCTGCGGCTGCCGCGGTTCATGCGGCGGATGACGGCGTCGCTGCCGCTCTGGAATGAAAAGTGGAAGCTGTCGGCGATCTTGGGCATGGCGCTCAGGTCCTTGACGAACGGATAGCGGATGTAGCGCGGGTCCAGCGAGCTCAGGCGGATGATATCCACCCCGCGCACGTGCTGCAGCTCGGCCGCCAGGGCGAGCAGGGTCTGGCGCGGGAACAGGTCGTAGCCGTAGGATGAGAGATTGATGCCGGTGAGCACCAGCTCGTGGTAGCCCAGGGATGCATAATGCCGGGCCTTGGCGAGCACCGCCTTCGTCTCCAGGCTGCGCGCCTTGCCGCGCAGCGAGGGCACGATGCAGTAGGAACAGCGGAAATTGCAGCCGTCCTGGACCTTGAGAAAGACCCGCGAGCGGAAGGCCGAGTGGTAGACCAGGCGGCTGTCCAGGGGGAAGAGATCGCAGACCGTTTCCACCAGGCGCTCCTTCTGGCGGTTGTCAAAAAAAAAATACTCGCGGTACTTGTTCTCCATGGCCGAGCGGTCGCGGCTGACGGTGCAGCCGGCGACAAGCCACTTGACGCCGGTATGGCGGTAGGAGCGGGCGACGAAGCGCAGCACGTCCTTCTCCGCCTTCTCGGTGACGCTGCAGGTGTTGACGATGCCGAACGTGGCCTCGGCGGCGCGGGTGGTGCGCTCGTAGCCGCGCTTTTCCAGCTCGATGATCCACTCCTGGATCTCGGCCTGGTTGCTGCGGCAGCCGAAGCACTCGATGACGAATTTCATCCCCCCCCCAGCTTCTCTTTCAGCTTGCGGCTCCTGGCCAGCACGCCTGCCCGCTGCCCGGCGCGGTGGGCCTGCAGGCGCTCCCTCAGGCCGGGGTCGCCGCCGGCCAGCATCTCGGCGGCGAACAGCGCCGCGTTGACGGCGCCGGATTCGCCGATGCCGAAGACGGCCACCGGCACGCCGGCGGGCATCTGCACCATGGCCAGCAGCGAGTCGAGCCCGGAAAGCGGCGAGGCCATGGGCACGCCCAAAACCGGCAGCAGGGTGTGGCCGGCCACCACGCCGGGGAGATGGGCGGCGCCGCCGGCGGCGGCGATGATCACCTGCACGCCGTTCTGTTCAAAGGCACGGACGATCTCCTGGGTGCGCTCGGGGGTGCGGTGCGCCGAACTGACCTCGACGTCGACCTCGACCTGCAGCTGGCGCAGCACGTCGATCCCCTTCTCCAGGGCCGGGAAGTCGGAATCCGACCCCATCAGGAAGGCGACGCGCGGGCTCATTTGCGCATCCAGCCGATGTCGCGGCGGAAGGTCATGCCGTCGAAGGCGATGAAGGATATGCCGTCGTAGATCTTGGCCATGGTTTCCTTCAGGGTCGGCCCGGTGGCGCAAACGTTCAGCACGCGGCCGCCGGCGCTCACCAGCCCCTCCGCCTCCTGCACGGTGCCGGCATGGAACACCTCCACGCCCAGCGACTTGGCGCGCTCCAGCCCCTCGATGCGCT
>CAZLSH010000050.1:0-17335 GCA_964562095.1 uncultured Clostridia bacterium | reverse complement strand
TACTCTCCTTTGGTGCGGATCTCGTAGGGCTGGCCGTCGTACTCGATGGTCACCATCTCGCGGGTGATCTTCAGGACGCGGATCTTGCCCAGGACCGTCTCCCCCTCGCCCACGGTGAAAAAATCGCCGCTGACGTTAAGCAGCGCCAGGGGGGTGCCGTCCTTCACGATGAGCCCGTCGAAGCTCACCGACTGGGCAATCTCGTCGGCGATGGACTGCTGCAGGGATACGGCGGGAACGGGGCTGTTGGCCCGGCCCGCCGGCGGCGGCGCCGCCGGCTCGCCGCCCCGGAAAAGGTCCAGCTTCACCGCGAAGCGCCGGACGGGCTTTTCCAGCAGCGACAGCTTGAGCAGCTCGGCACGCGCCGGCGTTGCGGCGGCCAGGATTGCCAGGGCCAGCAAGCCGCAGCCGGTCCTATTCCCCAAGGTAAGCCTCCATGGCAAAGCGGCCGACGACCGTCTCGCCGCTGTCGTTCAGGTCGATCTGTTTGAAAAACTGCATCTTGGGCTTGCGCTCCATGTCGTAAATGAATTTTTTCAGGCTGCGGTAGGTGCCGTTCAGGGTGAACTGAAAGCTCACCGGCTGCAGGCCGCCCCGGCGCTGGTTGAACGTGAAAGAGATGTTGGGAGCAGGGAAGCCGTTGTCGTCCAGGCACAGGTTGAGGTCGCGGCGGAAGCGGGCGAAATCGTCCAGGCTGATCAAGTGGCGGCCGCGGAACTGCTCCAGGTCAGCGGGGAGCTTGCGCCATTCGGCGTGCTGGGCGGCCAGTTCGGCGAGCTCCTCCTGCCGGAGGCGCAGGGCGGTTTCCTGTTCCCGGCGGCCCTGGCCCTTCATGTCCAGGTAGGCGCCATAGGCCAGAGAGAACAGGCAGGACGCCGCGCTGAGCGCCAGCAGGGCCAGCAGCACCGTGATCGTGATCTTATGTTTCTTCATCGGGCAGCCTGAAACTCAGGTTCACCAGGTATTCGTCCTGGGTCTGGGTCTCGCTGGCGATCGCCAGCTCAAAGGGGGCGAGTTTCTTGTACAGGGCGAACAGTTCCGGCAGGGTGCGGGCGGTGATGGACAGGCGGACGCGGGCGGCGCGCTCGTTTTCCAGGGACAAATTGCGGATGCGGATTCCCGGGCTGGACGCTTTTTCCAGGAAGTCCAGGCGCGAGACGAAGGAGAAGCTCTTGCGCGCGATCAGCGAATTGGCTTGCGCCAGCTGGCCGGCGTGCGCTTGCTTCCAGGCTTCGATCTCCCGGCGCAGGCGGCCGCTTTCGTCGTCCAGGGCCTGCAGCCGGCTCCGGCCGGCGCCGGCCGCTTCGACGTCGCGGCGGGCCCGGCCGCTCCGTTCGGCCAGGTTGGTTACGGCCAGAATGCCCAGCAGCAGCGCCAGCAGGAACAACAGGGCGGCGCGCAGGGCGAAGCGCAGGCGGTCCACCTGGGGCGAGCGGGCGAGGTTGTAGGTCAGCCGGTTCATGAGCCACCGGGAATGTGCGGCGCGGCGTCGGTGCCGAGGGGCAGGCGCGAATACTCGCCGCCTGCCGCGGCCTCAGTGCCCGGGTTTTTCAGGGCGGCCTCGATGGCGGCCGCCGACGCGTCGCCCAGGTGATCGTGAAGCCAGTAGCGGCGGGGCTCGATGCCGAACTGGTTGCGGACGAACGTCACGGTCTTGCCGATCTCGCCGACGGTGTCGGCGGCGGAAACGTTCCTGAACTTGCGGATGTAAATGGGCAGGCGGTGCTGCTGGAAGACCAGCGTGCAGCCCGAGCCGTCGCGTTCGACGAAGAAGTCGGGCGCGGGCCTGGCTCGGCGGGCACGGGCCAGGATTTCCATGGTGGAACTGCCGATGTAGGTCAGGGGGGTCTTGCGGGCGGCGAAAGCGGCCTCGGTGCGCTCCAGGAGCGACCGCCGCACCAGGATGGAGAGGACCCGCTTCTTGTCCAGCCGGAAGAAGCGATGGTCATAGGCGGCGATGTCCTCCGGGAAAATCTTCTGCAGCCGCCAGGCCACCAGCTCGTTCAGCGCCTGGCGCCGCCAGGGCAGCTGGTCGAATTCGAAAAAATTGAAGATGAACGGCGCGGCGCTGAAGACGACGCCCGTCTCCTCGGCACGCAGCGCGGCCAGGGCCGCCTCCCAGCCGGCGCCTTCGGCCAGCGCCGGCCCGTCGAAGGCAGAGCGGCCGGCGATGCGCCCGCTGCGCAGCAAAAACGTCCCCGCGTGGCGCTCGCCGGCGAACACGAACTGGCGCGGCAGGCGCTGGGGGAGAAAAAAGCCGCTCAGACCCATTCCTTGACCGTTACCCGGTTCAGCTCCTCGATGGAGGTGAAGCCGGCCTTGACGCGCGCCAGACCGTTGCGGCGGATGGGGACCATCCCCTGCTCCATGGCCACTTTCTTGATCTCGGAGGTCGGCTTCTTGGCCAGGATCATCTCCTTGACCTCGTCGGTCAGCTCCAGGATCTCGCCGATGGCCGTGCGGCCCGAATAACCCAGCCCGGCGCACTCATCGCAGCCGGCGGCGCGGAAGACGGGCTGGGTGAAGAAGCTCTTGTCGATGCGGTTGTAGGCCAGTTCCGCCTTGTCCAGGACAACGGGCTTTTTGCACAGCGGGCAAAGGACGCGCACCAGGCGCTGGGCGGCGATGCAGTTCAGCGCCGAAATGAAGCTGTAGGTGTCGATGCCCATGTGGATGAAGCGGCCCAGGACGTCGAACACGTTGTTGGCGTGGACGGTGGTGAACACCAGGTGGCCGGTCAGGGCCGACTGGATGGCGATCTGGGCCGTCTCCGGGTCGCGGATCTCGCCGACCATGATCTTGTCGGGGTCGTGGCGCAGGATGGAGCGCAGGCCGCGGGCGAACGTCAGCCCTTTTTTCTCGTTGACCGGGATCTGGATGATGCCCTCGACCTGGTACTCGACCGGGTCCTCGATGGTGATGATCTTGTCGGCCGGGTCCTTGATCTCGTTCAATGCCGCATACAGCGTGGTGGTCTTGCCGCTGCCCGTCGGGCCGGTCACCAGGAACATGCCGTAAGGCTGGCGGATGTAGTAATTGATCTTCTCCAGGATGTCGGGGGAGAAGCCCAGCTGCTTCAGCTTGAGCTCGCCGATGTTCTCGGTGATCATCTCGCGGTCGAGGATGCGGATGACGGCGTTTTCGCCGTAGATGCCGGGCATGATCGAGACGCGGAAATCGATGGTTTTCTGCTTGAATTTCATGCGGAAGCGGCCGTCCTGGGGCACGCGCTTCTCGGCGATGTCCAGTTCGGAAATGACCTTGAGCCGGGTGAGCAGGAAGGAGTGGAAGGAGCTGTCCAGCGGCTCCATGATCTGGTGCAGGATGCCGTCAATGCGGTACTTGATGACCAGGGCCTCGCCGCTGATCTCGATGTGGATGTCGGAGGCTTTCTTGTTCACCGCCGTCAGGATGATGTTGTTGAGCAGCTTGATCACCGAGTCGTCCTCCTCGCTCTCGGTGATGCTCTCGATGGTGACGACGTCCTCGTCGTCGCTTTCCGCCGCGGCGGTCTTCTTCAGGGCGAAGGTCTCGGTCTTGCCGCGCAGCACCTTGGTGTAGGTGTCGCTCTTTTTCAGGAACTTCTCCAGCTCGTCCTGGTTGGCCAGAAAAGGGACGACCTTTTTCTGGGTGAAGTTCTCGATCATGCCGATCTTGTCGAGGTTGTCTGGATCGGGCATGGCCACCGAAATACTGCCGTTGTTCTCCTCGATGGGGAAGAAAACGTTCTTGATCAGGAATTCGGCCGGAAAGCGGGCCAGCAGGGCGTAATCGATCTTGACGTCGGCGATATGGATGGATTTTTTCATTGAATGACCTTAACGGTGCTGAATATGGGCAAGTAAACGGAAACGAGCATCAAGGCGATCACCATTCCCAAGCCAATGATTATAACAGGTTCGATCAGCGAAATCAACGCGTTGATGCGGCTGTCCAGGGAGCGCTCGTAGTAGTCGGCGCTCTCGTCCAGCACGGTCGTCAGGTTGCCCGAGGTCTCGCCGACGCGCACCATCTCGACCAGGATGCGCGGCATGATGGCGATCTCCTGCAGCACCGCCGACAGCAGGTTGCCCTGGCGGATCTTTTCCGGCATGGCGCGCACCTGGGCGTAGTGGAAGCGGTTGGCGAAGGTTTCCACCGCGATCTCGGTTGATTCGGGGACGGGGATGCCGCCCGAGATCAGGATGGACAGCGTGCGGGCGAACACGGCGATGGCGTTCTCGTGGGCGATGCGGCCCAGGAAGGGGGTCTTGAGCTTGGCCTGGTCGATGAGCGTCACCTTGGGGTTCAGGTGTTCCAGCAGGCGGATGCCGGCGTATCCCAGGAGCAGGACGGCGCTGACGGGCAGGAGATTGTCGCGCAGGAACTGGGTGGCGGTCATGAAGAACAGGGTCACGGGCGGCAATTCGGCGTCCATGTCGCTGAAAAAGGAGGAAAAACGGGGGATGACGTAGACGGCGATCACCAGCACCATGGCGATCATGAACACGAGCAGGATGACCGGGTAGGTCAGGCCGCTGATGATCTTGCGGCGCAGGTTGCTGATCTTGCCCAGGTAGACGTTGAACTTCTCCAGCACCTGTTCCAGGTGGCCGCTGCGCTCGCCGGCCAGCAGCGAGGCGCGGTAGATCCGCGAGAAAGGGATCTGCCGCGACGAGAAGGCAGCGGAGATCTGCACGCCGTTGCGGATGTTGCCGGCGGCCTGGGTCAGGACCTCGCGCAGCACACCGAAGGGGGTATTCTGGACGATGATCTCCAAGGCGCGGACCACGGGAATGCCGGCCTTGAGCAGGATGATCATCTCCTGGTTGAACAGCAGGAACTCGGTGGCGCCGATCTTGTGCCGGAAGATCTGGCGCAGGGAAAAGCCCTTGAACCACAGGCGCTGGACGGCGACCAGCTTCTCGTCCAGCCCGCTCAGGGATTGGCTGAGCTCGCCGCGGCTTTCGGCGTAATACTCGCGTGTCTGGAAGTGCCCCCGCTCGTCGACCAGGGTGCACTGGAAGTAGGGCATTACAGCAGCTCGCGGCCGGGGAAGTAGGGGCGCAGAACCTCGGGGATGCGCACGCGGCCGTCGGCGGTCTGGTAGTTCTCCATGATGGCGGCCACGGTGCGGCCGACGGCCAGTCCCGAGCCGTTCAGCGTGTGCACGAAGTCCTTCCTGCCGTCGCGGCCCCTGTACTTGATGCGCGCCCGCCGCGCCTGGAAGCTCTCGAAGTTGGAACAGGAGGAGATCTCCAGGTAGGCGGCGCGCTCCGGCATCCAGACTTCGATGTCGTAGGTCTTGGCCGAGGAGAAGGACAGATCGCCGCTGCACAGGGCCATGGTGCGGTAGGGCAGCTGCAGTTTGCGCAGGATGGACTCGGCGTCGGCGGTCAGCTCCTCCAGTTCCAGGTAGGAGCGCGCGGGGGCGGCGAACTTGAGCAGCTCGACCTTGTTGAACTGGTGCTGGCGCACCAGGCCGCGGATGTCCTTGCCGTGCGAGCCGGCCTCGCTGCGAAAGCAGGGAGTGTAGGCCACGTACTTTACCGGCAGCTGATCCTCGTCCAGGGTCTCGTCGCGGTGGATGTTGGTCAGCGGCACTTCGGCGGTGGGCACCAGGTAGAGGTTGTAGTCTTCGATTTTGAACAGGTCGGCCTTGAACTTGGGCAGGTTGCCGGTGCCGGTCAGGCTGGCGTCGTTGACCAGGAAGGGCGGCAGCACTTCGCGGTAGCCGTGCTCGCTGGTGTGGCAGTCGAGCATGAACTGGATCAGCACCCGCTCCAGCTTGGCCAGGCCGTCGAAGTAGACGGCGAAGCGCGAGCCCGATATCTTGGCGGCGCGGGCGAAGTCGAGGGTGCCGGCGGCTTCGCCCAGCTGCCAGTGCGGGCGCGGCGCAAAATCGAACTTCGGCTGGTCGCCCCATTCGCGCACCAGTTCGTTGGCGCCGGCGTCGTGGCCCACCGGCACCGAGTCGTGGAACAGGTTGGGGATGCCGAGCAGGAACTCCTGGAATTCGGCTTCGAGAGTTTCCAGCTCTTCTTCGCCGCGGGAGATCTGCTTGGAAAGCTCGATGGACTGCAGCTCCATTTCGCGCGTCGGGGCGCCGCTCCTCTTGAGGAAGCCCGTTTCCTTGGCCAGCTTGTTTTTGCGGCTTTTCAGCTCTTCGCTGCGGGACAGGATCTGGCGCCGGCGCAGATCCAGGCTGCTGAAACGGTCCTCGGCGAAGGGGACGACCTTTTTCCTGACCAGCTCCAGGTTGTTGCGGATGAAATGGATGTCCAGCATGATAAAAATTATAGCACAGCGGATTTTTTTGCGCAAAACGCCTCCGGCCAAAGGAAAGTCAAACCAAACGCGTCTTTTTTCAGTATAAGCGCCTGAGGTGCATCATGAAGATCAAACTCCTGGCATTCCTGCCCTTGATTGCCGCTGCCTTTTCCCTTCCCGTCCTGCGCGCCGGCACGGAGAGCCCGACCGACGATGCGCTGCTCCGCAAGGCCCTGCTCTGGCACGAGCGGGCGTTCACCGTCGACACCCACTGCGATACGCCCTTCAAGCTCCTTGAAAAGGGCTGGGACATCGGCCAATACCACAAGACCGGCGAGCGCGGCAGCGGCTGCCAGGATCTGCCGCGCATGAAGGAGGGCGGGCTCGACGCCTCGTTCTTCGCCGTCTTCGTGGGCCAGGGGCCGCGCACGCCGGAAGGGCACGCCAAGGCCAGGGAGAAAGCCGGCGCCATTCTCGACGCCATGGACGCGATGGTCGGAAAATATCCCGACCTCTGCGGCCGGGCCCTGACGCCCGCCGACGCCCGGCGCCTGGAAAAGGAGGGCAAGCGGGCCATCTTCATCGGCATGGAGAACGGCTATCCCATCGGCCGCGACCCGGCCCTGATCGATTCCTTTTACCGGCGCGGCGTGCGCTACGTCACCCTGGCCCACACCGCCGACAACGACATCTGCGATTCCTCGACCGACCGCCGCGACCCCGAGGACCGCGGCTTGAGCGATTGGGGCAAGCAGGTGGTCGCGCGCCTCAACGACCTGGGGGTCATGATCGACGTTTCCCACGTCTCGGATCGTTCCTTCTTCGACGTGCTGTCCCTGACCCGGGCGCCGCTGATCGCCTCGCATTCCTGCGCCCGCGCCCTGTCCGACCATCCGCGCAACCTGAGCGACGACATGCTGCGGGCGCTGAAAAAGAACGGCGGCGTGATCCAGCTGTGCATCCTGGACGATTACGTCAAGATGCCGCCGGCCAACCCCCAGCGCGAGCAGGCGTTCGCCGAGCTGTTCAAAAAAGTCGACGAGGCCTACGGCGGCTGGGGCGGCATCAAGGACCCGGCCGCGCGCGACAAGCTGGAGGCGGAGTACGAGGCCATCCAGGCCCGCTTCCCGCAGCCGCCGGTCTACGTGAAGGACGCCGTCGACCACATCGACCACATCGTAAGGCTCATCGGCATCGACCACGTGGGCATCGGCACCGACTTCGACGGCGGCGGCGGCCTGGCCGACTGCCGCGACGTGACCGAGCTGAAGAACATCACCGTCGAGCTCGTGCGCCGCGGCTACAGCGAGGAGCAGGTGGCCAAGATCTGGGGCGGCAATGCCATGAGGGTGATGCAGCAGGTCCTAGACCTGGCCAGGAAATAATGAGACGTACTGGGTACAAGGCGTGGGGCGCGAGCTAGAAGGAAAAAACGAACCAGGCGGCAAACGAAATCCTGGAGCTTGTTTCATTTCTCGTGCCTTCAGCCACATCCCCGACACCGGCCGCTCCCGAAAAAATTTCATGATGATTTTTTTTGAGATAAGCGCATCTAATTTTTATATAATTGCTTAAAAATTACCGAAATACTGACAAAAAAAGGAGGAACCGTGAGTAAATTTCTCTGGGTCACTGTCCTGTTCCTGGTCCTGGCGGAGACCATGCTGCCTGGCCAGAGCATCGCCGTCACGTCGCCCAAGGAGGGCGAGACTTTCCGCTTCGGGCAGGTCTGCGTTATCGCCTGGACGAAATCCGGCGCCATTCCCGACACGGTGGCTATCCGCCTGCGCCGGTCCGGAGCGGCCAATTCCGAACCGGCGGTGCTGGAGATCGCCGGCAGCACGGCCAACGACGGCTCGTTCTCCTGGCCCGTTCCCGCCGCGCTGGCCGCCGGCAGCTATTTCGTGCGCGTCAAGGCACCGGGCTCGGCGTCGGGCGACAGCAAGGCCTTCACCGTCGCTGCCGCCGGCCTCGCCTCCCAGAACCAGCCTGGCAGCCCGGTACAGCCGAAGGGCCTACCGCCGGGGACGTCGACCCAGCCTTTCACCGGCGAGCTGAAGACCGTCGATTTCCAGATGGTCGATGTCGAGCGCGAAACGGGCAGCGGTGCCTTGTACGCCCGGCTGCGCAACAACGGCAACCACCGCTACAGCGGCCCGCTCACGTTCCTGGTTTTCTTCAACAGCCGGCAGCTCGACCCTATCACCCTGCCGCTGGCCCTTCCGGCAGGGTCCGAACAGCGGATCAACCTGACGTATAGTCTCTCGCCGCTGGAGCTGGCTGCCAGCGCCCCGGTGCAGCTTCTCGTCAGCGCCAACGGCGATTCCAAGGTGAGGGAGACGAGCGAAGCGAACAATGCGGCCCATCGGGTCATCCAAAAAACGTGCCCGGTGTACATTAAGAATTTCTGGATCGAGGTAGATCCTGCCCACTCGACCGGGCCCTATCCGATCAAGCCGAAGTTGCTTGTCCACCTGGACGCAATCGGCCAGGGCGATCTGGAAATCCTCTACCAGGATCCCAAGTATTTCGATGGCCATTTTTCTTCTGAGACGCTTTCCGTCAGTTCCTCCGGGAACCACGTTTTCGAGATCCCTCTTTCTCCGATCCTGGAGTCGTGGGTGACGGCGGAAGGCTATAAGGAAAAGAACATCCTTGCGAAAGTGAAGCGCCCGCATCCCGACCAGGGGGTTCAGGAATCGAATGTCGTGCATGCGCGCTGGGAATACCGGCCTTGATGGCCGGATCGTGATGATGATCGGTGCCCCCGTCGCCACGGCGGGCATGGCAAACGTGTCGGCCTCGCTCCTTTGGAAATAGCAATAGGCCTGCATCCAGGTGATTCCTCGCCCGGTCACAATCTCCCGTCCGTCGTTCGCCGAGCGAGTGGAGGTGCTTTTTCCCGCGAGGAACGGTTTGCGCCTAGTTCTTGATGTCGACGCCGCCGAGCAGGGCCGAGGCGCGGATGATGAGCTTGCCGCCGGCCGCGTCGGGGTTCTGGCGCGTGTGGTCGTCGACGCCGCCCAGCATGGTGGTCGGCTGCACCTCGAGGCGCCAGTCGCGCGGCAGGCGGATGTCGACGCCGCCCAGTACCGATGAGACGGTGAGCAGCCATTCGCCGGGGGCCAGCTTGGCCTCCAGCAGGTCGATCTCCACGCCGCCGAGGACGTTGGCGACGTCTCCGCCCTTGAACTCCTGGCTGGTGACGCGGCGGTCGCTGCCGGCGAGGATGTTGTTCACGTGCAGGCTGGGCTCGCCGCTGGCGGCGCTGTGGCGAACGCTGCCCGGCAGCATGGCCGGCTTGCCGCGGAAGAGGATGGAAACCCCGAGCAGGATCAGCAGCGCCGGCCACCAGCGCCAGACGTCGCCCCAGCGGATGGCGCCGAGCTCGGCCGCCAGGAAGACGCCGCCCAGCAGCAGCAGGAACAGGCCCGAGAAGTCGAATAGGTTGCGGCTGTCCAGCAGGTGGACCACGCCGAGGACGATCAGGATCAGCGGCCACCAGTCTCCCGGGTTGAAGTCGAAGGCCAGGATGTCCAGGTTGGCCAGCAGCACCAGGGCGCCGGCCAGGATCAGGATGCCGCCCAGCAGGATCTTGCCTCCGGGCGGTCTTTTGTTCTCGCTCATGGCAGCCTCCAAGGTCAGTAAAAAAGTATAGGAATTTCGTGGCTGGATGTCAACTCGCCGGCAGGGGACATGGATCCGGCTGATTCGCTTCGTTGACTTTCATTTTGCCGTTCACTAGAATGCTGGTGATGGAGACAGAAACTCTCGCTGATCGCATCCGCATCCGGAGCGGGTCATGATCGGCAGAGCATCTTTTTTGTCGGGATGGATCCTGATCTGCGGGGCGATGTTGGCCGCCCAGGCGCAGAAACTCGGCGCTCCCGTCATCCACAACTACGAGACCGAGCAATTCAAGGCCCTCTCCCAGAATTGGGCGGCGGTGCAGGACCGCCGCGGCATCATGTATTTTGCCAACAATGCCGGCATCCTGGAGTTCGATGGCCAGCACTGGCGCCTGATCCCCGTGCCCGGGAACGCCACGGTCCGCGACCTGACTTTCGGTCCGGACGGGACGCTGTATTACGGCTCGGTGGACGATTTCGGCTACTTGGCGGCATCGTCCACCGGTGATGCTTTCGCGGTTTCCCTTGGCGAGGCCATCCCCGCGGGCGCCCGGGCCTTCGCCGATGTCTGGCAGGTGGTGAGCGCCGCTGACGGCATCTACTTTCTGACCCGCAGCCGGATTTTCCGTCTCCATGGCGGCCGGATCACGGTCCTTCCCGGCCGGTTCGCCTCGTCCCAGGCCTGCCTGCTGAACGGCAGCGTTTTCTATGCCGACATGGACAAGGGCCTGTGCCTCTTGGCGGGGGACGAGGTGCTGCCGATTTCCCAGCTCGACGGTGTCTACAACGGCACGCGCATTGCGCTGGCCCCTCTGGGCCTCCCGGCCCGGGAAGCCCGGGACGTCGGGCCCGATGCGGCCCCTGCCGCCGCTGCGGCGGGGCGGAAGCGCCACCAGCTGCTGGCGGGCCGTGCCAGCGGGGATTTCCTGCGCATCGATCTCGCGGCCCTCTGGGACGAGGCGGCCCAGCGCTACGATCTCTCCCGGCCGGCGCCCCCGGATATGGTGACGCCGTTTCCCAGCGAACTGGACGGGTTCATCCAGGTCGACAACGGCTTTATCTATAAGCTTGTTCCCCTGGGGGCGGACGCCTTTGCCGTCTGCACCGTCAGGGGAGGCATCGTCACCTTCGACGCCAACGGAAGAATCATCCGCAGCATCAATACCCGCAGCGACCTGCTGGACAACACGGTGCTGAATCTCTTCCTGGATCGCAGCCGCAATTTGTGGTGCTGCAGCAACGCCGGCATCTCCCACATCGAACTGAGCGGAGCCAACTCGTACTTCGACGCCCGCAACAACATCCGCGGCATCAGCATCTGCGCCCGCTTCCACCAGGGCCGCATGGTCATCGGCACCTTCGAGAGCGTGCTGCTGCAGTCGCCCCACCGCTTTGCCCTGCAGGACGACCGTCTTCTCTTTGCGCCGCTGAAAAACAGCCCCGCGCAGATCTGGCAGCTCCTCGACGTCGACGGCGAACTCATGGCGGCTTCCGCCAGCGGCTTGTTCAGCATCCGCGGCGAAACGGCGGTCAAGGCCCTGGGTTCCAGCGCCACCATCTATTGCCTGGCCACATCCCGGCTCTGGCCCGGTCATCTTTTCACCGGTCTCGCGGCCGGGGGCATGGAGGTGTACCGGCGCACGGCGGACCGCTGGCGGTTCATGGGCAGGATCGAGGCTATCGAGGACAACATCCGCGGCATTGCCCAGGATATCAACGGCGATCTCTGGGCCGGCACCGAGACCCGGGGCCTGCTGCGGCTTCATTTTGCCGATGCGGATCCGACCCGGCCGCTGGTCCAGCGCTTCGGTCCCGAACAGGGTTTGCCTGTCCGCTCGAACCTGAAGGCCGTTGCCCGCGGGGAAATTCTTTTTGTCCTGTCGTCGTCGGGGTTGTATCGCGCCGCCATTCCCCCGGACACGGCACAGGCCCCTGAGCGCATTCGCTTCACCCAGGACACCGTCCTGGGCAAGACATTCATCGATCCTCCCGTGGTGCTGAGGGACATGGTCTTTGCCCCCAACGGGGATGTTTTCTTCAGCACTTCCCTGGGAATCGCCTGGGCCAGCCCCGGCCGGGACGGCGCCTACCGCATGGAATTTCGGCCTTTCCGCGGCGTGCCGGCCCAGGACGGGACGATGTACCTTCACCCGGACGGCAGCATCTGGCTGGCAGGCAAGAGGCTCTACCGGGTGGATCCACATCTAAAGAAGAACTATGAGCAGCCGTTCTCCGTCTTGCTGCGCAAAGTGACGGCGGGATCCGGTCGCGTCCTCTACGAAGGCACTCATGGCCGTCCCGGGACCGCATTCAGCCGGCAGCGCACCGTCTTCGACACCTTCCAGGGCCCCGCCGACATTCCCCGTCTTCCCTTCAAGGAAAATTCCATCGCTTTCGAATTCGCGGCGGCCTTCTACGAGAAACCTGATGCCACTCGTTTCCAGTACCGCCTGGACGGATTCGACCGGGAGTGGAGCGACTGGACCGCCGACACGAAAAAGGAGTACACCTACCTTCCCGAGGGGAATTACAGCTTCCGCGTCCGCGGCAAAAACGTCTATGGCGCAATGGGCGGCGAAGCCGAGTATGACCTGCGCATCCTTCCTCCCTGGACGCGCACGCCGGGGGCTTATTTGCTGTGGATCTGCGGTGGAGTCTTCGCCCTGCTCGGCACCATCCACCTGTATACCCTGAACCTGCGGCGCCAGAAGGCTCGCCTGGAAAGAATCGTCACCGAGCGCACCCAGCAGCTGCACGATGCTTCGCAGAATCTGCTCCAGGCCACCCTCACCGATCCGCTGACCGGGCTGCGCAACCGGCGTTACATGCACGAGGTGCTGCAGGGCGAGGTAGACGCTTTCCTCAAGCGCAAGCAATTTCTGCTGGGCTCCCGGAACCAGCGCGAAGCCGCGCAGGAAGACGCCGTGTTCGGCATGTTCCTGGTGGATATCGATTTTTTCAAGATGGTCAATGACATCCACGGCCACGACGCCGGCGACCGGGTTTTGCGGCAGTTCGCCCAGCTGCTGATGGAATCGGTGCGCCAGGACGATTCCGTCCTGCGCCTGGGCGGCGAGGAGTTTTTGCTGGTATTGAAGAACGTCGCCCCCAGCCACCTGGCCGCCTTCGCCGCCAAGATCCTGCAGCGGGTGACCGACACCCGCTTCGCCATCGGCGGCGGGGAAACCCTGCGCAAGACATGCTCCATCGGCTATGTCGCCCTGCCGGTCTATCCCGGGCAGCCCGGCTTGCTGACCTTCGAGCAATGCACCATGGTCGCCGACCTTGGGCTGCTTTACGCCAAGGCGCACGGCCGCGACCAGGCCGTTCTCCTGGAGGCGGGTGCGCGGCTGCCGTCGGAAAAAGAAGTGATCCGCAAGACCGTCACTTCCCTGGAGTTCGCTTTGGCCGAAGGCTATTTGCAAGTCCGCGCCCCTTGTTTGTGACCTGCGATGCTGCGGCCGGTCGTGATCCATGGCGAGGAATAAGGGAAATCAGCGTTGCCCGTCAGGCCTCTTGCTGACACTGTCGCTGACACTGACACTGGATTGCGCTCTGATCTCCGGCTACCACTATCACTACCACAATTGCCAGTTATGCGTGATGCGTGATGAGAAAGAGAGGCAATCGGCGTAAGGTTTATGGTGTAAGGCGTAAGGTGGCCATCTTCTCTTACCTTGAACCTTAAACCTTCTGCCTTAAACCGATTGCCAATCATGGCCGTCACCGTCCACTGTAAGCCGATTTCAATAACTATCACTGCCCCTGAATTTCGCTCTGGCCTCCTGCTAACACTAACACTAACACTGTTGCCCGTCAGGCCTCTTGCTGACACTGACACTGTCACTGACACTGGATTTCGCTCTTGTTGCTATTTCCGCCCCCCTCTGTTATCGTTCAGGCATATGGAAACCGTCCTGCTGATCGTCCTGCTGGCCGTCGCCGTCGTACTGCTGCTGGCCGTGCTGGTGCTGCAGCTGCGGCCGCGCGATACCGGCCTCGGCCAGCAGGTCATCGACCTGAAGAACCAGCTGCAGGATCTGCGCAGCTCCCAGGCCGAGGCCCAGCGCCAGTCGCTGTTCCAGCAGACCGACCTGCTGCGCCGCACGCAGGAGGGGATGTCGGGGCAGCTCAACGAGATCATGCGCATGGTCAACGACAACCTGAGCAGGACCCAGGGCACCATCGCCAGCCAGCTGGGCCAGACCGGCACGGTGGTCGGCGAGATCCAGAAGAAGCTGGGCGTGCTCGAGGAGTCGACCAACCAGATGAAGGCCATCGGCAAGGATATTTCCTCGCTGCAGGACATCCTGCGCGCGCCCAAGCTGCGCGGCAACCTGGGCGAATACATGCTGGAGGACCTGCTGCGCCAGGTGCTGCCGGCCGGCAACTTCACCCTGCAGCACGCCTTTCCCGACGGCACCAAGGTCGACGCCGTCATCGCGCTGGGCGAGCGCCTGGTCCCGGTCGATGCCAAGTTCCCGCTGGAGAGCTTCGTGCGCCTGTTCGACGCCGGCGACGACGAGAACCGGAAAAAGCACAGGAAGGAATTCGTCAAGAGCTTCAAGCTGCGCGTCGACGAGATCGCCGAGAAGTACATCCGCCCCGACTGCGGCACCTACGACTTCGCCCTGATCTACATCCCGGCCGAGAACGTCTTCTACGAGGCGGTGATCAGCGACGGCCTGGACGGCCGCAACTACGGCATCTTCAACTACGCCGTGGAGAAGCACGTCATCCCCGTTTCGCCCAACAGCTTCTACGCCTACCTGATGGCCATTGCCTTCGGCCTGAAGGGGCTGCGCATCGAGCAGCGCACGCGGCGGATCCTCAAGGACCTGGTCAAGGTCCAGGAGGGCTTCGCCCGCTTCCACGACGACTTCCGCCTGCTGGGCAAGCACCTGGGCCTGGCCGGCAGCAAGTACGAGGAGACGGCCCGCAAGGCCGAGAAGTTCCAGGACCGCCTGGCCGACTTCACCGGCGCCCGCGGCGAATTGCCCGGCGGCGAGCCTGACCTGCCCGGGCTCGAAGAATAGACTCAGGGAAGAGCAGGGAAGAGAGAGGGAAAGGCAGAGAGAAGAACAGTGGGAAAGTGGTCATCCGGTGCGGGTCCCACTTTTCTTCCCTCGTTCTTCCCTTTTTCCTCCCTCTGTCTTCCCTGTTGCAAAAAAAAACTTCATCCATATAATTAGGTTTCCATCGGTCGGAACGCTTCGCTGGAGGAACGCTGAATGGAAAAGAAGACATTTGACGTCATCATCCTCATCGGCCGGCCGGCCGCCGGCAAGTCCGAGGTCATCGATTACCTGAAAAAGGTGCCCCTGGACGAGCGCATCCGCCGCTTCCACATCGGCGAGTTCCAGGAGATCGACGATTTCCCCATCCTCTGGGAGCGCTTCGAGGACGACGACCTGATGGAGGAGATGGGCCAGCCGCGGCTGATCACCGACAAGGAGTTCACCTACGAAGGCAAGACCATGCCCGGCTATGTCTTCAAGCACAAGTGGTTCTGGAACTTCCTGATCAAGAAGCTGAACCTCGCTTATTCCAAGCTGCTGCGCGACCACCCGGCTTTCCACGAGAAGAAGACGTTGTTCATCGAATTCGCCCGCGGCAGGGAGCACGGCGGCTTCCGCGAGGCGTTCTCCCACCTGTCGCCGCAGGTGCTGGACCGCGCCGCCTGCATGTACATCAAGGTCGACTGGCCCGAGTCGCTGCGCAAGAACTGCCGGCGCTACAACCCCGACCGCCCCGACTCCATCCTGCAGCACGCCCTGGAGGACAAGAAGATCGAGATGCTCTACAAGGAGTCGGACTGGGACGAGTTCGCCGCTGACCCGAAATTCCTGCCCGCCGGCGGGCGCCGCGTGCCCTACGCCGTCTTCGACAACATGCCCGAGAAAACCGACAAGCCCGAGGTGCTGGGCGCCCATCTCGAAGACGTATTGAACGCGTTGTGGTTGAACTGGCGCGGAGTGGCGAAATGAGCAACCCGCTGAACCACTCGCCCGCGTACCGCCGCCGCCGCTTCCAGAACTGGTTCCCGCTGGGGCTGACCTACGCCACCTTCTACATGGGGCGCTACAACCTCAACGTCGCCTCCAGCGACATCATGAAAACGTTCGCCCTGTCCAAGGCCGAGTTCGGCACCATCGCCACCGCCGGCTTCTGGACCTATGCCCTGAGCGTGATCTTCAACGGCCCGCTGACCGACCGCTTCGGCGGCAAGAAGGCCATCATTTTCGGCGGCATCGGCACGGCGCTGTTCAACCTGGTCATCGGCGCCCTGTTCCTGGCCGGCTGGCAGACAAAAATCGTGGTCGGCATGTCGCTGCTCTACGCGGTCAACCAGTATTTCCAGAGCTTCGGCGCCCTGTCGGTGGTCAAGGTCAACGCCCCCTGGTTCCACGTCAAGGAACGGGGCGTGTTCGGCGGCATCTTCGGCATCATGATCTCCAGCGGCTACTTCCTGGCCATGGGCTTCGGCGGCTGGATCCTGGCCCACTTCGGCTGGGTCTGGGTCTTCATCGTCCCCTCGGCGCTGATCCTGCTGATGGTCCTGGTCGATTTTTTCCTGGTCAAGGACAAGCCCGAGCAGGCGGGATACCCCAGGATCAACACCGACGACGCCACCAGCCACATCGGCGACGACGTCAAGGTCGGCTTCACCTACGTGCTGCGCCGCGCCTTCCAGAACCCGGTGATCCTCACCCTGATGGCCGCCGAGTTCTGCACCGGCTTCGTGCGCCAGGGGCTGATGCTCTGGTTCACGCCGTTCTTGAAAGAAATCCACGGCATCGCCCCCGGCTCGGGGCTGCACCAGGTGGCCTCGCTGGGCATCACCGCCGGCGGCATCCTCGGCGGACTGATCTGCGGCTACGCGTCCGACCGCCTGTTTCAGTCTCGGCGGCCGCCGGTGGCCTTTATCTTCTACATCGGCCAGGTCGCCTCGCTGCTGATCCTGGGCCACGTCGGCGTCCCCTGGATCGCCGCCTTCATGATCGGCTTCTGCTGCATGTGGATCTTCGGCGTGCACGGCATGCTCTCGGGCACGGCGTCGATGGACTTCGGCGGCACCCGCGGGGCGGCCACCGTCACCGGCCTGCTCGACGGCGTGCAGTACCTGGCCAGCGGCCTGACCGGCTTCGGCCTGGGCTATTTCCTCGACCGCTTCGGCTGGGGGGTGTGGGTCTATCTGATCATCCCCTTCTCGGTGATCGGGGCCGTGCTGATGCTGACGCTGTGGAACCAGACGCCGGCCCGCAACCGCGAGCTGATGCAGAAAAAGGGGCTTTAGCGCGGGCCTCCGGCCCGCGGTCTGCGCAGTGTCAGTGACAGTGTCAATATCAGTTTCAGGAACCGCAATATAACGTTCTATAAAGGGAATTCTCTTCTTTTCTTGCTAACACTAACACTAACACTATCACTATCACTGGAAGTTCTGTAAGGTTATCCTC